>JBGAIK010000314.1:0-5446 GCA_044225615.1 Acetobacteraceae bacterium | reverse complement strand
GTCGAGCAGCGGGGCGTCGGCCCTGGCCGGAGAGAGGGACATTCAGGTCAGATCCGCTTTGCCAGCCGGGGGTCGAGCGCGTCGCGCAGGCCGTCGCCGAGCAGGTTCACCGCCAGCACCGCCACCGACAGGAAGGCCGCCGGGAAGAACACGATATAGGGCTTCACCTGCCACAGCGCGCGGCCCTCGGCCATGATGTTGCCCCAGGACGGGATGATCGGCGGCGTGCCGGCGCCGATGAACGACAGCGTGGCCTCGGTCAGCATCGCCGAGGCGCAGATGAACGTCGCCTGCACGATCACCGGGGCCAGCGTGTTGGGCAGGATGTGCTTGATGATGATGATCGGCATCCGCGTGCCGGCCGCCACCGCCGCCTCCACATAGGGCTGCTCGCGCAGCGAGAGCACCACCGAGCGCACCAGGCGGGAGACCGGCGGGATCTGCGTCACCGCGATCGCCGCGATCACGTTCTCCACGCTGGCCCGGGTCAGCGCCATCAGCGCGATGGCCAGCAGGATGCCGGGGATCGACTGCAGCCCGTCCATCACCCGCATCACCACGCTGTCCACCACCCGGATGAAGCCGGCCGTCAGCCCGATGAACAGGCCGATGCAGGACGCCACGAGCGCCACCGAGAAGCCCACGATCAGCGAGATGCGGGTGCCGTAGAGCACGCGCGAATAGACGTCGCGCCCCAGCATGTCGGTGCCGAACCAGTACATCGCCGAGGGCGCCCGCGTGCGCCGCGCCGGCGCCAGCGCGGTGGGGTCCGCGGTCCACAGAAAGGGCGCGAAGATGCCGATGCCGACGATGATGGCAAGCAGCAGCCCGCCGGCGAAGATCGTCGGGTGGCGGTAGATGAACATCCCCACCTTGCCCCGCTGCTTGCGCGGCGGCAGCACCTCGCCGAGCTCGGGGGCTGCGACGTAGTTCGCTGTTGTCGTGCTCATCAGTAACGGATCCTCGGGTCGAACACGGTGTAGAGGAGGTCGACGGCCAGGTTCACCAGCACGTAGACGAAGCTGAACATCAGCACGACGCCCTGGATCACCGGGTAGTCGCGCCGCAGGATGGCATCCACGACCAGCCGGCCCACGCCGGGGATGGCGAACACGCTCTCGGTCACCACCGCGCCGCCGATCAGGGCGGAGAAGCCGATGCCGATGATGGTCACGATCGGCACCGCCGCGTTCTTGAGCCCGTGCACGAACAGGATCGACTTCTGGTCCACGCCCTTGGCCCGCGCGGTGCGCACGTAGTCCTGGCTCAGCACCTCGAGCATCGTCGCCCGGGTGATGCGGGCCAGCAATGCGATGAAGGCGCTGCCCAGGGCCACCGCGGGCAGGGCCAGGTTGTTGATCCACGGCCCCAGGCCGCGGGCGATCGGCGTGTAGCCCTGGACCGGGAACCAGTCGAGCTCGAGGGCGAAGGTGTAGGCCAGCACGTAGCCCACCACGAAGACCGGCACCGAGAAGCCGAGCACGGCCGCGATCATCACGATGCGGTCGATCCACTTGCCCTGCTGCCAGGCCGCCAGCACGCCCATGGGCACCGCGAAGCTGATCGCGAAGATCAGCGTCAGCGCCATCAGCGACAGCGTCGGCTCGATGCGCTGGGCGATCATGTGCTTCACCGGCAGGTTGGTGAAGATCGACACTCCCAGGTCGCCGTTCAGCACGTTCCAGAACCACTCGCCGAAGCGGACCAGGAACGGCCGGTCGAGGCCGAGCGCGAGGCGCGGATGCGGCCCACGTCGGCCGGGGTGGCCTGGTCGCCGGCGATGATCGCCGCCGGATCGCCCGGGGCGATGTAGAGCAGGCTGAACACGAACAGCGCGACGATGCCCATCACGGGTATCGTCGCGGCGATGCGTCTGACGACGTAAGCCCACATGCCCTTAGGTCTTCCTCTTCAGCCTGCCCGCACCGGCGCCGGGGAGCGTCACGGTTATGTCACCCCCCGCGCCGGCCCGGCAATCCCCGGATCAGGCTCGTTTCACGTTCCAGAAGGTCGCGAACCCGTTCAGCACGCCCCCGATGTCGCTGCGATAGGCGGTGGGCGACTGGAACTGGCCGAGCGGGAAATACGGCACGTCCCGCATGGCAACGACCTGCATCTCGGCGCAGATCTTCTGCTGGGCGGCAAGGTCCGGCGCGTCGAACCAGGCCGTGCGCAGCCGCTCCAGGTCGGGGCTGGTGCACCAGCCGGGCCAGGACGAAGCCTGGTCGCCGTTGCCGCGCAGCGCGATATGGGCCGGCGGGCTGAAATGGTCGGTGCCCGCCCAGCCGGTGATGAAGGCGCTCCAGCCGCCCTGCTCCACCGGGTCCTTCTTGTTGCGCCGCGCCAGCATCGTGCCCCAGTCGGTCGCCACATAGTCCACGTTCATCCCCACGCGCTGCATCACGTCGGCCATCACGTCGCCCAGCGCCTTCAGCGTGGCATAGTCGGTCGGCACCATCAGCACCGTCTTCTCGCCCTTGTAGCCGGCCTCCTTCAGCATCTCCTTGACGCGGGCATAGTCGCGCTTGCCCTTCAGCGGCTCCAGCCCGACGTCGGAGGCCATCGGCGTCTTGGGGCAGAACATGCCGAGCGGCGTGTAGTACATGTCCGGGTTGTCGCCGACGATGGCCTGCATGAACTCGGCCTGGTCGATCGCGTGCATGAAGGCGCGGCGGATCGCCGGGTTGTTGAACGGCGGCTGCAGGTGGTTCGGCCACATCATCTCCACGCCGCCGGTCGGGTCCTGGATCGCGATCTTGATCTTGGGGTTCTTGCGCAGCAGCGGCACCAGGTCGTTGGCCGGGTTCTCCCACCAGTCCTGCTCGCCGTTCTGCAGCGCGGCCGACTTGGTGCCGTCGTCCGGCATGGTCGTCCACACCACCTCGTCGAAATGCACCACCTTCGGCCCGGCGGTCCAGTCGGGCGTGCCGCTCGCGCGGGGCACATACTTGTCGAACTTGCGGTACACGTTGCGCGAGCCCGCGATGCGCTCGGACTGGATGTAGCGGTACGGGCCGCTGCCCACGATCTCGGTGATCTGCTTGAACGGGTCGGTCATCGCCAGCCGCTCGGGCATCATCGCGCACATCGGGCTCGGAGACTTGCCGAGGGCCGCGGGCAGCAGCGCGAACGGCTTCTTCAGCCGGAACTGGATCGTCCTGTCATCCGGCGCCGACAGCTCGTCGGTCGCGTTCATCAGCGCGTCGCCGATCGCGTCGCGCTTGGCCCAGCGCCTGATCGAGGCCACGCAATCCTTGGCCAGCACCTTCTCGCCGTCGTGCCACCACAGCCCGTCGCGCAGCGTGAGCTTCCACAGCTTGTTGTCGTTCTCCACCACGTGGCCGGCCAGCATCTGGTGGGAGTAGTCGAACTTGCCGTCCTGGCCGAACAGCGTGTCGAACACCATGTAGCTGTGGTTGCGGGTGATGTAGGCCGTCGTCCAGTGCGGATCGAGATAGGCCAGGTCGATCTGCGGAATGAAACGCAGCGTCCGCGCGCTCTGCGCCCGCACCGCGGCCGGCAGCGCAAGTCCGGCCGCGCCCGCGGCCAGGAAATTCCGTCGCTTCATCGTTCAGCCCCTGTGTTCTGTGTGGCGCGTTCTTGCACTTCGCACCTGCGGCAACGACGATGCCAGCCGCGCCGGCCGCTCGCAAGCGCCCTCTATCGTGGGACGGCGCGGATCGCTAAGAGGGTGGGCGCATGCACGCCCTCCTCGCCCGAATCGTCGGCCCGCGCCGGGCCGCGCTGATGCTGGAGTTCGCCCGCTTCGGCACCGTCGGCGCCTGCGGCTTCGTGGCCGACAACGCCGTGGTCTACGGGCTGCGCGGGGCGCTCGGCCTGTACTGGGCGGGCGCGCTGGCCTACATCGCCGGCGCCACCACCACCTGGGCGCTGAACCGCGCCTGGACCTACCGGCACGTGCAGAACGGCCATCGCGGCCGGCAATGGGGCGTGTTCCTGCTGGTCAACTCGATCGGCTTCACCGTCAACCGCGGCGCCTATTTCCTCTGCGTCACCTATTTCGCGACCGCCGCCGCCTATCCCGTGCTCGCCATCTTCGCCGGCACGCTGTGCGGCATGTTCATCAACTTCCACTTCTCCCGCACGCTGGTCTTCGTCGATCGCGGTCAGCGCCGCGCGCGGATGTCCAGCACGCTGATGAAGAAGCTGCCGTAGGCGAGCTGGAAGCCCAGCACGACCATCGCGGCGGAGGGGATCACCAGGCGCATGACCGCGTCGGGCTGCAGCTCGCCGAAGCCCGCGCCACCCCACCGTCCCACCGCCGCCGCCCCCAGCGCCAGCCCGCCCACCACCAGCAGCCCGCCCAGCACCAGCCCGCGCTCCAGCGTGACCAGGCCGACCAGCCGCCGCGCGGCGGGATCGTCAGGCAGGAAGCCCTCGCGCATGCCGTAGTGCTGGGCGAACAGCCAGAACACCACCGCCTGCATGCCCACCACCATGGCGGTCGCCGCATACAGCAGCGAGTGGATGTCGAGCGTCACGCCACCCACCTGCCGCGGCCCCGGCAGCAGCCAGCCGAGCCCGAGCAGGCCGAGCGCCAGCAGGGCGAGGCCCGGATAGAGGAACAGCCAGCCCGGGCTGAACAGCAGCAGGAAGCGCAGGTGCCGCCACCCGTCGCGCCAGCTGCGCAGATGCGGCGGGCGCGAGCGGCCGTCCGGGTGCAGCACCGTCGGCACCTCGGCGATGGAAAGCCCGCGCAAGGTCGCCTTCACCACCATCTCGCTGGCGAACTCCATCCCCGGCGCCTGCAGGTCCAGCGCCAGGATCGCGTCGCGGTCGAAGCCGCGCAGCCCGCAATGGAAGTCGCCGCACGGACTGCCGAAGAACAGCCGGCCGACGAAGGTCAGCACCGGGTTGCCCAGCCAGCGGTGCAGCTTCGGCATCGCGCCCGGCATGATGCCGCCCCTGAAGCGATTGCCCATCACCAGCGCGTGGCCCTCCCGCAACTTCTCGACGAACGGGTCGAGGGCACCGAAATCGTAGCTGTCGTCGCTGTCGGCCATGATCACGAAGCGCCCGCGCGCGGCGCGGATGCCGGCGATCAGGGCGCTGCCGTAGCCGCGCGCGGCGACATGCTCGACGCGCGCGCCGAGCGCCTCGGCGATGGCCTGGGAGCCGTCGGTGGAACCGTTGTCGGCCACCACCACCTCGCCCGCCACGCCGCTGCGCGCCAGATAGGCCTGCGCCTTGCCGATGCAGGCGGCCAGTGTTTCCGCCTCGTTCAGGCACGGCATCAGGATGGTCAGCTCGGGCATCGGCGGGGTGCGACTCGTGCTAGACGGGGCGCTACTCTGGCCGAGCCGCGGAGACGGGTCATGCACAATCTCATCCTTGGGCTCATGGCCCTGTTCCTGGCCGCCGCCGGCCCCGCCACCCCGGCCCCCGGCCCGGTCCGCATCGTCGGCGGCCCCGGCGGCGGCTGCAT
>JBGAIK010000313.1:0-5209 GCA_044225615.1 Acetobacteraceae bacterium | reverse complement strand
CTTCTTCATCACGCCGTCATCGGCGTCGAACTCGCGCGCGCCGTAGGGGCAGGCCCAGGCGCAGAGCTGGCAGCCGATGCAGGTCTCGGCGTTGACCAGCACGATCCCGTCCTCGGCCCGCTTGTAGGACGCGCCGGTGGGACAGACGGTGACGCAGGCCGGCGTCTCGCAGTGCAGGCAGGAACGCGGGAAATGCACGGTGCGGCTGCAATCGCCCTCGCCCGCCTCGTAGGTATGCACCCGGTTGAACCACACGCCGGACGGGTCGGCGTGGTAGGCGTTGCTGTCGGTCAGCGGCGCCGAATGGCCCGACGCGTTCCATTCCTTGCAGTTCACCGCGCAGGCATGGCAGCCGACGCAGGTGTCAAGGTCGATCACCAGGCCGAGCTTGCGCTGGGTGGTCTCGGGAAGGCTGGTCATTGCAGTTTCTCCCCGTAGCGCAGCGTGCGCGCCGGCGGCACCATGTGCGGCGGGCGCGGCAGCGTGTCGAATTGCGGTGCCACCACGCCCTCCTCGCCCGGCACCACCTTCTCGATCCGCACCCGCAGGTCGTACCACGCGGCCTGCCCGGTCACCGGATCGGCATTGGCCGAACGCTGCCCGCCCTGCGCCGGCAGCCACTCGGAGATCACGTGGTTCAGCAGGAACCCCTCGCGGCTCTCCTCGCTGTCGCGGGCCAGGTTCCACGCGCCGGAGCGCTTGCCGATCGCGTTCCAGGTCCACACCGTGTCGCGGTTCACGCCTTCCATCAGCCGGACCTGGCATTTCAGCCGCCCGTTGCGGCTGACCACCCAGACCCAGTCGTCATCGGCGATGCCAAGTGCCGTGCCCATGCGGCGGTTCATGTAGAGATGGTTGCGGGTGTAGATCTGCCGCAGCCAGGCGTTCTGGCTGCCCCAGCTATGGTACATCGGCATCGGCCGTTGGGTGATGGCGTGCAACGGATAGGCCGCCGCCTCCACCGCCGCCTGCTCGAACGGCACGTACCAGATCGGCAGCGGATCGAAATAGGTGCGCACGCGCTCGCGCAGCCGCTCCGGCGGCTGCACCGCCCCATGCCCCTCGGCGGCAAGCCGGAAGCGCTGCAGGTGCTCGCTGTACATCTGCAGCACGATCTGGCCGGAGGCGCCGATCAGCCCCATCGCGTGCGCCGTCTCCAGATACGCCTTGTTGGCGTATTTGAAGTAGGTCTGTTCCGGCGGCAGCTTCCATTCCCAGAAGCACTCGTTCTCGACGTAGCGGGCGAGCTGGTCCGGATTGGCCGCGCCCTTGCCGTGCTGGGTGCCGTTGCCCCGCCACCCGGCGAGCGGGCCGACGCCGGGCGTGCGCTCGTGGTTGGCGAGATAGTCGGCATAGGAGCCGAACTTCGCGCTGCCATCCTCCTTCACGAACCCGGGCAGCCCCAGCCGCGCGCCGAGCTCGATCAGCACGTCCTGGAACGGCCGCACGTCGCGGTCCGGCTGCACCACCGGCTGGCGGATCGCATCCGCCGGCCCATGGCTGCTCCCGATCGGCCGGTCGAGCAGGGAGACGCAGTCCCACCGCTCCAGATAGGTCGTGTCCGGCAGGATCAGGTCGGCATAGGGCACGGTCTCGGAAAAGAACGCGTCCGAGTAGATCACCTTCGGGATGCGGTATTCGCCGGTCGCCGGGTCCTTGTCGGTGAGCTGGCGCATCGCGTCGCCCGGGTTCATCGACGAGTTCCAGGCCATGTTGGCCATGTACATGAACAGCACGTCGATTCTGTACGGGTCGCCGGCATGGGCGTTGGCGATCACCGTATGCATCATGCCATGGGCGGAAATCGGGGCTTCCCAGGAGAACCCCTTGTCGATCCGCACCGGCGTGCCGTCATCCTCGAGCAGCAGGTGCTCCGGCCCCTGCGGGAAGCCGAGCGCCATGCCCGGCAGGTCCTTGTTCGGCGCCGACCCCTTGCCCACCGGCGGCGGCCCCGGCGGGATCGGCTTGGGATAGGGCGACTTGTAGCGCCAGGAGCCGGGGGTATCGACGGCGCCGAGCAGCATCTGCAGCAGGTGCAGCGCCCGGCAGGTGTGGAACCCGTTGGAATGGGCCGAGATCCCGCGCATCGCATGCACGGCGACGGGCCGGCCGACCATGGTGGGATGCACCCGCCCGGCACTGTCGGTCCAGCTCTGCTCCAGCGTGATCGCCTGGTTGAACGCGGTGTCGGCCAGTTCGGCTGCCAGCCTGATGATGGTCTCGGCCGTCACGCCGCACCGCTCGGCCACCGCGGCCGGAGCGTATTCGGGGCCGAGATAGCGCTCGGCCATGATGTGGAAGGCGGGAAGGGCGCGGCGGCCGTCGGGCAGCGTCACCTCGCCCACCACCCCCGGGTTCAGCCCCGGCGTCGCGGCATCCGCCGGCGCGCCGGCCGCCTTGTCCCAGGCCAGCGGCTTGCCCAGCTCGTCGCGCGCGAACAGCCCGTCATCGGCCCCGCCCGGATTGCGGATCACCAGCCAGTGCGCGTTGGTGAAGCGCACCAGCCAGTCGAGGTCGATGCGGTCGTTGCGCAGCAGCTCATGCACGAGCGCCAGCACGAAAAGCCCGTCCGTCCCCGGCCTGATCCCCACCCATTCGTCGGCCACCGCCGAATACCCGGTCTTCACCGGGTTGACCGAGACGAACTTGGCCCCGCGCCCCTTCAGTGCGGCGATGCCGGCCTTGATCGGGTTGGAATCATGGTCCTCCGCCACCCCGAACATGATGAAATACTTCGCCCGCTCCCAGTCCGGCTCGCCGAACTCCCAGAAGCTGCCGCCCAGCGTGTACAGCCCGCCGGCCGCCATGTTGACCGAGCAGAACCCGCCATGGGCGGCGAAATTGGGCGTGCCGAACTGCTTCGCCCACCAGCCGGTCATCGACTGGCTCTGGTCGCGGCCGGTGAAGAAGGCGAGCTTCTTGGGGTCCTTGGCCCGCACCTCGCGCAGCCAGCCGGCGGCCGTCGCGATCGCCTCGTCCCACTCGATCTCCTTGAACTCGCCCTTCCCGCGCTCGCCCACCCGCAGCAGCGGCTTGGACAGCCGGGCCGGCGAGTAGTGCTGCATGATCCCGGCGGAGCCCTTGCCGCACAGCACGCCCTTGTTCACCGGATGGTTGGCGTTGCCCTGGATGTAGCGGACCTTGCCGTCCTTGAGATGAACCTTGATGCCGCAGCGGCAGGCGCACATGTAGCAGGTGGTGAACTTCACCTCGTCCGCCACCTTGGGGGAAAGATTCACCTGCTCGGCGGGCGAGAAATAGCTGTTCATGCTCGGTCCGACGGCTCCCCTGGCGACTCAGGCTTGGCCGGGCAATCTGTGCCACGCTCCCCGGCTTGTCCAGCGCGTGCCGCCCTGGCCGCCAGGAAGGTGGCGATCACCGCGAGCGCGCGGCGCTCGGCACCCGCGGGGCGACCGGAAAGATGCCAGATCGCAATCAGGGAGGCGCCGAAGGCGGCGATGGCGGCAGGGCCGGCGACCGCGCCGAACGCCAGGTCGAACACCAGCGAGCCTGATGCGGGCCGCCAGCCCAGCCCGAGCATGTGCATCGCGAGCCCGGCCGCCGCCGTGGCGCCCAGCAGCCGCAGCAGGCCCCCGCGCTCCGCGCGCAGCCCGATCCCGCCTTCAATCGCCAGCGGTGCGGCGAACAGCATTGCCTCGATGGCGGTGACCACGACGACCGCGCCGGCCACGGCGCCGAGGTTGCCGAAATGCGCGCAGATGAACACCGCCTGCATGCGCAGCACGGCGGACGCGGCCAACGCCGCCGTCTTCACCGCGAGCCGCCCGCGCGCCACCAGCACGGCGTTGGACACGTAGCTGAGCGGCGCAAGGGCGCTGGCCCACACGCCGATCGCGATCACCAGCCCGGCCGCCTCCCAGCCCGCGCCGAACAGCACCGAACCCAGCTGGTGGCCGGCCGCCGAGATGGCGAGCGCCAGCGGCAGGATGAACACCAGCAGCGTCGCCACCGTGGGTGCGATCAGCTGCGCCGCGTCGTGCCCTGCGTTCTCGGCCGCCGCCGCCCCGGTGAACACCGCCTCCGCCGCCGGCTCCACCAGCTCGCTCACCGGCAGCAGCGCGATCTCGGCGGCCAGGATGTAGATGCCGAGCTCGCCCGCCCCCAGCGCCGCGCCCAGCACCACCGGGTCGCTGCGCGTCCAGGCTGCGTTGGCCAGCGCCGCCGCCCAGCTCCACAGCGAGAATCCCGCGAGCTCCCGCCAGCGCGCCAGCGTCGGGCGCGGGCGCCACGGATGCAGCGCGTAGCCCAGCGCCACCTGCCCCAGCCGCGCCACCGCCGTGCCCGCCACCAGTGCCCAGTGGCTGCCGGTCGCCAGCGCCAGCGGGATCACGATCGCCAGCGCCAGCAGCCGCGGCGCGCCGAGCAGGATCACCTGCCAGCGGTAGTCGAGCGCGCGGCGCAACTCCCCGGTGGCGACGTTGTCGAGCCCGGCCAGGCCGGCGACCGCCGCCAGCGCCAGCAGCACCGGCAGCAACCGCGTCTCGCCGAACCAGGCGGCCAGCAGCGGCGCCGCCAGCGCCAGCAGCGCGGCGGTGATGAAGGCGCGCAACGCCTGCAGCGCGAAGGCGGTGTTGTAGAGGTCGCGGTCCACCGTCGGATGCCGCACCAGCGCGTCCTGCACGCCGATCTCCGACAGCGCGTCGAACGCGGCGGCGAAGCCCATCGCCAGCGCCACCAGCCCGAAATCCGCCGGCACCAGCAGCCGCGCCAGCACCAGCGTCGAGGCCAGCCCCGACAGCCGCGCCACCATCCGCCAGCCCAGCATCCAGCCGGCGCCGATCGCCACCCTCCGTCCCAGCTCTGTGGCGGACTCGGGCGTCTCGGTCACGCTGGCATTCCTCCCGGCAGGATCACGCGACCATGACCGACCCCATTGCCGCCGTCGACCTGTGGCTGATCGAAAGCCCGATCCGCAGCGCCCGCAGCCACGGCTCCGGCCACGTGAAGATGGCGGTGCGCCGCGTGGTGGTGGCCGTGCGCACCGCCCAGGGCCTGACCGGCTGGGGCGAGGCGGCCCCCTGGGCGCCGTTCGGCAACACGGCGGAAACCGCGCTCGCCGCGCTGCGCCACGTGCTGGTCCCCGCGGTGATCGGCCTCGACTCGGCGGCGATCACCGCCTGCGCGCAGCACTGCGACGCAGCACTCGCCGGCCATGCCGACGCCAAGGCCGCGCTCGACATCGCGCTGT
>JBGAIK010000312.1:0-5282 GCA_044225615.1 Acetobacteraceae bacterium | reverse complement strand
GTGGCTGGCGCCGGTCAGCAGCAGCCCGTCGGGGCGGCGGGAGAGCATCGCGCGCACCAGGCTTTCCTCGTCGTCGCGGCCGTAGCCGGACAGGGCGAGCATGACGTGATAGCCGGCGCGCCCCAGCGTGTCGGTGAAGGACTGGATCGGGGTGGAGAAGATCGGGCTCGCGATGGTCGGCACGATGGCGGCGATCATGCGGCTGCGGCGGCTGGAAAGCCCGCCGGCGATCAGGTTGGGCACGTAGCCCAGCGTCTCGATGGCGGTGCGCACCCTGGCCGCGGTGGCGGCGGCCACGCGGTCGGGCGTGTTGATCACGCGCGAGACGGTCATCGGCGCGACGCCGGCGGCCAGCGCGACATCGGTGATCTTCACCGTCTCCGAGCCGGAGCGGCTGTGGGGCGGGCGGACGTTCCGGGCCATTCGGCGCTGTTGCTTCTGCGTTGCGCGGTAACGCTAGCAAGCCCCCGCCGGTTACGCCAAGTTGCGTGCCCCCGTGCGGAGACGGCGACGATGGACGTGACCCTGGTGCCCCCGAATCGCGACCTGCTGCCCGGCTATGCGGCGGCGCTGGAACAGGGCTGGTCGCCGGACAACACCCGTGACGTCAGCGCCGAGCAGCTCGCCGCCCTGCGCGCGGACCCGGAGGCGTTCCTGGCCAGCCTGTTCGACCAGGGCGGCACGATCACGCTGTGGGACGGGCGCCAGGTGCCCAGGCTGCCGGGGTTCCGGCACTGGATCAGCGACGGCGCGTTCTGCGGCTCCATCGGCTTCCGCTGGCAGCCCGGCACCGATGAGCTGCCGGCGCATGTGCTCGGCCATATCGGCTACGCGGTGGTCCCCTGGAAGCGCCGACGCGGCTATGCCGGCCAGGCGCTGCGGCTGATGCTGGCGAGCCCGGTGCGCTCGGGCTGAAGCGGGTGATGGTGAACTGCTCAGACACCAATGCCATCTCGCGCCGGGTGATCGAGAGTGCGGGCGGGGTGCTGGAGCGCAGCTTTGCGCATCCGGCCTTTCCCGGGGAGACGGAGCTGGTGTTCTGGGTGCCGACCGGGGCGTAGGCCGCCGCCGCCGCGCCTCGCGGGCGGCAGCGGCGCCTTCATCGATGCCGGCCGGCAATGCCGTGCGGGACCGTGCCGCGGCCCGCCGGAATCGCGATCAGTGCCAGAACAGCGCGATCAGGATGATGATCGGGATCGGCACGCCGAGCAGCCAGAGCAGAATACTGCGACCCATGGAACAACCTCCTTGCTTGCCCATCACGAACGCCGGTGGCGGGCAGTTGTTCCGTCACGGTAGCGTCAAGCCGGCGCGTCCAGGCGGGGCGCCTCGCCGACGCGCGGCGCGCGCGACGTGGCCACCGGACGCGAACATCCGCTTCGCCATCATCGCGTGGTCCCGCGGGAAACCCGGGCTAGGCGCCCTTGCCGGCGGCGAAGCGCACGGCTTCCTCCGCCGCGCGGAACAGCGCCCGCGCCTTCGCCCGCGTTTCCTCGTATTCCGCCTCGGGGTCGGAATCGGCCACCACGCCGCCGCCGGCCTGGACGTACATCACCCCATCCTTCACCACCGCCGTGCGCAGCGTGATGCAGGAATCCATCGTCCCGTCGGCGGCGAAGTAGCAGGCGCAGCCGCCGTAGATCGCGCGCCGCGACGGCTCCAGCTCGTCGATGATCTCCATCGCGCGGACCTTCGGCGCGCCCGACAGCGTGCCGGCGGGGAACCCCGCCACCAGCGCGTCGATCGCGTCGAGCCCGGGTCGGATGCGGCCCTGCACGTCGGACATGATGTGCATCACGTGGCTGAACCGCTCGATGGCGAAGCTCTCGGTCACGCGCACCGTCCCCAGCTCGGCGACCCGGCCGACGTCGTTGCGACCGAGATCGAGCAGCATCAGGTGCTCGGCCCGCTCCTTCGGGTCGGCGAGCAGCTCGGCCTCCAGCGCCTGGTCCTCCTCATGCGTCGCGCCCCGCCGCCTTGTGCCGGCGAGCGGGCGGATCGTCACCGTGTTGTCGCGCAGGCGGACCAGGATCTCGGGGCTCGATCCCGTCACCGCGAAGCCGCCGTAGTCGAGGAAGAACATGAACGGCGCCGGGCTGATGCGGCGCAGCGCGCGGTACAGCGCCAGCGGCGGCAGCGCGAACGGCACCGAGAAGCGCTGGCTCGGCACCACCTGGAAGGCGTCGCCGGCGGCGATGTACTCCTTGGCCTTCTCCACCGCCGCCATGAAGCCCGGCTTGCTGAAGTTGGACTGCGGCTCCTCCAGCGGCGGCAGCGCCACCGGCGGCGCGGCCAGCGGGACCGGCCGGGCCAGCGCCGCGTCGGCGGCGTCCAGCCGGGCGCGCGCGAGCTCCCAGGCGGCCGAGGCGCTGACGCCGGCGCGCGGATAGATCGGTGCGGCCAGGGTCAGCAGGTCGGTCACGTTGTCGAAGATCGCCCACAGCGTCGGCCGCGCCATCATCGCCTCGGGCACGCCGAGCACGTCGGGGTTGTTGTCGGGCAGGCGCTCCATCTGGCGCACCATGTCGTAGCCCAGATAGCCGACCAGGCCGCCGCACATCGGCGGCAGGCCCTCCGGCACGTCCAGCCGGCATTCGGCCACCAGCGCGCGCAGGCTCTCCAGCGGCGGGCGGGCATCGGCGACGAAGGCGAAGGGCGCGGCCTGCGCGTCGCGGTTCAGCTCGCCCCGCCCCGCCCGGCAGCGCCAGATCACGTCCGGCTCCAGCCCGATGATCGAATAGCGGCCACGGCTCGCGCCGCCCTCCACGCTTTCCAGCAGGAAGGTGTTGGGCTTGCCGTGCGCGAGCTTCAGGAACGCGCCGACCGGCGTCTCCAGGTCGGCCACGCCCCTGGTCCACAGCAGCTGCCCGCGTCCCTGCTCGTATTCGGCGCGGAACTGGGCAAAGCCCGGGGGCGGGGACGCGTTCATGGTGTGCTGCTCGGGTGCTATTGTTCGGTTTGGGCCACGGAATTGAAGATGGCGGTGTTGATCTTGGGGTTGGCGCGGTTGCGCAGCGCGACGGTCAGCAGGGCCTGGATGTCGTTGCCCACCGCCTGCGCCAGCTCGTCGCGCACCTTGCCGTAGCCGGCGGGGTCGGCGGCGATGTCGGCCGGGATGATCTGGGTCAGCACTGCCACCGAGAACCCGTCGGCCGTCTCGGCCATGGTGGGCTCGCCCTGTTTCAACGCGAAGAGCGGGTCGATCATCTGCACCGGCAGCCCCTGCGCGCCCGTCGCGCGGCCGGCCGGGGGCAGCGTGGTCACCGTCCGGCCCAGCGCCGCCTCGGCCAGCGTCTTGCCCGCCTTCACCTCGGCCAGGATGCGCGCGGCCTCGGTCTCCTGCTCGCGGCGGCGCTCGTCATGCGTCCAGTCCTCGATCACCGTCTGGCGCACCTGCTCCAGCGGCTTTGCCGCCGGCGGCGTGATGGTCTCGATCTGGAAGGCGAACCAGGTGCTGCCCTGCGGGTTGCGCGGGCCCTCGATCAGCCGCGGCGGCGTCTCCTGCTTGGCCTGGAACACCTCGCGCAGGATGGCGGCGCGCAGCGCGTCATCGCCCGGGATCGGCGCCGGCGTGCCGTCCGGCGTGGTGCCCTGGGCGTCGAGCGTGCCGGCCAGCGGGGTCAGGCCGAAATCGGCCGGCAGCTCGTCGATCGGCGTGCCGCCGGCCAGCATGTCCTCGATCTTCGACGAGCGCTCGTAGATCAGGTCGGCCGCCTTGTCGGCGGCGATGCGGGCGCGCAGCGTGTCCTTCACCTGGTCGAAGCCCTGGTCCACGCCGGGCGTGATCGCGGCGACCTTGAACACCTGCCAGCCGAACGGCCCCTTCAGCGGCGGCGGCACCACGTTCTCGCCCACCGAGAAGGCGGCCTCCGCCAGCTCCGCCGACGGGATCTCCTGCTTCGTCGCGTTGGGCAGCTCGGTCGCCGTGCCGCCCTCGGCCTGCATCGTGGCCCAGTCGGCCCCGGCCGACCATTTGTCGGCCAGCCGCTTCGCCTCCGCCTCGTCGTCGATCACCAGCACCTGCAGCGTGCGCCGCTCCGGCTGGCGGAACTCCGCCCTGCGCGCCTCGTAGGCCGCCTTCAGCTCCTCGTCCGTCACCGGAAGGTCGCGGCCGATCGCCTCGGGCGCCAGCAGCACCAGCTTGATGCGGCGGTATTCGGGCGTGGAATAGCTCGACAGGTGGTTCTCGTACCACCGCGTCACCTGCGCGTCGGTGGGCGTGGGCGGGGCGGCGGCCTCGGCGAAGGGCAGGCTCACGATCTCGGCCACGCGCTTCTCGTTCTGGAATTCGTAGACTTCCTTCGTCAGCGTCTCCGGGCTGCTCGCGCCGGCGCGCACCGGGTCCAGCAGCTGGCGCTGGCCCATGTCGGCGCGCATCAGCGCCATGAACCGCGGCTCGTTGAGGTTGTTGTTGCGCAGCACCATGTCGAAGGTCGGGCGGCTGAAGCTGCCGTCCGGGCCGCGGAAAGCCGGCATCTCGCGCACCGCCTGCACCAGTGCCGCATCCGGCACCGCGATGCCGAAGCCCTGCACCGCCTCGTTCACGGCCGTCCGGGTGATCAGCTGCTCCAGCGCCTGGCCGGCGATGCCGCGGCGCATCTCGGCCGTCGGGTCCACCTTGCCGCCGAACATCCGCGTCACCTGGTCGAGCTGGCGGCGATACGCCTCCTGCATCTCGGGCATCTCGATCTTGGTGCCGCCCACCGTCGCCACCGCGGTGTCCGTGCCCACGTTGCGGACCACGTCGCCCACGCCCCACAGGACGAAGGTGGCGACCAGCAGCATGAAGAAGGCCTTGGCGACCCATTAGTTGAGGTGGCGGCGGAAGCTGGCGAGCATCAGGAATTCCCAGGTGGCAGGCGGGCCGCACCATAGGGGGGGTGACCGTTGTTTGCCAGTCTGTGCTAGAGCCGGGGTCAGCGAGGGGGAGGACGGGATGCGCCAGCTGATCGCGGGCAACTGGAAGATGAACGGCACGCCGGCGCAGGCGGCGGCGATCCTCGGGCCGCTGCGCGAGGCCGCGCCCGCCCTTGGCTGCGACCTGCTGGTCTGCCCGCCGGCGACGCTGGTCGCGGCCGTGGCGGAGCTCGCGGCCGGCTCCGCGGTCGCCGTCGGCGGGCAGGACTGCCACGCCAAGGCCGCCGGCGCCCATACCGGCGACGTCTCGGCGCCGATGCTGCGCGACGCCGGGGCGAGCGCGGTGATCCTCGGCCATTCCGAGCGCCGGGCCGACCACGGCGAGACCGACGCCATCGTCCGCGCCAAGGTCGCCGCCGCCGTCG
>JBGAIK010000311.1:0-5217 GCA_044225615.1 Acetobacteraceae bacterium | reverse complement strand
GGCGCATGATCTGGTCCTGGCCTGGAACGGCACCACCTCCGGCGTCCGGCTGCCGGACGGCGATTTCATCGCGCCCGACCGCGAGGGCCTCGTGATCTGCGACGCCACCTCGGCCGCTTTCGCGATGCACCTGCCCTGGGACAGGCTCGATGTTGTCACGTGGTCCTGGCAGAAGGTGCTGGGGGGCGAGGCGGCGCATGGCATGCTGGCGCTGTCGCCGCGGGCGGTGGAGCGGCTGCTGACCCACAAGCCCGCCTGGCCGCTGCCGAAAATCTTCCGGCTCACCTCGGGCGGCAAGCTGATCGAGGGCATCTTCAAGGGCGAGACGATCAACACGCCGTCGATGCTCTGCGTCGAGGACGCGCTGGACGGGCTGCGCTGGGCGGAGGGCGTCGGCGGCCTCAGGGGCCTGATCGCGCGGTCGGAGGCGAACCTCGCCACCGTCGCGGCCTGGGAATCGAACTCCCTTTGGGCGCGGTTCCTGGCCGAGGCGCCGGCCACGCGCTCCTGCACCGCGATCTGCCTCGCGGTCACGGCGCCATGGTTCGTGGCGCTTGATGCAGCGAAGCAGGCGGAGGCGGCAAAGCGGCTGGCGTCGCTGTTGGAAAAGGAAGGCGTCGCCCACGACGTCGCGTCCTATCGCGACGCCCCGCCCGGCCTGCGCATCTGGGGCGGCGCGACCGTGGAGACCGCCGACATCGCCGCCCTGCTGCCCTGGCTCGACTGGGCCGAAGCCACCGTGCGCAACGAATTCGGAGCCTGAGCCATGGTCAAGGTCCTGATCAGCGACAAGCTGTCCCCCGCCGCCGTGGCGATCTTCCGCGACCGCGGCATCGAGGCCGACGTGAAGCCCGGCCTGTCCCCCGCCGACCTGCGCGCCATCATCGGCGCCTATGACGGCCTCGCCATCCGCTCCGCCACCAAGGTCACCCGCGAGCTGCTCGATGCCGCGCCCAACCTCAAGGTGGTCGGCCGCGCCGGCATCGGCGTGGACAATGTGGACGTGAAATCGGCCACCGCCCGCGGCGTGGTGGTGATGAACACGCCCAACGGCAACGCCATCACCACCGCGGAACATGCCATTGCCATGATGTTCGCCCTCGCCCGCCAGATCCCGGAGGCCAGTGCCTCCACCAAGGGCGGCAAGTGGGAGAAGAACCGCTTCATGGGGGTGGAGCTGTCCGGCAAGGTGCTCGGCCTCGTGGGCTGCGGCAATATCGGCTCCATCGTCGCCGACCGCGCGCAGGGGCTGAAGATGCGCGTCATCGCCTACGACCCGTACCTGACCGAGAAGCGTGCGCTGGAGCTCGGCGTGGAGAAGGTGGAGCTCGACGCGCTGATCGCCCGCGCCGACATCATCACCCTGCACACCCCGCTCACGGATGCCACCCGCAACCTGCTGTCGCGCGAGGCGCTGGCGCGCACCAAAAAGGGCGTGCGCATCATCAACTGCGCCCGCGGCGGGCTGGTGGACGAGGCGGCGCTGGCCGACGCCATCAAGGCGGGCCATGTCGCCGGCGCCGCGCTCGACGTGTTCGAGACCGAGCCGGCCACCGACAGCCCGCTGTTCGGGCTGGAGAACGTGGTCTGCACGCCGCATCTGGGTGCCGCGACGGCCGAGGCGCAGGAGAATGTGGCGCTGCAGGTCGCCGAGCAGATGAGCGACTTCCTGCTCTCCGGCGCCGTCGCCAACGCCATCAACATGCCCAGCGTCACCGCCGAGGAGGCGCCGCGGCTGCGCCCCTACATGGAGCTGTGCCGCCTGCTCGGCGCCATGGCCGGGCAGCTCACCCAGGCACGCGACGGCACGCTGAAGCGCGTGACGATCGAATACGAGGGCCATGCCGCCAGCCTGAACCACCGGCCGCTCAACGCCGCCGCGCTGGCCGGGCTGCTGGGGCCGATGATCGAGGGGGCGAACATGGTCAACGCCCCGGTGCTGGCGCGCGAGCGCGGCATCGACATCGCCGAGACCGTGCATGACCGGCCGAGCGAATACCAGACGCTGGTGCGGCTGACGGTGGAGACCGGCCAGAACGTGCGCGCCCTGTCCGGCACGCTGTTCGCGGGCGCCCGGCCGCGCATCGTGGAGATCAAGGGCATCCGGGTGGAGGCCGATTTCGCGCGCCACATGCTCTATGTCACCAACCAGGACAAGCCCGGCTTCATCGGCCGCTTCGGCGCCACCCTGGCCGGTGCCGGCATCAACATCGCCACCTTCCATCTCGGCCGCGCCGAGCAGGGGGGCGATGCGATCTGCATGGTCTCGGTGGACGAGAAGGTGCCGGAAGAGGTGCTGGCGATGGTGCGCACCCTGCCGCTGGTGATGCAGGCGACCGCGCTGGAGTTCTGAGAGTCCTTTTGACAATTCTACTCTGACGGTCATCCGACGGCGATTTCCTGCGCTCCGGTGCTCGGAAATCACCGCCGGACGGCGGCCAAGGTGCCGCCTCTGACTCGTCAGAGCGAATTCTCAAAAGGCCTCTGAGCCCCGGCGCCTCGTGCCACGGCATCGCGCAGGCGTGATGGCTTGTGGCTGGGGTGAGGCCGGCGGCTGGGCTAGGCTGCGCCATCGCAATGCCCGAGGAGGGTGCCGTGCGGCCCGCGCCGATCCCCACCGTTGCCGCCGCCATGGCCCGCAAGCTGCGCGTGGCGACGCATTGTCCGGTTTGCGGCGCGGCGGGGCTGGTTGACCTGGCCCGCCTCTCGGCGCGCGGGCAAGGGCGGGTGCGGCTGTCGGGCATGCGGGTGATCTGCGAATGCGGCAGTGCCCGCCGCTCGGTGCTGGTGGCGCACTGGCCGCGCGGCCGGCTGCACTGATGCGGCGGCTTCCGTGCTGCGGTGCGGCACGCTAGGAATGGCGCTTCCGATCCGAAGGACGCAGCCATGAACGACGCCCCGCATCTGCTGCCCAACACCCGTGATGCCGCGCTGCGCGCGCGTGCCCGTGCCGTGGTGCCGGGCGGCATGTGGGGCCACCAGAACGCCGCCAACCTGCCCGAGGGCTATCCGCAGTTCTTCGCCCGCGCCGAGGGCAGCCGGCTGTGGGACGTGGACGGCAACGAATACGTCGATTTCATGTGCAGCTGGGGGCCGATGATCCTGGGCTACCGCCACCCCGCGGTGGAGGCCGCGGTGGCGGCGCAGCTTGCCAACGGCGACTGCATGAACGGCCCCGGCGAGGCGATGGTGGAGCTGGCCGAGGCGATGGTATCCACCGTCGCCCATGCCGACTGGGTGCAGTTCCAGCGCAACGGCACCGACGCCACCACCTTCTGCGTGACGCTGGCCCGCTCGGCCACCGGCAGGCGCAAGGTGCTCCAGGCCGTCGGCGCCTATCACGGCGCGCTGCCCTGGTCGTCGCCGGCGCTGGCGGGTGCCACCAACGAGGACCGGGCGCATGTGATCGGCTACCACTACAACGACGTCGCCAGCCTCCAGGCTGCGGCCGACGCGGCGGGCGACGACCTTGCCGCCATCATCGTCTCCGCATTCAAGCATGACCTGGCGGTGGACCAGGAGATGCCGACCCGGGATTTCGCCGAGCTGGCCCGCACGCTGTGCGATGCCAAGGGTGCGGCGCTGATCGTGGACGACGTGCGCGCCGGCTTCCGCGTGCATGCCGGCGGCAGCTGGGAGGTGGTGGGCGTGCGCCCCGACCTTTCCGCCTGGAGCAAGGCGATCGCCAACGGCTATCCGCTCGCCGCCGTCACCGGCAATGACCGCTTCCGCGAGGCGGCGACGAAGACCTTCTCCACCGGCTCGTTCTGGACCGCGGCCACGCCCTATGCCGCCGGCGTCGCGACATTGAAGGCGCTGGCCGAGACCGACGCGATCGGCACCATGGTGCGGATGGGCACGCTGCTGCGCGAGGGGTTCGACGAACTGTCGCGCAAGGCGGGGCTCGCCCTGCGCCAGACCGGTCCGGTGCAGATGCCGATGGTGCTGTTCGAGGACGATCCACACTACGCCAAGGCCAACGCCTTCTGCGCCGCCGCGCTGCGGGCCGGCGCCTATTTCCACCCCAAGCACAACATGTTCCTGTCGGCCGCGCATACCGAGGCGGACATCGCGCTGGCGCTGAAGGCGGCGGAGAAGGGGTTCGCGGCGGCGGCGGTGGCGTGAGGAAGGAAGTCTTCTTTTTCTGAAGAAAGAGAAGCAAAAAGACTTCTGTTCGTTTGGGAGGTGTGCGTGGCGATCTTGTGCCACCACCCAAACGGACGAGAGTTTTTTTGGCACTCTTTTCCAAAAAAGAACCGCTTTCTTTCCCTCTACCCCATCCCGTTTCCGCCCCCATATCCGCCGCGGCAACAACCCGGGAGGAAGCCGTGATCAAGTTCTACTACAACCTCGCACCGAACCCGACCAAGGTGGCGCTGGCGCTGGAGGAGATGGGCCTCCCCTACGAGACCATCCCCGTCGACACCCGCAAGGGCGAGCAGCACGAACCCGCCTTCCTCGCCATCAACCCCAACGCCAAGCTGCCGGCGATCGTCGATGGCGACGCGACGGTCTTCGACAGCAACGCGATCCTGCTCTATCTTGGCGAGAAGACCGGCCAGTTCATGCCCGCCGCCGGCAACGCGGCGCGCGGCGAGATGCTGTCCTGGCTGATGTTCATCGCCTCCGGCATCGGGCCGTATTCGGGCCAGGCGGTGCATTTCCGCAATGTCGCTCCGGAGCCCAAGGACTACGCCGTCACCCGCTACAATTTCGAGGCGCAGCGGCACTGGGGCATCGTCGACGCGCGGCTGGCGACGCGGCCGTGGATGCTGGGCGACAGCTACACCATCGTCGACATGGCGCTGTGGGGCTGGTCGCGGATGGCGAGCTTCGTGCTGGGGCAGGAGGTGGCGGACCGGCTGCCGAACCTCAAGCGCCATCTCGATGCGGTCAATGCCCGCCCGGCCGCCGCCCGTGCCCTGGCGCTGAAGGACCGCCACACCTTCAAGGCGGAGATGGACGACGCGGCGCGCTACGCGATGTTCCCGTTCCTCAAGCCCAAGGCGGCCTGATCCGATGTCCGCGCCGGTGTGGGTGGCGGAGCCGATCCCGCCGCAGGTGCCGGCGCGGCACGGCAGCTTCGCCGTCGAGGGCGGACGGCTCGGCTATTGGGACACCGGCGGGGATGGCCCCGCCGTGGTCCTGCTGCATGCCGGCACGCAGTCCATGGCCGGCTGGCCCTACCAGCAGCCGGCGCTGGCGGCGGCGGGATAC
>JBGAIK010000310.1:0-5235 GCA_044225615.1 Acetobacteraceae bacterium | reverse complement strand
GTCGCCGCCGACCCGGCCGAGACCGCCGCCGCGCTGGCCGAGGCACTCGACATCGCCCGGCTGCCGTGGAGCGACGCCGCCCGGCAGTTCCAGGCGCGGGTGGCGCTGATGCGCGGGCTGGAGCCCGACGCCTGGCCCGACCTGTCGGACACGGCGCTTGCAGCCGATCGCACCTGGCTCACGCCGTACCTGCACGGCATGTCACGCCTCCCCGACGCCGGGCGGCTCGACATGGCGGCGATCCTGCGCGGCATGCTGGACTGGAACGCCGCCGCAAGGCTCGACCGCGAGCTGCCGGCGAAGCTCGACCTGCCCGGCGGCGGCGCGCCGATCGACTATGCCGAGCCGGTGCCGGTCGCGGCGGCCCGGGCGCAGTTCTTCTACGGCATGGCCGCCACGCCGCAGCTCGCCGGCGGCCGCATCCCGCTGCGCCTCGCCCTGCTCTCTCCCGCAGGCCGCCCGGCCGCGATCACCGCCGATCTCGCCGGATTCTGGAAAGGCGCCTGGGCCGATGCCCGCAAGGACCTGCGCGGCCGCTACCCCAAGCACGACTGGCCGGAAGACCCGGCCGCCGCGCCGCCCTGGCGCGCCAGGCCGCGGCCGCCGGGATGAAATGAAATTCATGCCGCGTCCAGCGCGCGGCGGCTTCCGTAATCTTGTTGCCAAGGCTACGCGACGCCACCTTCCGGACACGATTTCTCGCCCCAACGGAGCGACCGCATGACCGCAACCCTGACCCGGCGCCACGCCGGCCTGCTGGCCGCCGCCAGCCTGTTCACCCTGCCGCGCCTCGCCGCCGCGCGCGTCGGCCCGGAAAGCTTTGCCCCCCTGGTGAAGCAGGTGATGCCGACGGTGGTGAACATCGCCGTCACCGAGACCGTCGCCAGCGGCAACCCGCCGGCCGGGCTGCCGCCCGAGCTGCAGCGCCAGTTTCGCGAACGCTTCAAGCAACGCCGCGAACGGGTGACCGGCGCCGGCAGCGGCTACATCATCGACCCCGACGGCACCATCGTCACCAACCACCACGTGGTCGGCAGCGCCGAGAAGATCACCATCACCACCGCCGCCGGCGCCGAGCTGACGGCGAAGCTGGTGGGCAGCGACGAGCTGACCGACGTGGCGGTGATCAAGGTGACCGCCCCGGACAGGCTGCCGGCCGCGCGCTGGGGCGACAGCCGGGCGCTGGAGGTGGGCGACTGGGTGATCGCCGCCGGCAATCCGTTCGGCCTCGGCGGCTCGGTCACCGCCGGCATCGTCTCGGCGCGCGGGCGCGACCTCGGCGCCGGGCCGTTCGACGACTTCATCCAGATCGACGCCCCGATCAACCCCGGCAATTCCGGCGGCCCGCTGTTCAATACCGAAGGCGAGGTGGTGGGCATGAACTCCGCCATCTTCTCGCCCACCGGCAGCTCGGTCGGCATCGGCTTCGCCATCCCGTCCGAGCTGGTCAGCCGCATCGTCGGCGAGCTGCGCGAGAGGGGCCGCATCGACCGCGGCTGGCTCGGCGTCTCGGTGCAGGACGTGGAGGCCGGGCCGAAGGGCGCTGCCGGCGTCGGCATCGCCGGCATCGACCGCAACGGCCCCGCCTTCAAGGCCGGGCTGAAAGCCGGCGACATCGTCACCGCCATCGACGACCACACCGTCGAAACCGCCCGCGCCCTGATCAAGAACGTGGCCCTCGCCACCCCCGGCAGTTCGGTCAAGCTGTCCATCCGCCGCGCCGGCAAAACCATCACCGTGCCCGTCACCATCGGCCGCCGGCCCCGCATGGAGGAAAACTGATGCGCATTCTCGTCATCGAAGACGACAAGGACGTCGCCGGCTTCGTCGTCAAAGGCCTCAAGGAAGCCGGCCACGTCGTCGAACACGCCGCCACCGGCCGCGACGGCCTGTTCCTCGCCGTCTCCGAAGCCTTCGACGCCATCGTGCTCGACCGCATGCTGCCCAGCGGCGTCGACGGCCTGAAGCTGCTGGAAACCCTGCGCGGCCAGAACAACAACACGCCCGTGCTGTTCCTCTCCGCCATGGCGCAGGTGGACGACCGCGTCAAAGGCCTCAAGGCCGGCGGCGACGACTACATGACCAAGCCCTTCGCCTTCGCCGAACTGCTCGCCCGCGTCGAGGCCCTGGTGCGCCGCGGCCGCAGCGAAGGCCCCACCACCCGGCTGCAGGCCGGCGACCTCGAAATGGACCTGCTGTCCCGCGCCGTGAAACGCGCCGGGCAGAAGATCGACCTGCAGCCCCGCGAATTCCGCCTGCTCGAATACCTGATGCGCCACGCCGGCCAGGTCGTCACCCGCACCATGCTGCTCGAAGGCGTGTGGGACTACCATTTCGACCCGCAAACCAACGTCATCGACGTCCACGTCTCCCGCCTGCGCCAGAAAGTCGACAAGCCCTTCCCCACCCCGCTGATCCACACCGTCCGCAACGCCGGCTACATGCTGAGCCCGGAAGCGCCGTGAGGCGCATCGCCCAAAGGGAAGCAAGGCCAGGGGCTCCGCCCCTGGACCCCGCCAAGGGCGGAGCCCTTGGAACCCCGGACTTTAAGGGTCTTGAAGGAGAGGGGCTGAGGTGCGGGCGCAACCCGCGACTCAGCCCGAGGGGCTGAGGTGCGGGCGCAACCCGCGACTCAGCCCCTCTCCTTCAAGACCCTTACAAATGCGGAGGGTCCAGGGGGCTCAGCCCCCTGGTGGGGGTCGAGGGGGCGACGCCCCCCGCCTTCCTTCCTTCGGGCGGTGCACCCCATGACGCCCCCGGGCCTGCTTGAGCGGGTGTTCCGGTCTGCCGGGTTGCGGTTTGGGGTGATTTATGCGGGGTTGTTCTGGGTGAGTGCTGCTGCCTTGGCGGCGTTCCTGTGGTGGTCGACGGCTGGATTGCTGGAGCGGCAGACGGAGGCGGCGATCGACAGTGACGCGCAAGGGCTGTCGGAGCGGTATGTGCAGAGCGGGGTGGGTGGCCTGGTCGAGACGATCCGGCAGCGGGTGGACAACAACATCGACGATGATGCGATCTACCTGCTGGTGGACCCCGCCTATCGGCATGTGGCGGGCAATCTCGATTCCTGGCCTGCGGCGGTGACCCTGGACGTGGAGCAGGCGGAGCTGAAGATTTCCCGGGCGGGTACGACAGGCCTGGCGATGGTGCATCGGTTCCAGCTGGCGGAGGGCTATCATCTGCTGGTGGGGCGCGACGTGGAGGCGAAGTCGCAGCTGCGGCGGATGATGGCCGATGCGCTGATCTGGGCGGCGGGGATTGCGGTGGGGTTGAGCAGCGTGGGGGCGCTGGCGGTGCGGATGCTGTTCCGCGCGACGCTGGCGGACGTGTCGGCCACGGCCGCGGCGATCAGCGCGGGGGACCTGACCCGGCGCGTGCGGGTGAGCGGGCATGGCGACGAGTTCGACCTGTTGGCCGAGACGATCAACGACATGCTGGACCGGATCGGGCGGCTGATGGACGGGGTGCGCCAGGTTTCCAACGCGATCGCGCATGACCTGCGCACCCCGATCACGCGGGCGCGGGCGCGGCTGGAGGATGCGGCCGCGCATGCGACGGGGCCGGAGGACCTGCGCGCGGCGATCGAGCGGGCGGAGGCGGACCTGGATGGCGTGGTGGCGGTGTTCCAGGCGCTGCTGCGGATTTCCGAGATCGAGGCGGGGTCGCGCCGGTCGGCGTTTCAGGCGTTCGATCTCGCGCCGGTGCTGCAGGACCTGGTGGAGCTGTACGACGCGGTGGCGGAGGATAACGGCCAGCGGCTGGAAACGGAGTTGCCGCCGGTGCTGTCGGTGTTCGGGGACCGCGAGATGGTGCAGCAGGCGGTCGCGAACCTGCTGGACAATGCGCTGAAGTTCTCGCCGCCGGGCGGGGTGATCCGCCTTGCGGCGCAGGCGGTGCCGGGGGGCGTGCGGATCGCGGTGGCCGATGGCGGGCCGGGGATGTCGGAGGCCGATCGGGCGCGGGCGACGGAGCGGTTCTTCCGGGCCGAGCAGGCGCGCAGCACGCCTGGCTCCGGGCTGGGCCTGTCGCTGGTGGAGGCGGTGGCGCATCTGCATGGCGGGGTGCTGCTGCTGGAGGACAACGCCCCGGGGCTGCGGGCCGTGGTGATCCTGCGCGCCGGCGAAGCATGACGTTTCCGTCATCAATGGCAAATCGCCAAGCCATCGCGGCGGGCGCATGATCGCGGCATGAGGATGGTGGCGCTCGCCCTGATCGTGCCGCTTCTGCCCGGGCCGGCCCGGGCGGAGCCGCCGCGCATGACCACCGACAGCCGCGAATACTGCGCGCATCTCGCAAGCGAGATGGTAAAAATGCGCAATAGGCGCCCTTTGACGCTTCCCTACGCCCGCGACCTCGCAGACGAAGGCACACGCATGTGTGACAAGGGCCAGTACAGAGGGGGCGTTGCCCGGCTGCGCCGTGCGCTGATGCTGCTGCGCACGACGCCCTAGTCGTGCCTGCCCCGGGGCCTGGAGCTGGCGGGGTATTTGGTTCTTGGTGGGTGTCTCTCGGGCGGCGGTGCTGGCGGTATGCGTGGCGGGGGCGCTGGCGTGGCGCGCCCCGGGGCTGGCCCATGTCGACCTGAACTGGGACGAATCGCTGTACCGGCTGATGGCCGATGCGCTGCTGGCCGGGCACGCGCCGTACGGGGCGGTGTGGGACCGCAAGCCGGCGGGGTTGTTCGTGCTGGTCGCGCTGGTGCAGGTGGCGGGCGGGGCGGGCGCGCTGCCGCTGCACGTGGCGGCCGCGCTCGCGGTGGGGCTGGGCGGCTGGCTGCTGGCGGAGGCGGCGCGGGCGATGCTGCCGCGGCTGAAGCTGGCCGGGCCGATCGCGGCGCTGCTGTGGATCGCCTTCGCCGGCCGCAACGGCGGCGAGGGCATGAACGCCGAGCTGTTCCTGGTGCCGCTGAACCTGGCCGGACTGGTCGTGCTGCTGCGCGGCCGGGCGCCGGCGGCGGCAGGGCTGCTGTTCGGTGCGGCATTCCAGGTGAAGTACAACGCCGCCGCCGCGGTGCCGGCCATGGTGCTGGCCTGGTGGCTGTTCGGCGCCGGGATGACGCGGCGGCGGCTGGCGCTGGTCGCGTTGGGCGGGGCGGCGCCGACGCTGGCGGTGCTGGCCTGGTATGCGGCGGCCGGCAAGCTCGGGCTGTGGGCGGAGGCGAACCTGCTCGCGCACCGCCAGGTGCTGCGCGCGACGCCGCCGGACCTGTCGGCGCTGCCCTGGCTGCTGGGCCGCTAC
>JBGAIK010000309.1:0-5249 GCA_044225615.1 Acetobacteraceae bacterium | reverse complement strand
TGATGGCATGGGCGTGGGTGAGCAACAAGGCGCCACCGAAGGCGCACATGATCGGAAACACCGATCCCGCGCCCGGCCGCCTCAGGCGCCCGGTGCGCACCAGCCACTCAAAGACGCCGAACACCACGATGACCAGAACATAGGCGCGGTGCTGGACCACCTCGGCGTCGCGCAGGCTCTCGAAGAAGCCGATCGGGCCGAGCGGCCAGACCTCGGGGTCGGAGCGGATGAACAGGAAGGCGGCCATGGCCAGCAGCAGCAGGGGCCAGTGCCGGCCCGGCCGCCAGCCCGCGCGCTCGGCCAGGGCGAGCAGCCCCATGCCGAGCACGAGAAGGCCAGCCCAATTGTGGTTGTATTCCGACCACGCCACGTCTTGTGCGTTGCGGGCCGGCAGCACACCGGTGCCCGGCACGAAGGCGCGCGAGGCGATCGACGCGGTGCGCGCCGCCTCCGCGTCCAGCCTGTCCTGCAACGCGACGAGTGCCAGGCTGGCATGGTCCGGGCTCTCGAATCGCGGGCTGACCGGCCAGACACGCTGGACGATTTCCGTCATGGTGACGCGATCATCCGGCAGGTCGATGCCAGGGGGCACCGAGGTCAGCGAGGCAGCGGCGAAGAACACCGTCAAGCCGATGCCGATCTCGGCCTCGACGAAGCGGCGGAAGCGCAGCGTGGGCAGGCCCGGATCGGCCCTCAGACCGCGGGCGGTCAGGAAATTCGCCGCGCCGAGCAGTAGCAGCATCCCCAGCAGCGCAGCCTTCACGCCCGTCATCAGCCCGTAGGCGGTGCCATAGACCGATTCCAGCGAACCGATATAGAACACCCCAAGGGTGACGCCGCTGCCGAGTATCGCGGCGACGCCGGCGATTGACAGGGCGGAGTACCGGCGGCCCAGCAGACCGATGGCATGGCCGCACCGAAGGCGGGACAGACCGATCAGCAGGAAGGGGAGGCCTCCGATCCAGACCGCGGCCCCCAGCGCGTGCAGCGCGGTCAGGGCGAACAATGCTGTCGCGTTATCCAGCCGGCCTGCGGCATGGCTGGTCGCCAGGGTTCCCGCCAGGATCGCGGCGGCCGGGATCAGCAGCAGCCCCGGCGAGAGAATCCGGCGATTGGGCCAGGCGAGCAGGAAGACGACCACCCCGGCCGAAGCCTGAAGAGCCCATGCGATTACGAAGCCGCCCATCAGCGCCTGGCCAAGTGGCACGCTTGTTGTTCCAAGCAGGATGACGAGTTGCAGCGCGATCCGCGCCGGCCCGAGCAGGCCCAGGAACAGGCCCGACCAGGCGAGCAGGCGGCGGCTGGCAAGAACGATCCCGGCGCCCGCGTTGCCGAGCGCCGGCACCAGCGGACAAGCGGCCAGGAGCAGGAACGCGATGCCGCCCATCACCACCGATTGCGCGGCAAGGGCGAGACCGGACAGCAGGATGGAGAGATAGCCCGAGACCTCGAAGAAGACGTCCATCTGGTGTCAGGGCGGCGCGCAGCGGAACCTGATGTCGCCGCGGGTCAGGTGCCCGTCGGAGGACATGGCGGTCCAGCGAATCAGGTATTCGCCCGGCCGAAGCTCCACCGGTGCCGCAGCCAGCGCGTTGGTCGGGACATCGCGAACGAGGTCGAGCACGCGCTGTTCCCCTTGCGGGCCGCGCAGAACCAGTTCGGAAAGCGGCCGATCGACCCGGCCGGAAAACTCGATCCTGATGGCGGCTGGCCCCGGCGCCACCACGCTGTCGGCGGCCGGAACGGATCGTCGTACCAGGTCGTGCGCCAGGGACGGCGCCGGTGTGAACCCGAACAGGGTACCGCCGGCCAGCCAGAGGGCGACAGGTCGGCGAGGAATGAAACCGGCGATGCGCTTCGGCTGTATCATGGCGCCTTCCTAGGAGCCGCCCGCCCGCACGGCAACGAGGCGGAGCTTCTCGATTGCCACATCCAGCTTTTCGTGAGTGTCCAGCGTGCCGGCGAACCGGCCGGCGCGGTCGAGCAGGGTGATCGTGGCCGTATGGTCCATCGTGTAGCTGTCCGGTCCCGCGATGTTGGCCTTGGCGTAAATGACGCGGAATCCCGCCGCGGCGCGCGCGGTCTGCTCGGCGGTGCCCGACAGCCCGATGAACGAAGGATGGAAGTTGCCAACATAGGCGGCGAGCTGTGCGGGCGTATCGCGCTGCGGGTCGACGGTGATGAAGATCGTCTGGAAATCCGCCGCGTGCGTGCCGAGGCCGACGAGCGCGGCGGCGATGTAGCCGAGGCCCGTGGGGCAGACATCGGGGCAGTTCGTGAAGCCGAAGAACACGATCTGGACCTTGCCCCGGAAGTCCCGATCGGTCCGCAGGCGACCGGTGTGGTCGACAAGCTCGTACTCCCCGCTGATGTCCGGAAGCAGGCTACGGATGTCCGGCTTGGGCCGAGTGCGCTCGATCGCCCACCACAGGCTCTGCCCGAGCCCCGCACCGACCACCACGGTCGCTCCCAGCAAAAGGATGTACCGGCGCGGGGTCATGAGGACGAGGCGCCGGCCTGCTTTGCCTGCGCACGCCGTGTCGGCAGGAAGACGAGGCAGCCCACCCCGGCAACAATGGCCACGTCGGCCAGGTTGAAGGTCGGCCAGTGCCATTCGCCCAGATACAGGTCCAGGAAGTCGGTGACCGCACCCTGGCGAAGCCTGTCGATCACATTGCCCAGCGCGCCGCCGACAATTGCACCAAGCGCGGCAGCCTCGCTGCCGGATCGCGTGCGCCAGATTTGCCAGAACAACCCTCCGACCACCGCCAGCGCGATGGCCGGCAGCAGAAATGCACCACCGTCAATGCCGCTGCCGATGCCGAAGGTCACGCCCGTGTTGAAGCCGAGCACGAGGTTGAAGAAGGCCGTCAGCGGGATCACCGTGGGTGGATTCATGATCCAGCCGAGGATCACCGCCTTGGACGCCTGGTCGATTGCGAGCACTGCCAGCGCCGCAGCCAGCCCGGCCGCGGCCGGCCCCCTGAAGGACGATGCGGTCAATCGAACAGCTCGCCGAGCCAGCCCTTGCGGCGCTTGCCGCCATGGCTACCGTGGCTGCCATAACTACCCCCATGGCCCGCACCATGGCCGTAGACCGGTTGGGCCGGTGGCGGTGTTGTGGCCGCCTGAAGCGGAGCGATCCAGGCGCTCGGCTGCTGTGGGGGCTGTTCCGGCGGCGCGGAAAACTGGCTGCTTCGCTCGATGATCTTGTCGAGCTCGCCCCGATCGAGCCAGACCCCGCGGCATTTCGGACAATAGTCGATCTCGATGCCCTGGCGTTCGCTCATCACCAGCTCGACTTGGCAGCGCGGGCACGGCATGCCGGTTTGGCCGGGATCGCCGCTCATCGCCGCGCCTCCTCGTCCCGTGGTCTCCGGGCGGCACGCGGGAAGGCCTGATCCTTGGAGTCGAACACGGCATGCTCCAGCTACTGGATGACGGATATGCCCCCCTGTAGCCGCCACAGGTTCAAGACCCTGACAGGCTAAATTTCTGTCATGATGGCGCGTGCGGAGGAGGCGCCGCCGCTGTGGGCGGGATTGATTCCGACGCCGCGGCGCCGATATCTGCGGCGACACGGCGGGGAAGGCCTTTCGGTGAGCGAAGCGATGTATGCCATCGGAGAATTGGCGCGACAGACCGGCACCAAGGTGGAGACGATCCGCTGGTACGAGCGGGACGGCATCATGCCCGCACCCGTCCGCACCGAAGCGGGCCACCGGGTCTATTCGCGTGCGCACCTGGCCCGCCTCGCGTTCATCCGCCATGCACGGGAACTGGGCTTTCCGCTCGCGCAGGTGAAAACACTGCTGCGCCTGTCCGACCACCCGGAACAGCCATGCGCCGCCGCCGACGCGATTGCGCAGGAGCATCTGGAGACCGTGCGCAGCCGCATCGCCCGGTTGCAGATGCTGGAGGCCGAACTTGCCCGCATGGTGGAGGCCTGCGGCCAGGGCCGGGTCGCCGAGTGCCGCGTGATCGAAGTCCTGGCTGATCAGTCCCACGAACATTGCTTGCACAAGGAGCACGGCGGAACCGCGCTCTGATGCCTCCATGGGCTATGGCCGATCAGTCGATGGCACCGAGCTGCGGCGGTTGCCGGCCATGGGCTGGTCCACTACCTGCTTCACCACTTCCTCGCCGCGCAATATCTGCTGGATTTCGTCACCCGACAGCGTCTCGTGCTCCAGTAGGGCGCGGGCCAAGGCGTGCAGGTCGTTCAGGTTTTCCGTCAGAACCTGAGTGGCGCGGGCATAGGCGCGGTCGATGATCGACTTGATCTCCGCGTCGATTTCGCGCGCGGTAACTTCGGAGACGTTCTTGTTCTGGGTCACCGAGTGGCCGAGGAACACTTCCTGGCTGTTGTCGCCGTAGGCGATCATGCCGAGCTTGTCGCTCATGCCCCATTCGGTGACCATGGCGCGGGCCAGGTTGGTGGCCATCTTGATGTCGCCCGAGGCGCCGTTGGAGACCTTCTCGGGGCCGAAGATGATCTCCTCGGCAACGCGCCCGCCCATGCCCATGACGAGGCGGGCGGTGCATTTGGCCCGGCTCATGGAGTAGCGGTCGCCTTCGGGCAGCGACATCACCATGCCGAGCGCGCGTCCGCGCGGGATGATGGTGGCCTTGTGGATCGGGTCGCATTCCGGCTCGTGCAGCGAGCACAGCGCGTGGCCGGCCTCGTGATAGGCGGTGGTTTCCTTCTCCTCGTCGGACATCACGAGGCTGCGCCGCTCGGCGCCCATCATCACCTTGTCCTTGGCGTTCTCGAACTCGGCCATGGCGACCACGCGCTTGCCGATACGGGCGGCGAGCAGGGCGGCCTCGTTCACCAGGTTGGAGAGGTCGGCGCCGGAGAAGCCGGGCGTGCCGCGGGCGATCACCTTGGGGTCCACGTCGCTGGCCAGCGGCACCTTGCGCATGTGCACGCGCAGGATCTTCTCGCGGCCGGCTACGTCGGGATTGGGTACCACCACCTGGCGGTCGAAGCGGCCGGGGCGCAGCAGGGCCGGGTCCAGCACGTCGGGGCGGTTGGTGGCGGCGATGAGGATGACGCCCTCGTTGGATTCGAAGCCGTCCATTTCCACGAGCATCTGGTTCAGCGTCTGCTCGCGCTCGTCGTTGCCGCCGCCGCGGCCGGCGCCGCGGGGGCGGCCGACGGCGTCGATCTCGTCGATGAAGATGATGCAGGGGGCGTTCTTCTTGCCCTGCTCGAACATGTCGCGCACGCGGCTGGCGCCGACGCC
>JBGAIK010000006.1:0-47343 GCA_044225615.1 Acetobacteraceae bacterium | reverse complement strand
AGCGAGACAGCGAGGAAGAATTCTTCTCGCCGTCTCGCTGCCTCGTTGTTCAACTTGCTTTTCTGCCCGCCCTCACCAGGCCGGATCGATCGGCGCCACCACGCCCTCCGCCGCCTCGATCGCCTCGCCGGCGTCCAGCGCCGGGTCCTCGCGGAACCGTCCGGCCACGATCTGCACCCCGGTGCGCAGCGTGCCGTGGCTGCCCACCGGCCAGGCCCCAGCAGCCCGAGCAGCGGCGTGATGAAGCTCACCCGCAGCGAGTCCAGCAGCGCCTTCTGCCCCTCCGCCGTCAGATCCTGCCCCTGCGCCGGCGGCAGGTCGCACAGCGTCGGCATGATCACGATCGGGTGGTGCTGGAAGAATTCCAGCCAGTTCCACAGGAACAGGTCGCGCCTGGCCAGCGCGTCCAGCACCGCCACCGGCTCGGCGGGCGGCGACAGTTCCATCCACAGCCGCATCGAGGTCCTGGCGTCCTCGTCGGCATATTTCTCGATGTTCGGCCCCAGCAGCCGGAACACGTCGGTCGAGCCGATCGTGTGCCAGGCGGCCACGATCTCCTCGAAATCGGGCGGCACCACCTCCTCGACCGCATAGCCGGCCGCTTCCAGATGCTTGCCCGCCTGCCGCACGGCGGCGGCCTGCGCCGGATGGGTCGGCCCGCCCGGCACCTCCGGCACCAGCGCCACCCGGATCGGCCGCGGGACGGCCGGCCCCACCAGCGGCGCGTCGGCCCAGCGCGTATCCCGCGCATCGCCCCGCGCCATCGCCGCCAGCGCCAGCCGCGCGTCGCGCACGCTGCGCACATGCGGCCCCTGGGTGGACATCAGCTGCGCCCCGATGCCGCGCGGCCCCTTCATGGAGGGATTGAACGCCGGAATCCGTCCCAGCCCCACCCGCAGCCCGACCACGCCGTTGCAATAGGCCGGGATGCGCACCGAGCCGCCGATGTCGTTGCCATGGGCGATCGGGCCGATGCCGGCGGCCACCGCCGAACCGGCCCCGCCGCTCGACCCGCCCGGGAGATGGCCTTGTCGCGCGGATTGAAGGTGCGGCCGTGCAGCGCATTGTCCGACATCGCCCGCATCGAGAAGGCCGGCGCGTTGGTCCGCCCGATGAAGATCGCACCCGCCGCCCGCAGGTTCGCCACCACGGGTGCGTCCTCCTGGGCGATCATGTCCTTGAATGCGACCACGCCGTTGTCGGTCGGGTGGCCGCGCTGGTCGGTATTGACCTTGGTCGTCACCGGCACGCCGTGCAACGGCCCCAGCGCCTCGCCCCGCGCCCGCGCCGCATCGGCCGCATCGGCCGCCGCCAGCGCCTCGGCGTCCATCCGCCGCACCACGGCATTCAGCCTGCCGTTCACCGCGTCCATCCGCGCCAGGCACGACAGCACCGCCTCCCGCGCCGAGGCCTTGCCCAGCCGGATCAGCCGCGCCAGATCGGTCGCGTCCAGTTGCCAGAGTTCGCCTGCCATCACCCGGTCCTTGTCGTCTTCAGATCCAGCTGGCGATCTCGGCCAGCTCCTTCTTGATGCCGCCCGCCACCGGCACCTCGCAGCCCTCGGCGGGGTAGCCCACCACCAATAGCACATAGGCTTCTCGTGCTCCGGCCGGCCGCAGATCTCGTTGAGGAATCCCATGGGCGAGGGCGTGTGCGTCAGCGTCGCCAGCCCCGCATGATGCAGGGCCGCGACCAGGAATCCGGTGGCGATGCCGACCGATTCCGGCACGTAGTAGTGCTTCACCTTGCCGCCATCCGGGGCGATGCCGTGGCGTTGGGCGAAGATCGGGATCAATACCGGCGCGATCTCCAGGAACGGCTTGCTGGCATTGGTGCCCAGCGGCGCCAGCGCGTCCAGCCAGTCCTCCGGCGCGCGGCCATTGTAGAAGGCGTATTCCTCGCGCTCCGCCTCGATGCGGATGCGGCGCTTCGCCGCCGGGCTGGTGATCACGGCGAAATGCCAGGGCTGCTGGTTGGCGCCGGAGGGCGCGGAGCCGGCGGTGCGCAGGCAGGCCTCGATCACGCCCGGCGGAACCGGGTCGGGCGCGAAGTCGCGCACGCTGCGGCGGCGGCGCATCTCCTCGCGGAAGTCCTCGGCCCAGGCGCGGGCTGCTTCAAGGTCCAGCCGCGGCGCCACCGCCAGCCGCATCATCTCCGCCGCCTGCATGTCCCCGCCCCACCTGAACGAACCCTAATCGCCCCGACTATTGAATGCCGGCCCCGCGCCCGGCAACCTTCCCAGGCCATGAAAATCATCATCGACCGATCCTTCACGGACCGCGAGCTGAACATGACGGCGGACGGGCGCTTCATCGATCCGCCGCGCGCGCCGCTTTCGGCGCAGGTCTTCCGGGTCGCCGTGCTGGTGGCCCTGATCGCCGCCGGGCTCGCCATCGCCGCGCTCGCCATCTGGTTCGCGCTGCTGCTGGTCCCGGTCGCGCTGGCCGCGGCCGCCATCGCCTGGGGCGCCTGGCGCTGGCGCCTCTGGCGGGCCGGCTTGTCCTGCCCCGAAGATCCTTCATGGCGGACGTAGAAACAGGACGCCGAGCCAGCGCGATTCCGCGGCCGCGAACTTCGGTCGGGACACACGCGACCAAACCGCCCGGCCTCGCCGGGGCAGCGCCTTTTGGTTGAACACGGTCAAATGTCCCGGGCGCGCGTCGCGCACGGCGCGATACACATGCGTCCAGGCGGCGCCACGCCGGTGCACGGCCACGTAGATCAGGCAGGGCACCGCGCGCCCACGCGCATCGGCATGCACGCAACCGCCCAGCAGCGTCGCGTCATCGCCCGGCCCCACCAGCAGCCGCAGGTCCGGAAGTTCTGGATTGGCATCGAGCACGGCAGGTCCTTTCGCGTTGCGAGCCGGACATGACGCGTTTGCGACGAGGCCCCATTCGTTGCCGATCGGCCACATCCCCCCTCGCGGAGGCGCCACCTTGCCGGGGACGGCAGGTTGGCGTTGGGCGTCGGCCCAACTCTTGATGTCTGGCAGGTGACTAGCCGATCCGGCGCGCCTGGGCAAGGGCGCCGCCATGCGGCCGTAGCGCTCCGGGGGCGCGATATTGCGGTAACCGGTCCGAACCGCTAGAGCATCGCTCGCCGCAACGGGAGCACAACGTTCATGAGGTTCGCCATTCTCGCCGCCACGCTCTGCCTGTCGGCCTGCGCCTCGATCACGGCTGGCACCACCCAGACGATCGCGGTGAGCACACGGCCGAAGCCCGGAGCGACCTGCGAGATCGCCAACGAGAAGGGAAAGTGGACGGTCAATCCGACCCCCGGCATCACCACGATCACCAAGGCCTACGGCGCGCTGACCGCGAAGTGCACCCATCCCGACGGCGACACCGGCACCGCCTCGGTCGAATCCAAGACCGCCGGTGCCGCCTTCGGCAACATCATCGCCGGCGGCATCATCGGAGCCGCGGTCGACATGAGTTCCGGTGCTGCCTACATCTATCCGGAGAAGCTGGAGGTTTTGCTCGATCCGCCGGTTCGCCCGGTCGCATCTCGGTCAAACTAGCCATGCCGAACCAACGGGCGCCCGGTCCGTTGGGCCATGCAAACCGCGTGATCCGGCGGGCGTCGCCGTTCGCCGTTGCTCACGCCGCGCGCGCCACGCCGCCGGCAAGTCCAAACTCCCCCGCCAGCAGCGCATAGCTTCGCCGCCTGGCCGCCGCGTCGTGGCAGGTGGTCAGCACCGCCACCTCGTCCACCCCCAGCTCCCCGGCCAGCGCGCGGATGCGCGCCGCCACCAAATCCGGCGTGCCCCACACCGCCCGCTCCCGGATGCGTGCGATCCGCGCCCGATCGCCCTCGGACAGCGCCTGCGCCGCCACCTCGGCGGGCGAGGGCAGGGGCGCGAACACGCCCCGGTCGCGCCACAGCCGCGCCATGCCCCGCGAGGAGAACAGCATCTCCGCCTCGGCCATCGTCTCCGCCGCCAGCGCCCAGATGCACACGCCGCTGCGGGGCACGGGATGCGCCTCGCTCGGACGGTAGGTCTCGCGGTACAGCGACAGCGCCTCGGCGCAGCCCGCCCCGTCGGTGATGAAATGGGCGAAGCAGTACGGCATGCCGAAATGCGCCGCGACCTGCGCGCCGTAGTCGGAACTGCCGAGCATCCACAACTCCGGCACGCTGGGCCCGGTCGGCATCGCCAGCACGTCGCGGAACGGGTGCCGCTCCACCAGCCGCTCCCCCTTCAGCCAGGCCATCAGGTCGCGCACCGCGGCGGGGAAATGCTCCGCCGCGATCGCCGCATTGGGGTTCAGCGCATGCGCCGTCAGCCCGTCGGAGCCCGGCGCCCGCCCCAGCCCCAGGTCGATCCGCCCGGGCGCGATTGCCTCCAGCACCCGGAACTGCTCGGCCACCTTCAGCGCCGAATAATGCGGCAGCATCACCCCGGCCGAACCCACCCGGATGCGCTCCGTGGTCGCGGCAATCGCCGCGATCAGCACTTCCGGCGCGCTCCCCGCGATCGAGGCAGAGTTGTGGTGCTCCGCCACCCAGTAGCGATGGTAGCCCAGCGCCTCGCAATGCTTCGCCAGTGCCAGGCTCTCCTGGATCGATTGCGCAGGCGCAGCGGCCGGTGACGACGGTGGATTGGTCCAGGACGGAAAGCTGCATGGAGGCACCTCAGTGGAAGAGGAAAAGGGCGCTCTGCCCCGACTGGCCGCGGCAAGACCTCCAGTCGGCGGGTTCGAGGCACGGCAACACCCCAGCAACATCGGTCCCTGAAGTTGCCGGTTGAAGGGTTTGATCCGACTGTGCTGGATATGGATGTGGTCGTCGCGCCGCTGCGCAGCCACACCACGCCGATCGCATCGAACGGCGCCGCGATTGCAAACCGCCACGGCATGCGGCACTCTGCCCACGACCCACCCCGGAGGCCCCGATGAAACGCCGCACCCTGCTCGCCGCCGCCGCCGCCCTCGCCGCGCCCCGCATCGCCGCCAGCCAGTCCGCCCGCGTGCTCAAGTTCATCCCCGAGGGCGACCTGCCGGCCATCGACCCGGTCTGGACCACCGCCACCAACGCCCGCAACCACGGCTACCTGATCTTCGACACGCTCTGGGGCCAGGACGCCAATTACGTCATGCAGCCGCAGATGGTCGCCGGCCACGTCATCGACAACGACGGCAAGACCTGGACCGTCACGCTGCGCGACGGGCTGAAATTCCACGATGGCGAGCCGGTCCGCGCCCGCGACGTGGTCCCCTCCATCAAGCGCTTCGCCGCCCGCGACGCCTTCGGTCAGGCGCTGATGCAGGCCACCGACGAGCTCTCGGCGATCGACGACAAGACCTTCCGCTTCCGCCTCAGGCACCCGTTCCCGCTGCTGCCCAACGCGCTCGGCAAGACCGGCACGCCGATGCCCGCCATCATGCCCGAGCGCCTGGCCATGACCGACCCCTCCAGGCAGATCCCCGAGGCCATCGGCTCCGGCCCGTTCCGCTTCAACACCGCCGAGCGCGTCGCCGGCTCCCGCGTGGTCTATGAGCGGTTCGACGGCTACGTGCCCCGCCCCGACGGCCCCGCCACCTTCACCGCCGGCCCCAAGGTGGTGCATTTCGACCGCGTCGAGTGGCACGTCATCCCCGACACCTCGACCGCCACCAACGCGCTGGCCACCGGCGAGGTCGATTTCTGGCAGTCTCCCACGCCCGACGTGGTCCCCCTGCTGAAGAAGGGCGGCAAGCTCGCCATCGAGGTGCTCGACCCCGCCGGCGGCATCGGCTGCCTGCGCTTCAACTGCCTGTTCCCGCCATTCGACAAGGCGGAGATCCGCCGCGCCCTGTTCGGCGGCATCGACCAGGCCGAATACATGACCGCGGCCTCCGGCGACGACCGCACCTACTGGAAGGACCGCGTCGGCATCTTCTGCCCCGGCGCACCGATGGCCAACGAGGCCGGCATCGACGTCATCGCCGGCAAGCGCGACATGGAGAAGGTCAAGCGCGACCTCGCCGCCGCCGGCTACAAGGGCGACAAGATCGTGGTCCTCGGCGCCACCGACTATCCGCAGACCAACGCGCTCGCGCTCGTCGCCACCGACTACATGCGCAAGGTGGGCATGAACGTCGATTTCCAGTCGGTCGACTGGGGCACCACCGTGCAGCGCCGCGCCGTGCGCAAGCCGCCCGCCGAGGGCGGGTGGAACATCTTCTTCACCTACCTCAACGGCACCAACAATTTCGACCCCGCCGCCCAGCTCGGCATTCGCGGCAACGGCGACAAGGCCTGGTTCGGCTGGCCCACCATGCCGCGCATGGAGGAGCTGCGCACCGCCTGGTTCAACGCCCCCGATCTCGCCGCGCAGAAGCGGATCTGCGAGGACATGCAGCGCCAGTTCTGGCTCGACGCCCCCTACATCCCGCTCGGCGTCACCTACTTCCCCAGCGCCTGGAAGAAGGAGCTTGCCGGCGTCCGCATGGGCTTCCCGCAATTCTACGACGTGAAGCGCGGTTGAGGCGGGCCTCCCTGGACACCGCCGGCGCGAGCGAGGCGGGCATGGCGGCCGTCCGCCGGCACCTGCCGCCCGACGCGATCACGGCGATGGCGAAGGAGGGCGGCCACGACCGCGAGCGCATCGTCTTCATGCACCCCACCGACCCGCCGGCCCGTGACGCGATGTGCCAGGTGGCCGAGGGCGCGTTCCGCCGCGCCGGCTTCATCATCGACATCGAGACCACCGACCGGGGACACCGTCACCCGGCGCCGGTGTTCTGGAACGTGGAGAAAACCTAGCCCGATCGGCCCACGAACGCGTTGAAGGTCACCAGCGTGTAGGTGTCCTTCACCCCCGGGATCGTCTGCAGCCGCTCCGTCACGAACAGCCCGGTGTCCTGCGCCGGCTCCAGGTAGAACTTGCCCAGCAGGTCGTACTGGCCCGAGGTCGAGTGCAGTTCGGAAAGCTCCTCGATCGTGTCGGCCGCGAGCTGGGCCACCTTGTACACCTGACCCATCTCGCATTTGATCATCACGAAGATCGCGCGCATCGTGGGGTCCTTCCAACTGGGCCTGGCCACCCTGCCGTGCCGGCCCGCCCTGATCAAGCGCCGACAACCCGATGCAACCTATCGACGCCGATCGCGTTCCCCCTGGCATTTGCGAACGTGGACCCGTCCCTTGGACGAACTGACGACCCTTTCGGGACAGGCCGAATCGACACCTCCGGAGGAACCGGCCGCCATCCCTGGCAAGCACCGGCGCATCCGGCTCCGCGCCGCCACCGCCACCTGCCATGCCGCGCTTGAAGCCGCGGTCGGCCCGCTCGACGGCATGCCGGCCTGGGGCGGCTACATCGCCGGGCTGCACCGCTTCCGCGCCGCCGTCGAGCCGGCGCTGCCGGCCGCCTGCGCGCGGCTGCTGCCCGGGGCCGTGCCCGCGCTGATCGCATCGTCGCTCGCCCGCGACCTCGGCGATCTCGGCCTCCCCGTGCTCCCGGTCGCCGCCGCCGCGCGAACCGCCTTCGGCCGGGCGCGCGCGGCCTTCCTCCACGGTTCGGCAGGCCATGCAGCCCACGGATAGCGTTGACCTGACCAACTGCGACCGCGAGCCGATCCATGTTCCGGGCAGCATACAGCCGCATGGTTGCCTGCTGCTCTGCGACCCGCAGCTCGATCGCGTGCTCCGCCACTCGGCCAATGCCGGCGCCATGCTTGGCCTTGGCGACGCGCCGCTGGCCGACCGTCCGCTGCGCGACCTGCTGGGCGCGCAACTGCTCCACACCATCGTCAACGCCTCCGCCCGCTCGGCCGCACCGCGGCGGCCGGGCCTGCTGCTCGGCCAGTGCCTGTCGCCGGACGGGCCGGAATTCAACATCGCCGTCCACCGCCATGGCGGCCGCGCGCTGGTGGAGTTCGAGCCGGTCGCGCCCGGCGGCGCGGGCGAGGGGCCGATCGAGGTGGCCCGCGCCCTGGTCGCCCGCGTCCAGGCCGCCGCCAGCCTCGACGCGCTGGTCGCCCAGGCGCCGCGCTTCGTCCGCGGCCTGCTCGGCTACGACCGCGTCATGATCTACCGCTTCGCCGAGGACGGCGCCGGCAAGGTGGTGGGCGAGGCGCGGCGCAGCGACCTGGACCCGTTCCTCGGCACCCATTTTCCCGCCGCCGACATTCCCCGCCAGGCCCGCGCGCTCTACCTCGCCAACACCATCCGCGTCATCGCCGATGCGTCCGGCCCGCGCGCGCCCCTGCTGCCCGCGGCGGCGGAGCGCGACGAGCCTTCCGACCTGTCCTTCGCCCATCTGCGCAGCGTCTCGCCGATCCACCTCGAATATCTGCGCAACATGGGCGTCGGCGCCTCGATGTCGGTCTCGATCGTGGTCGGCGGCGCGCTCTGGGGGCTCATCGCCTGCCACCACTACGCCCCGCGCCCGCTCGGCATGGCCCAGCGCGTCGCCGCCGAGCTGTTCGGCGACTTCTTCTCCCTCCAGCTCGAGGCCGCCCAGCACCGCGCCAAGCTGGAGGCCGCGGTGGAGGCCCGCCGCAGCCTCGATGCGCTGCTGCGCGACCTGTCGGTCCACGACAGCGCGATCGACCACCTGTTCGGCCGCCTGGGCGACTTCGCCCGGCTGGTGCCCGCCGACGGCGTCGGGCTGTGGATCAACGGCAGCTGGATCGCCCATGGCAGCGTGCCGCCGCGCCCGGCGGTGCCGGCGCTGGCCGCCTTCCTCGGCACGCAGGCAGGGTCCGGCATCTGGTCCTCCATCCATCTCGCCGGCGCCTTCCCGCCCGCCGCCGCCTTCGCCGCCGCGGCTGCCGGCGTGCTCTGCGTGCCGCTGTCGCAGATCGCCCCCGACATGCTGCTGTTCTTCCGCAAGGAGCAGGTGCAGACCGTCGAATGGGCGGGCAATCCCGAAAAGGTCTACGAGACCGGCCCGCACGGCGACCGGCTCACCCCGCGCAAGAGCTTCGCCATCTGGAAGCAGCTCGTCGCCGAGCGCTGCCTGCCCTGGAGCGACGCCGACCGCGACATCGCCCAGGCGGTCCGCTCGGCCCTGGCCGAGGTCATCCTGCGCAACAACCAGCTGCTTTCGGCCGAGCGGCGCAAGGCCGACATCCGCCAGAAGGTGCTGCACGAGGAGCTGAACCACCGGGTCAAGAACATCCTCGCGCTGATCAAGTCGCTGGTCTCCCAGCCGGTCGATCCGGGCCGGCCCCTGGAGGACTACGCCGCCTCGCTGCGCGGGCGGATCATGGCGCTGGCCTACGCCCACGACCAGGTGATCCGCAGCGATGGCGGCGGCGCGCTGCGCGACCTGCTGGAGGCCGAGCTGTCGCCCTATCGCGCCACCCCCGGCGCCGTCAGCCTCGCCGGCCCGCCGGTCGGGCTCGATGCCCGCGCCTTCTCGGTGATGGCGCTGGTGCTGCACGAGCTGGCGACCAACGCCGCCAAATACGGCGCGCTCTCGGCGCCGCAGGGCCGGCTCGACGTGGCATGGCAGCTGCTGGACAGCGGCGACTGCGCGCTGCTCTGGCAGGAGCGGGGCGGGCCGCCGGTCAGCCCAGCGCCGCGGCAGGGCTTCGGCAGCGTGCTGCTCAGCCGCAGCGTCCCGTACGACCTCGGCGGCGCGGCGGAGCTTGACTTCGACCCTGCCGGGCTGCGCGCCCGGCTGGTGATCCCCGCGCCCTTCATCGTCGTGCGGGCGCCGGAGGTGCAGCCTGCGCCGGCCGCCCCGCTGGCGCGCCCGCGCGTATCGCTGGCCGGCAAGCGGCTGCTGCTGGTCGAGGACCAGCTGGTCATCGCCATCGACGTCGAGCGCATGCTGGCCGAGCAGGGGGCGGCGGCGGTGGACACGGCGGCGACCGCGGGCGAGGCCCTGCAGCTGCTGCGCCGCAACCCGCCCGACCTTGCGGTGCTCGATGTCAACCTTGGCACCGGCACCTCGATGCCGGTCGCCGAGGCGCTGGCCGAGCGCGGCGTGCCCTTCGTCTTCGCCACCGGCTATGGCGATTCGGTGATGATCCCGGAGATGTTCAAGTCCGTGCCGGTGGTGCGCAAGCCGTACAGCGAGGACGGGCTGGTCGCCGCCCTGTCGCGCATCGCCGGCGGCCCGCACCCGGCCTGATGCCAACCGGCGCAAACGCCGTCGCTGCCGGCGTTTGCGCCGGTTGGCAGCGCGCGGGGATGGTGGGGCGGCCGCGCGCCAAGCCGGCATGCCCCGGTTCCCAGCCGCGCCGGAACCGCTATCCTCCGCCCGCGCTTGAGGAGTCGCGACCATGGAACAGGCCAAACCGCGTGCCCGCCGTGCCCCGCGCAGCGGTGGCCGCGTGCTTGCCGATGCCCTCGTGGCCCAGGGGATCGACCATGTCTTCGCCGTCCCGGGCGAGAGCTATCTCGACGTGCTGGAAGGCCTCTACGCCGTGCGCGACCGGCTGAAGCTGGTCACCTGCCGGTTCGAGGCGGGGGCGGTCAACATGGCCGAGGCCTATGGCAAGCTGAACGGCCGCCCTGCCGCGGCCTTCGTCACCCGCGGCCCCGGCGCCTGCCACGGTGCGATCGGGGTGCACGTGGCCTTCCAGGACTCCACCCCGATGCTTCTCTTCGTCGGCCAGATTCCGTTCGAGGAGACCGATCGCGAAAGCTTCCAGGAAGTCGACTACCGCCGCATGTTCGCGCCCCTGGCGAAATGGGTCACCCAGATCGACGACGCGAAGCGCATCCCCGAGATCGTCGCCCACGCCCGCGACGTCGCGATGTCCGGCCGCCCCGGCCCGGTGGTGATCGCCATCTCCGAGGAGATGCAGAAGCATCTGGTCGAGGTGCCGGACATCGCGCCCGCCGAGGTTTCCCCCCCGCATCCCGACCCGGCCGCGCTGGCGAAGATGCAGGCGATGCTCGCCAAGGCCAGGAAGCCGCTGGCCATCCTCGGCGGCTCCTGCTGGACCGAGGCCGGCCGCGCCGCCATCCGCGACTTTCTGGTCGCGCATGACCTGCCCGTCACCGCCGGCTTCCGCCGCCAGGCGCTCTACGACGGCACCCACGCCACCTATGCCGGCGACCTCGGCGTCGGCTCCGACCCCGCACTGGTGGCCAAGGCGAAGGAGGCCGACCTGATCCTCGCCATCGGCACCCGCCTCGGCGAGCCGGTCAGCCAGGGCTACACGCTGTTCGACATGGCGGGCGGCGTGCCCATCGTCCATGTCTATCCCGACGCCGCCGAGATCGGCCGCGTCCACCGCCCGGCGCTGGGCATCGTCGCCGACCTCAACGTCTTCGCCCACCAGGCGGCAAGGCTCGCAGCCCCCAGGCAGCCCGCCTGGTCCGCCTGGACGAAGGAGCTGCGCGCCATCCGCCTCGCCGGGGCGGCGGTGCCGAACTACGAGGGCACGCTGAACCTCGCCCAGGCCATGCACGACCTCGCCCGGCTGATGGAAGACGACGCCATCATGACCTGCGACGCCGGCAACTTCGCCACCTGGCCGCCGCGCTTCATCAACTTCAAGGACGGCCAGCGCTTCATCGGCCCCACCAACGGCGCCATGGGCTACGGCGTGCCGGCCGCGATCGGCGCCAAGATCGCCCATCCCGGCCGCCAGGTGATCTGCTTCGTCGGCGATGGCGGCTTCCTGATGACCGGCCAGGAGCTCGCCACCGCCTTCCACCACGGCGTGGCGCCGATCGTGCTGGTCTTCAACAACCAGATGTACGGCACGATCCGCATGTACCAGGAGCGCACCTACCCGTTCCACGTCTCCGGCACCGCGCTGACCAATCCCGACTTCGCGAAGTTCATCGAATCCTTCGGCGGCCATGGCGAGGTGGTCAGCGACACTGCCGAGTTCGCCCCCGCCTTCCAGCGCGCCGTCGCCTCGGGCAAGCCGGCGGTGATCGAGCTGCGCATGAACCCCGACCAGATCACCAGCCGCACCACCATCACCGCGATGCGGGCGGCGGCGAAGCCCGCGGCCAAGCCGCCGGCGAAGCGCTCCCCGGCCCGCGCGGCGGCGGCCAAGCCGAAGAAGCGGTAGCCGCCACGGGCGGACGTGATTTCGCGGCAGAGACGGGCTAGGCTCCGCCATCCCCGCCGAGGAGCCCCCGCATGCGCACCATCACGCTCCACGTCAACGGCGCCGCCCGGCCCGTGCCGCTTGACGACGAGGAGATGCCGCTGCTTTACGCGCTGCGCGACACGCTCGCGCTGCGCGGCCCGCGCTTCGGCTGCGGCCTCGGCCAGTGCGGCGCCTGCACGGTGCTCATCGACGGCGAGGCGATCCGCTCCTGCCAGCTCCCCGCCGCCGCCGCCACCGGCCGGATCACCACGCTGGAGGGCCTCGGCGCGCCGGAAGCGCCGCACAAGGTCCAGGCCGCCTTCATCGCCGAGCAGGCCGGCCAGTGCGGCTATTGCAGCAACGGCATGATCATGACCGTAGCCGCGCTGCTCGCCCGCACCCGCACCCCCTCCGAGACCGAGATCCGCGACGCCCTCGCCGGCAATCTCTGCCGCTGCGGCGCGCATGACCGCATCATCCGCGCCGCCCTGCGCGCCGCCCAGTCGGCATAGGATAGGAGGCGCGAGATGACCCATATCCGCCGCCGCTCCCTGCTCGCCGGCCTCGCCGTCGCCTTCGCCCTGCCGCGCGCGGGCCTGGCCGGCCCCGCCACCCTCGCCGCCGACCAGGTGGACGGCTTCCTGTCCATCGCCCCCGACGGCGCCGTCACCATCTTCGCCGGCAAGGTCGATCTCGGTACCGGCGCCCGCATCGCCCTGCCGCAGATCGTCGCCGACGAGCTCGGCGCCGCCCTCGCCCGCATTTCCCTGGTCGAGGGCGACACCGCCCTCACCCCCGACCAGGGCTCCACCGGCGGCAGCACCGGCATCCCGGTCGCCGCCATGCAGATCCGTCGCGCCGCCGCCACCGCGCGCGAGCAGCTGCTCGCGCTCGCCTCGGCGCGCCTCGGCCTGCCCGCCGCCGCGCTGGAAGCCCGCGACGGCGCCGTCGCGCCGAAGGACGGCACCCCCGGCATCAGCTTCGCCGAGCTCCTGGCCGGCGCGAATTTCGACCTCAAGGTCGATCCGGGCGTGAAGCTGAAGGACCCCTCCGAGTTCCGCCACATCGGCAAGCCCCTGCCGCGCCCCGACGTGCCCGCCAAGATGACCGGCCGGCACGTCTACCTCCAGGACTTCCGCCTGCCCGGCATGCTGCATGCCCGGGTGATCCGCCCGCCATCGCTCGGCGCCGAGCTGCTGGCGGTGGACGAAGCCAGCATCGCCGCCATCCCCGACGCCCGCGTGGTGCGCCAGAAGAGCTTCCTCGCCGTGGTGGCAAAGACCGAATGGAACGCCGTCCGCGCCGCCGCCGCGCTCGCCGCGACATGGTCGGAACCCGCGCTGCTGCCCGGTTCGGATGCCGTCTACCAGTCCGTGCGCGGCGCCGAGGTGGCGCGGCGGGAGGACTTCAAGACCGTCGGCGACCCGGCCCCCATCCTCGCCGCCGCCGCCCGCCGGCTGGAGGCGCGCTACAACTGGCCCATCCAGTCCCACGCCAGCATGGGCCCCTCCTGCGCGGTGGCCGACGTGCGCGCCGACGCCGCCACCGTCTGGACCTCGTCGCAGGGCACCCACAAGAACCAGCGCATCTTCGCCCGCTTCCTCGGCCTGCCGGTGGCGAAGGTGCGGCTGATCTACATGGACGGCTCCGGCAGCTACGGCACCTCCGGCAACGACGACGCGGCGGTGGACGCCGCCCTGCTCAGCAAGGCGCTCGGCGCCCCGGTCCGCGTGCAATGGTCGCGCGCCGACGAGCTCGCCTGGGACCCCAAGGGCCCGCCCCAGGTGCTCGACGTCCGCGCCGCCCTCGACCCCGCCGGCAACGTCACCGCCTGGGAGACCGACGCCTACGTGCCGCAGAACACGCAGGGCCTGCCGGGCATCGAGATGCTGGCGCTCGACGCCGCCGGCATCGCCCAGCCGCGCGGCATGTCCGCCGGCCAGATGGCCGGCAACGCCGACCCGCCCTATGCCTTCCCGGCCGTCCGCGCCACCGCGCACTGGCTGAAATCCACCCCGCTGCGCACCTCCAACCTCCGCGCTCCCGGCAAGATCGGCAACGTCTTCGCCGTCGAGTGCTTCACCGACGAACTCGCCCACGCCGCCGGCGCCGACCCGGTGGAGTTCCGCATGCGCTGGCTCAAGCACCCCCGCGCCGTCGCCGTCATGGAGCGCACGGCCGCGGCCATGAACTGGCAGACCCGCGCCTCCCCCGGCCGCATCGACCCCAACGCCCATGTCGTCACCGGCCGCGGCATCGCCTACTGCAACTACAAGCAGAACGAGAACTTCATCGCCATGGGCGCGGACATCGCGCTCGACCGCGCGACCGGCACGATCCGCGTCACCCGCATCGTCTGCGCCCATGATTGCGGCCTGATGATCAACCCCGACACCGTGCGCGCCCAGGTCGAGGGCTGCATCCTGCAGACCCTCAGCCGCACCCTGTTCGAGGAAACCCTGTTCGACCGCAGCCGCGTCACCAGCACCGACTTCGCCAGCTACCGGCTGCTCACCATGCCCGACGTGCCGAAGCTCGACATCATCCTGATCGACCGCCCGCGCGAGCGCCCGCTCGGCGCCGGCGAGGCGGCCTGCGCCCCGGTCGCCGCCGCCGTCGGCAACGCCGTGTTCGACGCCGCCGGCATCCGCCTGCGCACCGTCCCCTTCACCCCCGCCCGGGTGAAGGCCGCCCTGCAATCGGCCGCGACATGACCGACAGCCTGCCCATCATCGACATGTCCGGCCCCGAGGCGGCGGTCGCCACGGCGCTCGACCATGCCTTCTCCAACACCGGATTCTGCTACTTCCGCAACATCGGCGTGGAACAGGCGCTGGTGGACGGCCTCTTCGCCGCCTCCCGCGCCTTCCACGCCCAGCCGGAGGCGGCCAAGCGCGCGCTCGCCATGAACGCCACCCATCGCGGCTACATGGCGCCCAACACCTCGCTCATCGTCACCTCCTCGGTCGCCCAGGTGAAACGCCCCAACTACAGCGAATCGCTGATGCTCATGCACGAGGTCGATCCGTCCGACCCGCGCTGGGGCACCGACGTGCACGGCCCGAACCAGTGGCCCGACCTGCCCGGCTTCCGCACCGCCGTCACCGCCTACGAGCAGGCCATGCTCGCCTTCTGCCGCAACCTGCTGCGCCCGATGGCCCTCGCGCTCGGCCTGCCGGCCGACTGGTTCGCCCCCCACTTCGCCCGCCCCACCACCTTCCTGCGCCTGCTCCACTACCCGCCCCAGCCGCCCGACAGCCCGGATGACGCGTTCGGCTCCGCCCCGCACACCGACTACGGTTTCCTGACGATCCTCTGCCAGGACACCGCCGGCGGGCTCGAGGTCCGGCGCGCCGACGGCACCTGGCTCAAGGCGCCGCCGATCCCCGGCACCTGGGTCGTCAACGTCGCCGACATGCTCCACCGCTGGACCAACGGCCGCTGGCAGTCCACGCCCCACCGGGTCAAGAACCTCTCGGGCGGGGACCGCTTCTCCAACCCCTATTTCTTCGACATGGACATGGACAGCATCGTGCAGTGCGTGCCCACCTGCGCCAGCCCCGCCAACCCGCCGCTCCATCCCCCGGTGCGCTACGGCGACTACCTGATGGAGCGGCTGGACAGGAACTACCAGTACCGCAGGCGGGCCTGACGTGAGCGCCGAATACCCGGTCGTCCCGGTCCAGCAGACCGGCCCCGATGCCAACCGGATCGACATGGTCTTCCTCGGCGACGGCTACACCGCCGGGCAGCTCTCCACCACCTACACCGCCAATGTCGGCGGCCTGGTCGACTACCTGTTCAACGGCGGCCTCGTCACCGACCCGTTCGGCCGCTACCGCAACTTCTTCAACATCTACCAGGTCAACGTCGCCTCGGCCCAGTCCGGCGCCGACGACCCGGCCACCGGCACCCAGGTCAACACCGCGCTCAACGCCACCTACCGCTTCGACGGCTTCACCGATCGCCTGCTCTACATCTCCGACACGCTCGGCTTCAACGTGATGAACGCGGCCCTCGCCGGCACCGGCATCACCGCCGACATGCGCTTCGTCGCCGTCAATGCCAGCCAATACGGCGGCGGCGGCGGCCAGTTCGCCGTCTTCGCCGGCAACAACCCGTCCTCCTTCGACGTCGCCCTGCACGAAATGGGCCATTCCTTTGCCCATCTCGCCGACCAGTACGACTACAACGACGGCACCACCTATTCCGGCCCCGAGTTCTCCGAGCCCGACGTCACCATCAGCCCCTCGGGCACCAAATGGGCCGCCTGGCTCGGCTACGACCAGCCCGGCATCGGCGTCATCGGCGCCTACCAGGGTGCCCACTACTCCCAGTTCGGCGCCTTCCGCCCCTCCTTCAACTCCAAGATGCGCGGGCTCGACCAGCCCTTCGACGCCATCGGGCGCGAGGCCTTCGTCCGCGGCTTCTACGCCCTCGTCGACCCGCTCGACAGCTACACCCCGAACGGCGCCCAGCTGCTCAACCCGGTGGCGCTGCTCGCCACGGTCATCGACCCCACCGTGGTCCTGGTCCGCTGGCTGCTCAACGGCAACCTCATCGCCGACGCCGCCCCCCAGCTCCTCAGCATCGAGCCGCTGCGCCTCTCCCCGGGCCTCTACACCATCACCGTCCACGCCTACGACCCCACCGACTGGGTGCGCGGCGACCGCAGCCAGCTGGAGCAGGACGTCTCCTGGATCATCAACGTCACCCAGCCCGTCACCCCCGGCGCGGTCACCGTGCAGGCGGCGGGCGGGCTGCAGCTCATCCTCCCCTTCGACAGCACCACGCGCGCCGCAACCGCCCAGGCGCTGCTCGATCCGGTCAACGCCGCCATCGCCGCGGGCACCGCCGCCGTCGCCATCGCCGACGGCCAGGCCAGCCTGCCCCTGGTCGCCGCCGGCGCGATGCTGCTGCACCAGGGCGGGGCGACGATGGTGCAGCCCGGCTACGCCACCCTGATCGACCACGCCAGCGCGCCGCTCACCGTCACCGGCGGTGCGGCCGACGGGCAGCTCGTGCTCGCCGGCCAGGGCGGGCTGTCGTTCAATGCCTGGGTCGGCGCCGGCACGGTTGCCGCCGGCGGCGGCCAGAACCTCGTCAGCATCTACGACGGCTCCGGCGCCCAGACCATCCTGCTCGGCGACGGCGACGACACGGTGATCGCGCTGGCCGCGAGCAACACCATCGATGCCGGCGGCGGCGCCAACCGCATCCTGCTCGGCGGCGGCGCCAACCAGGTCGCCTCGCGCGGCGCCGACCTGATCGCCGGCGGGCTCGGCACCGCGACGATCACCGCCTTCGGCAACGACCCCACCGTGTTCCTCGGCCCCACCGCGAGCCGCTTCAACGGCGGCGCCGGCCACGCCACCGTCGTCGCCGGCCCGGGCGCCGACACCATCGCCACCGGCGCCGGCGGCACCATGCTGTGGCTCGGCAGCGGCGCCAGCACCGTCATCTCCGCCGCCGCCGACACCGTCGTCGGCGGCACCGGCCCCGCCTTCGTCACCGCCACCACCGGCAGCGACCTGGTCTTCGCCGGCACCGGCATGCTCGATTTCGCCAATGGCAGCGGTTCCAGCACCATCCTCGGCAATGCCGGCGGCACCGCCCTGCTGCAGGGCGGCAGCGGGTCGCTGATCGTGGTCAGCTACGGGCCGCTCGACTACGTGGGCGGCGCCGGCGCCGACACGCTGGCCGGGTTCGGCGGCAGCCTCACGGTGCAGGGCGGATCGGGCGGCGGCGTGTTCCTGGGCGGGCCGGCCGGCGGCAACCGGATCACCGCGGGCGCCGGCAACACCATCATCCTCGGCGGCGGCGACGGGGACGTGCTGTCGGCCGGCACCGGGCCGGGCGCCTACATCCAGGCCGGGGCAGGGGCGGAGACCGTGACCGCGGCGCAGTCCGCCGGCAGCAGCTTCTTCTACGGCGCCACCGTGCCGGGCGCGACGACGATGATGATCGGCGGGCCCGGCTCCACCTCCTTCCTGGCCGGAACCGGCGCGGCCACGCTGGTCGGCGGCTCCGGCACCGACCTGTTCGCCTTCGCCGCCGGCCGGGCGCCCAGCGTGGTGATCGACGATTTCGATCCCCTCGCCGACTTCATCTCGCTGGCCGGCTTCCCGGCGGGCGAGGCGGTCGCCGCCTTGCTCGGCGCCTCCGTCGTCGCCGGCTCCCAGCACCTGACCCTCTCCGACGGCACCGCGCTGGTGTTCCAGGACCTCACCGGCCTCACCATCGCCCGCTTCCTGTAGGGAACGCCCCATGGCCCGACGCCTGATCGACATCTCCAGCACGCTCAGGGCCGGCATCGCCAGCGACCCGCCGCACATGCTGCCCGCCATCGAATATGTCGATCACCACCAGTCGGCGCCGCAGATCGCCCAGTATTTCGGCATCGGCATCGACCAGCTGCCCGGCGGCGAATACGCCGCCGTCGAGCGGGTGGCGATCAGCACCCATAACGGCACCCACATGGATGCGCCCTATCATTTCTTCAGCACCATGAACCACGCGCTGAAGCCAGGCGGCGAGCCCTCCTGGCGGATCGACGAGGTGCCGCTCGACTGGTGCTTCCAGCCCGGCGTGAAGCTCGACTTCCGCCACTTCGCCGATGGCTACGTCGCCACCCCGGCGGACGTCCAGGCGGAGCTGAACCGGATCGGCCACACGCTGCGCCCGCTCGAGATCGTGGTCGTGAACACCGCCGCCGGCGCCCGCTACGGCCAGGACGGCTACATCGACTCCGGCTGCGGCATGGGCAAGGCGGCGACGCTGTGGCTGCTGGAGCAGGGCATCCGTCTCGTCGGCACCGACGGCTGGAGCTGGGACGCCCCGTTCAGCCACACCAGGCGCCGCGTGGCCGAGACCGGCGATGCCGGGCTGATCTGGGAAGGCCACCGCGCCGGCCGCGAGATCGGCTATTCCCACATGGAGAAGCTGAACAATCTCGATTCCCTGCCGCCCGACGGGTTCGACGTCATCGCCTTCCCGGTCAAGATCCACCGCGCCTCCGCCGGCTGGACCCGCGCCGTGGCGGTGATCCATGACTAGCCCGGCACGCGGGGGCGCCCACGACCACGGCAAATGGGGCTGCGCCTGCTGGGGCAGGGACGACCAGATCGGCGCCGCCAACCTGATCACCCAGGCCAAGCGCCGCGCCGCCCTCGCCGGCATCCAGGCGGCCGAGGTCTACGACCTGTCCCACACCTTCGGCGCCGACGCGCCCTTCATGGCGCCCAACCAGACGCCGTTCCTGATGGCCATGTGGTCCACCTGGAAAGACGCCATCCGCCGCCGGCGCCGGCTCGGCATCACCAACGACGCCGGCACCAATCTCGAGCGGATCGAGATGAACGCCCATGTCGGCACCCATATCGACGCGCTCGGCCATGTCTCCAAAGGCGACCGCCTCTACAACGACACCGACGCCAACGAGGTCCTGACCGACTGGGGGCTGGCCCGGCTCGGCATCGAGCACATCCCGCCGCTCGTCACCCGCGGCCTGCTGCTCGACGTCGCGGGCCTCGACGGCGGCGATCATCTCGGCCCGGGCCGCGTTGTCACCCCGGCGGACCTCGAACGCGCCCTGGCCGCCGCCGGCCGGGCGATCGAGCCGGGCGACATCGCCCTGATCCGCACCGGCTGGGGCCGCCATTTCGGCGTGGACAATGCCCGCTACCTGCACGGCTCCCCGGGCATCGACGTGCCGGCCGCGCTGGCTCACGGAACGGGCGTCGTCGCCATCGGCGCCGACAACATGGCCCTCGAGGTGCTGCCCAACCCCGACCCCGCCCTGGCCCTGCCGGTGCACCAGCACTGCCTCGCCGAGGCCGGCGTCTACATCATCGAGAACCTCGCGCTGGACGCGCTCGCCCGCGACGGCGTCGCGAGCTTCTGCCTGATCATCCTGGCCCCGAAGATGCGCGGCGCCACCGGCGCCCCGGTCCGCCCCGTGGCGATCGTGTGGGCGCAATTCCCCTTCCGGCGCTGCACTGGGCGTCGATGCCGGCATGAAGGGAAAGGCGAACAACGAGACGGCGAGGCAGCGAGAAGACCAGCAAGCGGTGGCTCGATGGCCTTCTCGCTGCCTCGCCGTCTCGTTGTTCATCTGCCTTGCGGCCTGTCGGAATCACGGATCTATCCGGTGGAAAGACTGCCGTCCCCCGCATCCGGCCAGCTGAACACGAACCGCGCGCCCCGCGCCGGCGGCGCGCTCTCCACCCGGATGCTCCCGCCGTTCAGCTCCACCTTGCGCTTGACGATGGCCAGGCCCAGCCCGCTGCCCTCGGTCTCGTCCCGGCTCTGCAGGGTCTGGAAGATCTGGAAGATGCGCTTGTGGAAGCGCGGCGGGATCCCTGGCCCGTCATCGGCCACGGTGAACACCACCATCGCCCCCTCGCGCGCCGCGGTCACGGTGACCACGCCCTCCGGCCGGTCGTGATGCTTCACCGCATTCTCGATCAGGTTCTGCATCACCCCTTCCAGCAGCAGCCGCAGCGTGCGGATGGTGGGCATCGGGCCCGGCAACACCACCCGGAACCCATCGGGCAGGGCCAGCGTCGCCGCCACCTCGCGCACCAGCGTGCCGGTGTCCACCTCCTCCGCGGCGAGCGCGCCGCGGCCCACCCGCGCGTAGGCGAGCAGCCCGGTCAGCAGCGCCTGCAGCCGCAGCGCCCGGCTGCGCAGCAGCGCCAGGTTCTCCAGCGTCTGCGGGCTCGCGGCGGTGCCGATATCCTCGGCGATCCACTGCGCCAGATGCGCCATGCCACGCAGCGGCGCCTTGAGGTCGTGCGAGGCGGCATGGGCGAACTCGGCCAGGTCGGCATTGGACCGCTCCAGCTCCCGCCGCTGCCGCTCCATCTCCTGTGCGGCGGCCTGGCGGCGGGATATGTCCTGCACCGCCGCCAGCACATGGGCGCCGTCGCGGTCGGCCAGCGGATTGAGCCCGATCTCGACCGGGAACTCGCTGCCGTCCTTGCGCTGGCCCATGATGACGCGCCCGGCCCCCATCGCGCGCGTCTCGGCCGCTGCGGTGAACTGCGTGCGCAGCGTGGCGTGCGCCCCGCGGTAGCGCGCGGGCAGCAGCATCTCCACCAGCTGGCCCAGCAGCTCGCTGCGGTCATAGCCGAACATCGCCTCGATGTGCCGGTTGACCAGCAGGATGCGCCCGGCCGCGTCCACCTCCAGCAGGCCGCTCGGCGACGCCTCGACGATGCGCGCCAGCCGCTCGGCGGTCTCGCGCGCGGCCGGGTCCGTCTCGCGCAGGGATTCGGACATCGTTGCGGGATCCTCCGAAGGCGCGTGCGACCGTATGCCGCAACGGTTAACAAACCGCTTCCAGGCCCGCGCCACACTTCCTTAAGGAATTCCGCTTAGCAGGCGGCCCGGGCCGCACACGTGGAGGGTCAGTTGTCCGACCGTGCACCTTACCGTCTGCTCATCGTCGAGGACGGCGCCGACGACCGGCTGATCTACCGGTTCATGCTGGAGCGCCAGGCCGCCCGCAGCTCGGTGGTCACCGTCGCCGCGAGCGGCGAGCAGGGCCTCGCCGCCCTGCGCGGCGAGCCGTACGACTGCCTGCTGCTGGACTACACGCTGCCCGACATGACCGGGCTCGAGCTGCTTGACTCCGCGATCGCCCAGGCCGGCAGCCTGCCCTGCGCCACCGTCATCGTCACCGGCAGCGATGACGGGCGCCTCATGGACGAGGCACGGCGCCGCGGGGTGCATGGCTGGCTGCTGAAGGACACGGTCGACGAGGTCAACCTGTTCCGCACGATCGACGAGGCGGTCGCGGCCTGGCAGTCCGATCCGGACCGCGCGCGCCGGACCGCCACGCCCGCCGGCATGATGACGATCGCCACCGCCAAGCGCGCGCTCGCCGCCAGCTTCGGCGTCACGCCCGACCGGGTGGAGATCATCATCCGCGGCTGAGCGCCCTGCAATCGGGGAGCGGTAAGAGAAAAATCCTTGACAAGATGCCAGACCTAGGCTAGTTCTCCGGTGTGACCCGCGCGCACCCCGCACCGAGCCTGCCGCACGAGATGGCGCCAAGCGCCGCGCTGCTGCGCGCGCTCGCCGTGCTGTTCGCCGCGCATCCCCTGCTTCGCCTGCTGCTGGCGCCGCTTGTCGCGGTGCTGCGCAGCCCGGCCACCCCAGCGCGCCGGCCGCCGGTCCGCCGGCTGCCCCCTCCGCATCCGCATCCGCATCCGCATCCGCGCATCCGATCCGCTGCCGCCGCCCCTGGCGCGTGCCGTCCTGGCCTGCGACGGCTGCCGCGCGGTCCCGCGTCGGCCCCGGCGCGCGCTGCCGCCGGCCACGCCCGTCGCGCCCGCTCCCCGGCCGGCCCCGCCGCGCGCGGCAGGCCGCGCCCGGCCGCACCCGCCCGACATCCCGCGCCGCAGTTCGCAACCGCTCCGTCGACGCGCGCCCTGCCGCGCCCTATTTGTTACGATATAGGAACAAAATCCCGCGTCCGCCGCGTTCTCCCCGCCATTCAGTGCGGTTCGGCCGCCATCATCTGCTTGTTGAGCAGGTCCCGATACGGGCCCGGGCGGTTGGCCAGCGTGTCGGGCGGGCCGTCATCGATCACCTTGCCGGCGCTCATCACCACGATGCGGTCGAAATTGCGCAGAGTGGACAGCCGGTGGGCGATCGCGATGACCGTCCGCCCCTTCATCAGCACGTCCAGCGCCTGCTGGATCGCCGCCTCGGACTCGCTGTCCAGCGCCGAGGTCGCCTCGTCCAGCAGCAGCACCGGCGCGTCCTTCAGCAGGGCGCGGGCGATGGCGAGCCGCTGGCGCTGGCCGCCCGACAGCTTCACCCCGCGGTCGCCGACCATGGTCTCGAACCCCTCGGGCAGCGCCTCGATGAACTCCCGGCAGCGGGCGATCTCGGCCGCGCGCAGCACGTCCTGGTCCGGCGCGTCGGGCCGGGCGTAGCGCAGGTTGTCCATGATCGTGCGATGGAACAGGCTCACATCCTGCGGCACCACCGCGATCAGCCCGCGCAGGCTCTCCTGGGTGATGTCGCGGATATCCTCGCCGTCGATGCGCACATGCCCGTCCTGCACGTCGTAGAAGCGCTGCAGCAGGGCGATCACGGTGGACTTCCCGGCACCCGAGGCCCCCACCAGCCCGACCCGCTGGCCCGGCTCGATCACCAGGTCCAGCCCGTCCAGCACCGGCGGCCGGCCCGGGTAGCCGAACCGCACCTGCTCGAACGTCACCCGCCCCGGCCCCTGCGGCAGCGCGTGGGCGGTCGGCGCGTCGGGCAGCTCGTGCGGCGTCAGCAGCGCGCTGATCGCCTCCTCCAGCCGCGCCACCTGTTGGGTCAGATCCACCAGCGACACCGCGAGGTCGCGGGTGCCGTGCAGGATGGTGAAGCCGAGCGAGCAGATCAGCACCATGTCGCCGGCGGTGGCCTGGCCGTGCTGCCACATCACCACCCCCCAGGCGAGCAGCCCGGCGGTGATCAGCGCCGTCATCACCGCATGCAGCAGCCGCAGCTTCTCCAGGTAGTACAGGCTGCTGCGCCGCGCCGCCATCTCGCCGCCCAGCCGCTCGTCGATGCGGCCATGCTCGCGGAAGGTTGCGCCGAAGGCGCGCACCACGTGCATGTTGGAAATGATGTCCACCAGCTCGCCGTCCACGCCCGCGGCATGGGTGGCGAAGTTGCGGTGGATCGGCGTGCCGCGCTCGGCCAGCCAGAACACCACCGCCGCCATCGCCAGGCTGACCGCGGCCAGCACCACGGCCATCAGCAGGTTGACCGAGCCGATCAGCACGATGGCCATCAGCACCGCCACCACCGGCGGGATCACGTTCCACGTGCCGGTGCTCTCGGTCTGGAAGATGGCGTTGGAGGTGGCGGTGATCCGGCTCGCCATCGTGCCGGGCAGGCGCTCGGAGAAATAGCTCGGCGCATGGCCGGCGAGATGCAGGAACAGGTCGCTGCGCACGTCGCCGGTGACGCGCACGAACACCCGGGCGACCGTGAAGCCGGCGATGCGCCAGAGGAAATTGTCGGCTGCGATCAGCGCGCACAGCGCGCCGAAGGCGGTCCAGCTCCGGCGCACCACGTCCGGCGCGTCCGGCCCCTGGGAGACCACGTCGATCAGCGCCTTGAGGCCGTACTGGGTGAAGACCGAGCAGAACACCGCCAGCAGCACCGAGGCCAGGATCACCGCATGGCCCGCCCGATGCCGCATCACGTAGTGCATCAGGAAGGCCAGAGGCCGCGACTGGAACCGGGTCATCGGGGTTTGGGGCGTGCGCATGCGTGCAGTATGTCCCATCGGGCAACGATCCCGGAAGCATGGCCCGGCCATGTGGCCCAAATCGGGCACGTGCCGCGTTGACGGCGCGGGCCGGAGCGGGCAAGCGATCCGGCATCGGGAGGACCCAGATGCGCATCGCCCAGATCGCCCCGCTGTTCGAAGCCGTGCCGCCGCCGCGCTACGGCGGCAGCGAGCGGGTCGTGCACTGGCTGACCGAGGCGCTGGTGGCCATGGGCCACGACGTGACCCTGTTCGCCACCGGCGACAGCCGCACCTCCGCCCGGCTGGTGCCGGTCCGCGCCCGCGCCGAGCGCTTCCAGCCCAGCTTCGAGTTCAACTGCGCGCCCTATGCGCGCATGATCGAACTGGTCCGCCGCGCCGCCGACCAGTTCGACGTGCTGCATTTCCACATCGACTTCCATCCGTTCAGCGTCTTCACCCGCCAGCCCACGCCGTTCCTCACCACCCTGCACGGCACGCTCGCGCAACCCTGGGTGAAGGACATCTACGACCTGTTCCCGCAGGTGAACCTGGTCTCCATCTCCGACCGGCAGCGGGCCCCGATGCCGCATCTGAACTTCGCCGCCACCATCCTGCACGGCATGCCGCGCGACCTGCTGCGCCCGGTGCCGGCCGCCCAGGACTATTTCGCCTTCCTCGGCCGCGTCTCGCCCGAGAAAGGCATCGAATCCGCCATCCATATCGCCAGGGCCTGCGGCGTGAAGCTCAAGGTGGCGGCCAAGCAGGGGGCGGAGGATGCCGCGTTCCAGGCCCGCATCGCCCCGCTGCTCGGCGGCGACGGGGTCGAGTTCATCGGCGAGATCGACGACAGCCGGAAGCCCGCCTTCCTCTCCGGCGCCAGGGCGCTGCTGTTCCCGATTGCCTGGGAAGAGCCGTTCGGCCTGGTGATGATCGAGGCCATGGCCTGCGGCTGCCCGGTCATCGCCTTCCGCCGCGGCTCGGTGCCGGAGGTGATCGAGGAAGGGGTGACCGGCTTCGTCGTGGACGACGTGGCCGGCGCCGTCGCCGCCTGCGCCCGGCTCGGCGAGATCGACCGCGCCGGCGTCCGCGCCCGCTTCGAGCAGCGCTGGACCGCCGAACGCATGGCGGCCGACCACGTTGCGCTGTATGAGCGTCTGATCGCCGCCCAAGCCCTTGCGATTGCGCCCTGATCGCGCCGTGGTTTCGCCACCTTGCCCGCCTAGTTCGTCGGCCATCCAAACGGAGCCAGACCGCCCATGCGCATAGCCCAGATCGCGCCGCTCTTCGAAGCCGTCCCGCCCAAGCTCTACGGCGGCACCGAGCGCGTCGTCTATTCGCTGACCGAGGCGCTGGTCGAGCTGGGGCATGACGTGACGCTGTTCGCCTCGGGCGATTCGGTGACCTCGGCGAAGCTCGACGCGCCCTGGCCGCGGGCACTGCGGCTCGATCCCGACATCCGCGACTGGGTGGCCACCTACGCGCTGATGATCGAGCACGTGGCCCAACGGGCCACCGACTTCGACGTGCTGCATTTCCACATGGACTACTGGCCGAACTCGGTCTTCACCCGGCTCGGCGTGCCCTTCGTGACCACGCTGCACGGCCGCCTCGACCTGCCCGAATTCGCCGCCGTCTACCGCAAGTTCCCGACCGTGCCGCTGGTCTCCATCTCCGACAACCAGCGCACGCCGATCCCCGATGTCGGCTGGGTGCAGACGGTCCATCACGGCATGCCCAGGGACCTGCTCTACCCGCCCAAGGACGGGCCGAAGGGCGACGCCAAGGGCGAGTATTTCGCCTTCCTCGGCCGCATCTCGCCGGAGAAGGGGATCGAGCGCGCCATCCGCATCGCCGGGGCCTGCGGCACGCGGCTGAAGGTCGCCGCCAAGGTGGACAAGGCCGACGCCGAATACTTCAAGGAATCGGTCGAGCCGCTGCTGGCCAATGCGCATGTCGAGTTCATCGGCGAGATCAACGACGCGCAGAAGCCGGAGTTCCTCGGCAACGCCAAGGCGACCCTGTTCGCCATCGACTGGCCCGAGCCGTTCGGCCTGGTGATGATCGAGAGCATGGCCTGCGGCACCCCCGTGATCGCCATGCGCCGCGGCTCGGTGCCGGAGGTGATGGAGGACGGGCTGACCGGCTTCATCGTCGAGAACGTCGAGGAGGCGATCGCCGCCTGCGGCCGGCTGCACGAGCTCGACCGCGGCAGGATCCGCGCCCGGTTCGAGCAGCGCTTCACCAGCCGGCGCATGGCGCAGGACTATGTCGATGTCTATCAGCGGCTGATCGACGCCAAGTCCCGGTGAGCGGGCTGCTGGCCGCCGTGGAGGTCGGCTCCGCCGCCGTCGGGGCGGCGGTGTTCGATGCCCATGGCCGGCAGGTGGCAGGCGCGGCCGAACCGGTCGCGCCGGAAGACGGGCAGGCGGCCTATCGCATGGATGCGGTGTGGCACGCGGCGGGCTTGGCGCTGCGCGCCTGCCTGGCCGACGATCCGGCGCGTGGCCGGCACGTCGCGGGGCTGGGCTTCGCCGCCATGCCGGGCCTCGTCCTGGACTGCGCGGGCGAGGCCCTGCTCGCCGGCGGCGCCGACATGATGGGCGCGCGGGATCGCCGGGCCGCGGCGGAGGCGGCGGAGATCGCCGCCACCGGCGACGACTGGCTCGACCGCCATGGCGGCGCGCCGGCGCCTGGCAACAGCCTGGCGCGGATGCTGTGGCTGAAGCGCCACGCGCCCGGCGCCTGGGCACGGCTGCGCACGGCGCGCGACCTGTGCGACGAGCTCGCCCGGCGCGCCACCGGGATCGAGGCGCATTCCGTCGCGGCCCTGGCCACGCAATGGCCGTGGCGGGCGGACACGGGCTGGAACCATGCCCTGCTCGACCTGCTCGACCTCGGCGAGGTCGTGGCCCTCGGCGCGCTCGACGGCGGCAAGGTGGCGGCCGGCACGCCGCACGGCCCGCTCGACCCGGGGCTGGCCGAGCTGCTCGGCCTGCCGCCCGGGATTCCCGTCGCCGCCGGCCTCCCCGCCGACCACGCCGGCCTGCTGGGCACGATCGGCCGCGCGTCGCGGGCCGGGTCGGCGGCACCGCCGCGCTGGTCGCGGGTGAAACCACGACGCTGCTGGCAGTCTCGGCCGCGCCACGGGCCAGCCCGGGCATCGACGGGCCGTTCCAGGACCCGGTGTTCCCTGGCCTGTCGCTGCACGCCGCGACCCAGCCCTGGTCCGGCGCGGCGCTCGACGCACTGCTCGCCCGCCGCCCCGGCACCACCCACGCGGCGATCGCCGCCGAGGTGCTGACGCGGCTCGAACATGACGGCCCGGCCTTTGCCGCGGCGTCCCACGCGGTGCCGGATTTCCGCGGCGGGCGCTCGCCGGTCAACGATCAGACGCTCCCGGCCCTCGCCACCGGCCTGACGGCCGAGGACGGCGGAGCCGACCTGCCGGAAGCCTACTATGCCACCGCCAGAGGCCTGGCGCTCCAGCTTCGCCAGGTGATCGGCCATTTCGCCGCGCAGGGATTCCCGCTCACGCGCATCTGCCTGGGCGGAACCCAGGCCGCCAGCCCGCTGCTGGTGCGGCTCTACCGCGATGCGCTCCCTGCGGGCCTCGTCGTGTCCGACACCGGATCGCCGGTCCTGCTGGGGACGGCGATGGCGGCATCGGTCGCCGCCGGCATCCACCCCACCCTCGCCATCGCGGTGGACCGCATGGCGCCGCCGCAGGCCCATCTGGCACCCGACCCGTTCTGGCGCCGCGCCCATGACGCCGCCTACGCGATCTACCTGCGCCTGTTCGAGGCCCGCAACGCGATGGCCTACGATGCCGGGGCGCTCGCCGCGCTGGCCCGCTGATGCGCATCTTCTATCTCACCCAGCGCGTCCCCTATCCGCCGGACCGGGGCGACAAGATCACCACCTGCAACGTGCTCCGCCATCTGGCGCGAAGCCACGAGGTGCATGTCTTCTGCACCGCCGACGGGACGGCCGACCTCGCCAACCTGGAGGGTGCCCGCGCCATCGCCGCCAGCGTCACCGCGGTGCCGGTCAACCCACAGAAGGCGAAGTTCCGCGCCCTCGCCGCGCTGTTCGGCGGCCGGCCGCTCTCGGTCGCGATGATGCACGAGCCCGCGCTGCACGCCCCGATCGACGAGGCCTACGCCCGCCTGAAGCCCGAGCTCATCATCGTCTACAGCTCCAACATCGCCCAGTTCGCCGAGCACCTGACTGGCGCGCCCCGGATCATGCAGTTCGCCGACCTCGACTCGCTCAAGTTCACCCGCTACGCCGCCGATGTCCGCCCGCCGATGCGCTGGATCTATGCGCTCGAAGGCCGCCGCCTGCTGGCGCACGAACGCCGCATCGCCCACGCCTTCGAGCACTCGCTGGTCTGCACCGACGAGGAACGCGCCGATTTCCAGCGCGCCATCCCCGGCGCGCCCGTCAGCACGGTGAAGAACGGCGTCGACTTCGACTATTTCAGCCCGGGCGGCGGCCCGCGCACCCCGGGCAACATGGTCTTCACCGGGGTGATGGACTATCTGCCGAACGTGGACGCCGTCACCTGGTTTGCCTCCGAAATCCTGCCGCGGGTCCAGGCTGCGCTGCCCCACGCCAGCTTCACCATCTGCGGCAGCCGCCCCGCGCCTGCCGTGCAGGCCCTGGCCACCCGGCCCGGCATCGCCGTGACCGGCCGCGTGCCCGACGTGCGGCCCTATCTCGATGCCGCGGAGCTGTTCGTCGCCCCGCTGCGCATCGCCCGCGGCATCCAGAACAAGGTGCTCGAGGCGATGGCGATGGAACTGCCGGTGGTCGCCTCCCTGGCCGCCTGGACCGGCACCGGCATGGAGCGCGGCACCACCATCGAAGCCAGCGACGACCCCCAGGGCTTCGCCGACCATGTCGTCAACCTGTTGCAGGACCCCGCCCGCCGTGCCGCGATGGGCCTCGCCGGCCGAGCGGCGGTGATCCGCGACTACGCCTGGAGCGTCCAGATGCGCGCGCTCGATGCCGCGATCGAGGCTGCCCGGGCCGCCTATGCCGCGCGGCGCGGCTGATCAGGACGCCTGCCAGTCCTTGGCGGCTTTGATCGCGGTCGTGCCGATTTCGCCCAGGAGCTTGCGGCCGGCGTCGGTATGCTCGACCAGCACGCTGCGACGGTCGGCGGGGTCGGGGCGGCGGCGGGCGAGATCGAGCTCGGAGAGCTTGTCGAGGGCGCGGGTGATGACCGACTTGGAGACGCTGAGCTCGGCGGCCAGGCCGCGCACGGTGTGGTCGCGCTGCACGGTGTAGCAGGTGAGGTAGACGCCGAGCTGGTGGGCGGAAAGTGCCGGCCCGTCGCGACGAACGAGGCTGACGATCACCTCACGCAGCAGCGCCGTCGCAATTTCGGGTTGCAATGTTATCGACATGATCGGCTCCTTCCAGGGCACGACGCAGGCAAGTGCGACGCATTTTCAGGAGCTCGATCGTGGCAGGGGAACGGTTCGGGTCAAGCAACGTATGGTAACCGGGCGGGCGCTCAGGACAGGTCGGCTATGCCCTTCAGCGAAAGCTCGCCCGCGCGCAGGCAGGCGGTGAACCGGCCTGGCTCGACCTCCTGGAATGTCGGGACCTCGGTGCGGCAGCGGGATTCGGCGTAGCGGCAGCGGGGATGAAACGGGCAGCCCGGCGGCGGGTTGGCCGGGTCGGCGATCTCGCGCTCCAGGATGATCCGGGTGCTGATCGCATCGGGCACCGGGGTGGGGGCGGCGGAGAGCAGCGCCTCGGTATAGGGATGCAGCGGCCGGTGGTAGAGAGCCACGGTCTCGGCCAGCTCCACCATGCGGCCGACATACATCACCGCCACCCGGTCGGCGACGTGCTTCACCACGCTGAGATCGTGGGCGACGAACAGGTAGGTCAGGTGCAGCCGGTCCTGCAGGTCGAGCAGCAGGTTGAGGATCTGCGCCTGCACCGAGACGTCCAGCGCCGAGACCGGCTCGTCGGCGACGATCAGCTCGGGGTTGAGCGCGAGCGCCCGGGCGATGCCGATGCGCTGGCGCTGACCGCCGGAGAAGGCGTGCGGGAAGCGGTTGATGTAGGCGGCCGGCAGCTGCACCAGCTCCATCAGCTCGATGATGCGCTTGCGGCGCTCGGCGCGGTCGGTCATGCCGTTGATCAGCAGCGGCTCGCCGATAATGTCGCCGACCACCATGCGCGGGTTGAGCGAGGAGTAGGGGTCCTGGAAGACCATCTGCATGTGCCGGCGCAGCGGGCGCAGCTGGCGGCGGGGCAGGGTGGCGAGGTCGACCGTCCGGCCGCCGATGGAGAAGTTGATCGCCCCCGCGCTCGGCGCGAGCGCGCGCAGGATGCAGCGGGAGACGGTGGTCTTGCCGCAGCCGCTCTCGCCCACCAGGGCCAGCGTCTCGCCCTTGCGGATGGTGAAGCTCACGCCGTCCACCGCCCTGACATGGCCGACCGTGCGGCGCAGCAGGCCTTTGCGGATCGGGAAATGCTTCTTGAGGCCCTTGACCTCCAGCAGCGTGGTGCCCTGGGCGGCGCTCATTGCGGGCGGCCCCCGTGCAGGAAGCAGCGCACCTGGCGGTCGTGCTCGGCGATCTCGGGCGGCTCGTTCTGCTCGCAGACGGCGCCGATCAGCTCGGCGCAGCGCGGGTGGTAGGCGCAGCCCTGCGGGCGGTTGAACGGGTGGGGAATGGAGCCCTCGATGGTGGGCAGCCGGGTGCGCGGCTTGGCCATGACGGTGGGAATCGAGCGCAGCAGGGCCCGCGTGTAGGGATGGTCCGGCTTGGCGAAGATGTCGCGCACCGGCCCGGTCTCGACCGCACGACCGAGATACATCACGGCGACGTCGTGCGCCATCTCGGCGATCACGCCCATGTCGTGGGTGATCAGGATGATCGCCAGTCCCCGCTTCTGCTGCAGCTCGCGCAGCAGGTCGAGGATCTGCGCCTGGGTGGTGACGTCGAGTGCGGTGGTGGGCTCGTCGGCGATCAGGATGCGCGGATCGCAGGACAGCGCCATGGCGATCATGACGCGCTGGCGCAGGCCGCCGGAGAGCTGGAACGGATATTCGTCCACACGCCGGGCGGGCTGGGGGACGCCCACCATGTCGAGCAGCTCGATGGCGCGCTTGCGGGCACCGGCAGCATCCAGGCCCATGTGCAGGCGGATGCCTTCCATGATCTGGTTGCCGATCGTGTAGTACTGGCTGAAGGAAGCCATCGGCTCCTGGAAGACCAGCGCGATCTCGGGGCCGCGGACGTGGCGCATCTCTTCGGGGGCGAGCTTCAGCAGGTCCACGGGCGCACCGCCCGCCGCCTTGCGCAGCATGATGCTGCCGCCGACGACGCGGCCCGGCTTCTCGACGATGCCGAGGATGGAGCGGGCAGTGACGGACTTGCCGCAGCCCGACTCGCCGACCACGCCGAGGGTGCGGCCCTCGAACACGTCGAAGCTGACCCCGTCCACTGCACGCACGGTGCCTTCGGGGGCGGCGAACCGGGTGTGCAGGTCGCGCACGGAAAGGATTGGCTCAGCCATAGGGGTCCGCCGCGTCGCGCAAGCCGTCACCGAGGAAGTTGAATGCCAGGATCACCACGATCACCGGCACCGCCGCGGCCAGAAGCCAGGGGGCGAGGGCCAGCGACTGGATGGACTGGGCATCCTGCAGCAGGATGCCCCACGAAATGGCCGGCGGCCGAAGGCCGAGGCCGAGGAATGACAGCGAGGTCTCGCTGATGATCATCGCCGGCAGCGCGAGGCTGACCGCGGCGATGATGTGGCTGGCGAAGGACGGCAGCATGTGGCGGAAGATGATCCGCCCGCTGGAGGCGCCGGCGAGCTCGGCGGCCATCACGAACTCCTCCTCGCGCAACGCGAGGAACTTGCCGCGCACGACGCGGGCGAGGTCGGTCCAGGCGAGCAGCGAGATGATGATGGTGATGGCGAAGTAGACGCGTGTCACCGGCCAGTCGTTGGGCAGGGCGGCGGCGAGGCCGAGCCAGAGCGGGATGGTGGGCATCGAGCGGATCACCTCGATCACGCGCTGGATCACGGTGTCCACCAGGCCGCCGTAGAAGGCCGAGATGCCGCCCAGCATGACGCCGAGGAACAGCGAGATCGTCACGCCAACGAGGCCGATGGTCAGCGACACGCGGGTCGCCACCATCAGCCGCGACCACAAATCGCGGCCGAGCTGGTCGGTGCCGAGCAGGAAGATGCCGTCGCCCCGCTCGGCGCCCTTGAGGCCGAGGAGGTGCCGGTCGGTCGGGATGAGGCCCAGGAAATCGTACGTGTAGCCGCGGGCGAAGAAGTCCAGGTAGACGCGGCGGTTGGGGTCGATCGTATAGACGATCTTGAACGTGCGCAGGTCGCGCACCCCCTTCAGCCCGTAGACATGCGGCCGGAACGACCCGTCGGCGTCGAACCAGTGGATCGGCTGCGGTGCGATGTAGCTGGTGCGCGCATCGGTGGCATGCGGGTCGGTGGTGGCGAGGAAGTCGGCGCCGATCGCCACCAGGTAGAAGAGCAGCACCACGACGCCGCTGACCATCGCCAGCTTGTGCCGCCTGAAACGCCACCAGGTGAGCTGCAGCTGGGTCGCCTGGGCAAAGCGTTCCGCCTGGGAGAGCGCCGGCCTGCGCCTGAACAATCCGAACATGCGCTCAGTCCAGCTGGTGGCGCAGGCGCGGGTCGACCCACATCAGCACCAGGTCGGAGATGAAGGTGCCGATCACGGTGAGCACGCCGAGCAGCAGCACGATGGAGCCGGCGAGGAACATGTCCTTGGCGACGAGCGCCTTGACCAGCAGCGGACCCACCGTGGGCAGGCCGAGCACGATGGAGATGATCACGCTGCCCGAGACGAGATAGGGGAACAGGTAGGCGATGTTGGAGGCGAACGGGTTCAGTGCCGCGCGCACCGGGTATTTGAGGATGGTGCGCATTTCCGACAGGCCCTTGGCGCGGGCGGTGACGACATAGGGCCGGCGCAGTTCGTCGAGCAGGTTGGCGCGCATGATGCGGATGAGCTGCGCGGTGCCGCCGAGGGCGAGGATGAGCGCCGGCAGCGGCAGATGCTCCAGCAGGTCCATCACGCGCGCCCAGCTCCACGGCGCCAGCGCGTATTCGGAGGAGAACAGCCCGCCGACGCTGGTGTCGAAATACTTGAACATCAGGTACATGATGATCAGCGCCAGCAGGAAATTCGGTACCGCGATGCCGATGAAGCCGATCAGCGTGAAGATGTAGTCGCCGATCGAGTATTGCCGCACCGCCGAGTAGATGCCGATCGGCAAGGCGAGGCCCCAGGTGACGATCAGCGCCGCCAGCGACAGCAGCAGGGTCAGCCAGATGCGGTCGCCTATGACCTCGGTCACCGGGCGGCGCCATTCCATCGACTCGCCGAAGTCGCCGGTGACGATGCGGCTCACCCACTTGAAATACTGCACGTACACGGGCTCGCCGAGCCCGTAGAGCTTGCGCAGCGCCGCCGCCTCCTCGGCCGAGACCGAGGAGCCGGAGGACGCGAGGCTCGCGATGTAGGCGTCGACGAAGTCGCCCGGCGGCAGCTGGATGATCGCGAAGGAGAGGATCGATATCAGCCAGACGGTCAGGATGCCGAGCAGCAGGCGGCGCGTGAGGAAAGAAATCACAGCGCCGCCCCGGTGTGGCCGATGATCACGACTTGTAGAACCACGTCTCGGGCCGCGAGCTGCCCGGCGTGCGGCAGTGCTGGGCGATGCAGGTGCGGCCCGGGATGTTGCCCAGGCGGCGGCTGACCATGCGCACGCCCATCAGCGCCGGCGACTGGCCGCAGGTGCCGATCTGGAACTGCTGGTCGACGATGATCTTCCACAGTTCCTGGCCGATCTTGTTGCGCTCCGGCTCCTGCTTGCCGGCGGCCGAGCGGAACAGGTCGAGTGCCTTGAGCATCTCGGGATCGGTCGGCTTGGTCCCCAGCGTGCCGTTGGAGGCATACCACTTGGCATGCTCGATGCCGTAGGCGCCGTTCGAGATGTCGGTGGGCAGGCACCAGGTGGAGTAGAGATAGATCAGCTCGGTGCCGCCATTGGTCCAGACGAAGATGTGGTGGTCCGAGTTCAGCAGGCGGCGGAAGGCGAGGCCGCGTTCCGCCTCCTTGACGTCGCCGTAGATGCCGATCTTGCGCCAGTGCTGGGCGATCATTTCGGCGTGCTTGGGCCAGTCCATGAACGCCTTGACCGCCAGCAGCTCGATCACGATGCGCTTGCCGTTGTCGGGGCGTACCCGGAAGCCCTCGCTGTCCTTCTGGGTCAGGCCAAGCCCGTCGAGCAGCTTGTTCGCCGCCGCGACGTCGAGCGTGGACCACTTCTTGCGCCACTCGGCGCCGGGATTCTCCGGCATCGATTCGGCACAGACGACCGAGCCCGGCGTGGCGAGGCCGAGCCAGAACGTCTCGTTCATCTGGTCGCGGTCGATGCCCATGGCCAGCGCGCGGCGGAAATCGGCGGTGCCGAGCAGCTTGCCGATCACCGCATCGCCGCGGTAGTCCATGTTGACATGCAAGGCGGTGTCGGCGCCGTTGAAGGCAAGGTCGAGATGCAGGTCGTACTTGCCGCGATCGCGGTTCTCCAGCACCACCGGCAGCTTCTGCAGGTCGATATGGCGCTCCTGCAGGTCGAACTCGCCGGCCATGGCCTTGAGGTTCACGACCTCGATGTTCTCGGCCAGGGTCAGCACCACGCGGTCGATATAGGGCAGCTGGTTGCCTGCGGTGTCGACGGCGTAATAGAACGGGTTGCGCTCCATCGACCAGGTCGGCGTGTTGATCGGCGTCACCGTCTTCCATGGGCCGAGCGTGGGCAGCTCGGGGTTCAGCTGCCAGTCCTTCTTGACGTGCAGCATGCGCACCCAGCTTTCGAATCCGGCGGCCTTGGCCTTGGCGGTGACCTCCGCTTCCGACGAATACTTGGGCAGGAACTGCTTCAGGTAGTGGGCGGGGGCGTAGCCCGCGGCGGTGTTGCCGCCGGACTGCCGGGTGGACTGCCCGCCACCGATCGAGGTGTCGCCAGCCAGCATCGAGGGGAACAGGAAATACGGGTTCTCGAACTGGAACTGGACGGTGGTCTCGTCGATCTTGACCAGCTTGCCGGGCTTGCCGCCGGCCGACATGTCCTGGATCGGCGAGGGCACGATGTCGCGGTTGGAATACAGGTCCTCATACCAGAACACGAAATCGTCGGCGGTGAACGGCGCGCCGTCGGACCAGCGCATGCCCTTGCGCAGGAACAGCGTGGTGGTCTTGCCGTCGGCCGACAGTTCGTAGCCCTTGCAGACGCAGGGCACGATCTTGCTGCCGGTGAAGTCCCAGAACAGCAGCTTGTCGGAGGCCATGATGCGGTTGCCGTTCTCGCCGTCCGACGGGCCGATGAAGCCGCGGCGCCAGATGCCGCCATACTTGCCGACGGTCTCGACCGGCTTGATCACCATCGGCTCCGCCGGCAGGCGCTTGTCCACCGACGGCAGCTTGCCGGCCTTCACCAGCTCGGCCAGCTGGGGGGCTTCCTTGAAGGATGCGGGGACCGGGCCGCCGGCCGGGGTGGGTCCCTCGAGCTTGCCGACGAGACCCGATTCGGTCACCGCGCCCTTGGCCGCGACGGCCTGGGCCAGCGCCTCCGCCACCGGCAGCGAGGTTGCCGCGAGGCTCAGGCCGCCCAGGAAAGTCCTGCGTGTTGTCATCGTCTCCCCCCTTGATTCTGCCCGCATGGTAGCGGTCGCTTCGGGCAAACTAGGGGATCATGCGCCCGTGATCCAGTGGGGATCGACGGTCAGGCCACGAGCGCCCGCCAGCCGGCTGCCAGCAGGAGCGCGGCGTTGACCAGCAGCAGCACCGGCGCCCAGCGCGCGAGCCGGCCGGCTACGACGCGCCCTGCCAGGCCCACCGCCGCCAGCGCGGGCACCGTGCCCAGGCCGAACGCAGCCATCGCCAGCGCGCCGCTGGCCGGGCTGCCGCTGCCGGACGCCGCCAGCAGCGCGGCATAGAGCAGGCCGCACGGCAGGAATCCCAGTACCCCGCCCAGCAGCAGGCCGCCGGTCCATCCGTCGCGCGGCAGGCGCCGGGCGAGCGCTCCCACGCCCCGCGCCATCCGGCTGGGCGCCGCGGTACCAGGCAGCCGCAGGGCGAGCATCCGCTGCGCGGCCAAGAGGATGAACAGAGCGGCCCCGGCCGCCAGCATCGCCGGGGCAAGGCGGACGATCCCAGGCAGGCCGCCCAGCCCGCCGGCCACGGCGCCGAGCGCGGCATAGGTCAGCAGCCGCCCGGCATGGTACGGGGCGAGCAACCCCGCCTCGACGCGGCTCCAGGCGCACAGCCGGGCGGCCGGGATGCGGGCCATGCCGTCCGCCGCCTGGCCCAGCACGAAGGGGCCGCACATCGGCGCGCAATGCAGCGGCCCGCCGGCAAGGCCGGCCAGCAGCAGCGCGGTCAGCAGCCCAGGCCCGTCCGGTCCGCACCACGCGGCCAGCATCGCCAGATGGTCGGTCATCGTCCGCATCCTTGCAGGGGTAGGCGAACGGCCGCGTTGATCTGGGTCAATGTGCGCCGCAGCACGATGACCGATTCTCCGCCACAGGCCGGCCGCATCGGGCGGCCCGATTCTGTATGCGGAGTGGGCAATGGAGTTCGTGAGCAGTATCCTTGTCGGGGCGCTCGTGTTGCTCCTGGGGCTGGTGGGGCTGATCCTGGCCTCCGGCGCCATGGATGGCGGCATGTACGTCTTCGGCCTGTCGCTGGCCGGCTTCGCGGCCGCGTTCGGCTTCGGCCTGATCCGCGCCCATTACGACCGGATCGACGCGGCGCGGCATGAAGGGGCCGGCTCCCATGTCTGAGGCCGTCCTGTCCGCGATGGCGGCGGCCCCGGCGCGGGTCGTGACCTACAACGAGGCGGTGGTGAAGAAGTTCACGATCGCGGCCATGTTCTGGGCCGTCGTGGCCTTCGCGGTGGGGCTGGTGCTGGCGCTGCAGCTTGCCTGGCCGGTCTTCAACCTGGGCTTCGCGTTCACCAATTTCGGCCGGCTGCGGCCCGTCCACACCTCGGCCGCGATCTTCGCCTTCGGCGGGTCGGCGCTGTTCGCCACCTCCTTCCATATCGTCCAGCGCACCTGCCGGCGCCGCCTGTTCGGCGGCGACGCGCTGGCCGACTTCATCTTCTGGGGCTACCAGTTCTTCATCGTCATGGCCGCGCTCAGCTACGTGATGGGCTTCAGCCAGGGCCAAGAATATGCCGAACCGGAATGGCACCTGGACCTGTTCCTGACGCTGATCTGGGTGCTCTACGCGGTGGTCTTCATCGGCACCGTGCTGCTCCGCGAGGAGGAGCACATCTATGTCGCCAACTGGTTCTTCATGGCCTTCATCCTGACGGTGGCGGTGCTGCACCTGGGCAACAACGCAGCCCTGCCGGTCTCGATCTACGCGGCCAAGAGCTATTCGGCGTATGCCGGCGTGCAGGGCGCGCTGATCCAGTGGTGGTACGGCCACAATGCGGTCGGCTTCTTCCTGACTGCGGGCTTCCTGGGCATGATGTACTACTTCATCCCCAAGCAGGCGGGCCGGCCGGTCTACTCCTACCGGCTGTCGATCGTGCATTTCTGGTCGCTGGTGTTCATGTACATCTGGGCCGGGCCGCACCACCTGCACTACACCGCGCTGCCCGACTGGGCGCAGACGCTGGGCATGGTGTTCTCGATCATGCTGTGGATGCCCTCCTGGGGCGGCATGATCAACGGGCTGATGACCCTCTCGGGCGCCTGGGACAAGCTGCGCACCGACCCCTCACTGCGCTTCTCGGTGGCCGCCGTCGGCTTCTACGGCATGTCCACCTTCGAGGGCCCGATGATGTCCATCCGCTCGGTGAACGCGCTGTCGCACTACACCGACTGGACCATCGGCCATGTCCATTCCGGCGCGCTGGGCTGGGTCGCCTTCATCAGCTTCGGCGCCATCTACTACATGGTCCCGGTGCTGTGGAAGCGGGCGGGCCTGTATTCCACCAAGGCGGTGGCCTGGCATTTCTGGATCGCGACGCTGGGCATCGTGCTCTACATCACCGCGCTCTGGGTCGCCGGCATCATGCAGGGCCTGATGTGGCGCGCCTACGACCAGTTCGGGTTCCTGCAATATTCCTTCTCCGAGTCGGTCAACGCGGTCCACCCGTACTACGTCATCCGCGCCCTCGGCGGCCTGCTCTTCGTCGCCGGCGCCCTGATCATGGTGTGGAACCTGATCATGACCGTGATCAGCCCGTCCACCGCGCAGCGCGACGCTGCGACCGGAGCCTGAAGATGTTCATCCGCCATTCGACCATCGAGAAGAACGCCATCCTGATGGTGGTGCTCACCGTGATCACGATTGCCATCGGCGGCATCGTCGAGATCGTGCCCACCTTCACCATCGAGACGACGGTGGAGAAGGTGAAGGGGGTCCGCCCCTACACGCCGCTGGAGCTGATGGGCCGCAACGTCTACGTCCGCGAAGGCTGCTACCTCTGCCACAGCCAGCAGATCCGCGCGCTGAAGGACGAGGTGGAACGCTACGGGCACTACAGCCTCGCCGCCGAGAGCATGTATGACCATCCGTTCCAGTGGGGCAGCAAGCGCACCGGGCCCGACCTTGCCCGCGTCGGCGGCAAATACTCCAACGACTGGCAGTACGGACACCTGATCGACCCGCAGGCACTGGTGCCCGAGAGCCTGATGCCGAAATACGCGTTCCTGGCGCAGGCGCGGCTCGACGACCGGCTGATCGCCCAGCATCTGCGTGCCAGCCGCGTCGTCGGCGTGCCCTACAGCGACGAGGACATCGTCAGCGCCCGCCGCGACCTGCTGGCCCAGGCCGACGTCAATGCCGATTTCGAGGCGGTGCTCAAGCGCTACCCCAAGGCGGTCCAGGTCGCCGGTACGCCGGGCGAGCCGACCGAGCTCGATGCCCTGGTCGCATATCTCCAGGTGCTCGGCACCATGGTCGACTTCGCCGACGCGGCCAACCGCAGGCTGCAGCAATAGGGAGGGGGACATGGCCGAGATCAATGCCGTGCTGCTGTTCCTGAAGCAGTATTCCGTGGCCTTCATGTTCACCGTGTTCGTGCTGCTGGTTGCCACCGTGCTGTGGCCGGGCCGCGGCAAGCGCTTCGAGCAGGACGCCCGCATTCCCCTGGACGATGACCGCCCCGCGCGCCAGCCGGGCAAGGGAGCCTGACCATGCCGACCAAGATCGAGAAGGACACCTTCTCCGGCCAGGACACCACCGGCCACGAGTGGGACGGGCTGAAGGAGCTGAACACCCCGCTGCCGAAATGGTGGTTGTGGACTTTCGTCGCCACCTGCGTCTGGGCCGCGGGCTTCAGCGTGCTCTACCCCTCGGTGCCGGGCATCACCGGCTATTTCAGGGGCGTGCTGGGCTACTCCACCCGCGATGCGGTCGCCGCCGACGTGGCGGCGCTGGCGGCCCAGCGCGCCGGGGTGATGGACAGGGTCCGCGACACGCCGATCGCGGCCGTCAAGCAGGATGCGCAGCTCCTGGCCGTGGCGGTCACCGCCGGGCGCATCGCGTTCGCCAACAACTGCCAGCCCTGCCACGGCACCGCGGGCGAGGGGCGGCCGGGCTACCCCACGCTCGCCTCCGACGCGTGGATCTGGGGCGGCAAGCTGGATGACATCGAGCAGACCATCACCGTCGGCATCCGCAGCCCGCATGCCGACACGCGCACCAGCGCCATGCCGCGCTTCGGCGCCGACGGCATGCTGAAGCCCGACGAGATCGCCGAGGTGGCGGAGGTGGTGCTGGGCCTCTACGGCAAGGCAGCGAAGCCGACGGCGAAGGGCGAGGCGATCTACGCCGACAACTGTGCCGCGTGCCATGGCCCCAGGGGCGAGGGCAAGCGCGACGTGGGGGCGCCGGCGCTGACGGGCGCGGTGCATCTGTACGGCACCACCCGCGAGGCGATCATCGCCCAGGTGAACAGCCCGCGCATGGGCGTGATGCCGAACTGGAACACCCGCCTCGACGCGGCGACAATCAGAAGCCTGGCCCTCTACGTCCACGCGCTGGGCGGCGGTGAGTAGGCCGCCGGCCATGTCCAAGGTCGGCAAGGTCCGCGCGGCGGAGGAGGCGAAGCTGAGCGCGTCGGGCCTCTACGCGGATCGGGTCCGGGTCTACCCGCGCGCGGTGCGCGGCGTGGCGCGCAACGTCAAGACCGCGATCCTGGTATTCTGCCTCGTCGTCTACTACGCGCTGCCATGGATCCGCTGGGATCGCGGCACCGGCCGGCCGGGCCAGGCGGTGCTGCTCGACATCGGCAACGAGCGCTTCCACTTCTTCGACATCGAGTTCTGGCCGCAGGACATCTACTACCTGACCGGAGCGCTGATCCTGGGTGCCGTGGCGCTGTTCCTGGTCACCAGCCTCGCCGGCCGCGTCTGGTGCGGCTATGCCTGCCCGCAGACGGTCTGGACCGACCTGTTCATGTGGGTCGAGCGCTGGATCGAGGGCGACCGCAACGAGCGGATGAAGCGCGACGCCGGCCCCACCACCTTCGACAAGGCCTGGCGCAAGGCGCTGAAGCACGCGGTGTGGCTCGGCGTGGCCTTCTGGACCGGCGGCGCGTGGATCATGTACTACGCCGACGCGCCGACGGTGACGCGGCAGTTCTGGACCGGCACCGCCGCCACCCCGGTCTACGTCTTCACCGCCCTGTTCACCGCGACCACCTATGTCCTGGCCGGCTGGGCGCGGGAGCAGGTCTGCACCTACATGTGCCCCTGGCCGCGCTTCCAGGCGGCGATGCTCGACGAGGAAAGCCTGATCGTCACCTACCAGGCCTGGCGCGGCGAGAAGCGCGGGCATGGGCGGCGGCCGGCCGCGGGGCTGGGCGACTGCGTGGACTGCAGCGCCTGCGTCAACGTCTGCCCCACCGGCATCGACATCCGCGACGGCGTGCAGCTCGAATGCATCAATTGCGGCCTCTGCGTCGATGCCTGCAACGAGATCATGGTCCGCACCGGCCAGCAGAAATGGCTCATCACCTGGGACACGCTGGCACGGCAGAAGGCCAGGGCGGCGGGCCGGCACGAGCGGCTGCACCTGCTGCGGCCACGCACCGTGATCTACGTCACCGCCCTGTTGCTCGCGGTCGGCGCCATGGCGGTGGCGATGGCCAATCGCGCGCTGACCGAGATCGCCGTGCAGCGCGACCGCGCGCCGCTCTTCGTCACCGTGCGCGACGGCAGCCTGCGCAACGGCTATACGGTGAAGATCAGCAACAAGGGCCATGAGGCGACCGACTTCGCGCTGGCGCTCGATGGGCTGGAAGGGGCCGCCATGGCGGTGGCCGAGGAAGGGGAGGGGCGGTCGCCGATCCTGACCCTGACGGTGGAGCCCGACAGCGTGGGCAGCTTCCGGGTGCTGGTGTTCGGCCGGCCGATGCGGCTGGTGGATGGCGCGCAGCCAGTCACCTTCCAGGTGCGCAACACCCGCACCGGCGAGACGGCGACCTATTCCTCGGTGTTCATGGGGCCGGGCGGGAGGGCAGGACGATGAGCGCAACGATGCCGCCGAAGTCGGCGTGGCGGTTCTTCCCCTGGTTCGTGGCCGGCGCCATGGCGGTGGTGGTCGCGGTGAACCTGGGGATGGCGTACCTGGCCATCCAGACCTTTCCGGGCGTGGTCGAGAAGACCGCCGGCGAGCAAGGCATCGCGGCCAGCGCACCCAAGCTGCCCGCCCGCCGATGAGCGCGCTGGCGGCGCCGGGCCCCGCCGTCTGCGCCCATTGCGGGCAGGCGAGCCCGGGTGCGCGCTTCTGCTGCCCGGGATGCGCCGCCGCCTTCGAGACCATCGAGGGCCTGGGCCTCGGCCGCTACTACGCCGCCCGCGTGCTCGATCCCGCCGCCCGCGCGCCGCGGCCCGAGGCGGCCGGGCGCTGGGATCTCGGCCAGTCCGTCGCCACCGACGCCAAGGGCCGGCACGAGCTTGTGCTCGCCATCGATGGCCTGCAATGCGGCGCCTGCGTCTGGCTCATCGAGGGGGTGCTGGCGCGCCAGCCCGGGCTCGATGTCGGGCGGGTGAACCTCACCAGCCGGCGGCTGCGGCTGGCCTGGCAGGGCGAGATCGTCCGCGCCGAGGCGTTCGTCGCCGCGGTGGAGCGCCTTGGCTACCGGCTGATCCCGTTCAACGCCGCCTGCCTTGCGGCCGCGCGCGACGATGCCGGGCGGCGGCTGGTCCGCGCGCTGGCGGTGGCCGGGTTTGCCGCGAGCAACGTGATGCTGGGCTCCGTCGCGGTCTGGGCCGGCCTGGTGCAGGGCATGGGGCCGGCCACGCGCGAGCTGATGCACTGGGTCTCGGCGCTGGTGGCCATGCCGGCCGTCGCCTATGCCGGCATGCCGTTCTTCCGCTCCGCCTGGGCCGCGCTGCGCCAGGGCCGCACCAACATGGACGTGCCGATCAGCGTCGGCGTGGTCCTGGTCACCGCAATGAGCCTGGTGCAGACCATCCTTGGCGGCGAGCACGCCTATTTCGACAGCGCGGTGTCGTTGATCTTCTTCCTGCTGATCGGCCGCGTGCTCGACCACATGGCGCGCGGGCGGGCGCGCGAGGCCGCCGAGCAGCTGCTGGCGCTGCGCATTGCCGACGTTGCCGTGCTGCAGCCGGATGGCAGCACCGTGCGCCGCGCCCCCGAATCGCTGCCACCCGGCGCCCGCGTGCTTGTCGCACCCGGCGAGCGCATCGGTGTGGACGGCGTGGTCGAGCAGGGCGCCGCCCCGGTCGATGCCAGCCTCGTCACCGGCGAGAGCATGCCGGTCAATGCCGGCCCCGGCACCCAGGTCTTCGCCGGCACCACCAATCTCGGCGCGGTCTTGGTGCTGCGCACCACCGCCGCCGGCGGCGCCACGCTGCTGGCGGAGTGCGTGCGGCTGATCGAGGCGGCCGAAGCCCGCCGCTCCCGCTTCGTCGTGCTGGCCGACCGGGTGGCCCGCCGCTACGCGCCCACGGTCCATGTCGCGGCCCTGCTGACCTTCGTGCTCTGGTGGGGCTGGCTCGGCGCCCCCGCCGCCGAGGCGCTGCTGACCGCCTGCGCGGTGCTGATCATCACCTGTCCCTGCGCGCTGGCGCTCGCCGTGCCGGCCGTCCAGGTCATCGCCACCGGCCGCCTGTTCCGCCAGGGCGTGCTGCTGAAATCCGCCACCGCCCTCGAACGGCTCGCCGCGGTGGACACCGTGGTCTTCGACAAGACCGGCACGCTGACCGAACCCGCTCTAGCCCTGTCCGAAGGCCCCGGCCTCGACCGTGCCGCCCTGCGCCAGGCCGCCGGCCTGGCCGCGGCGAGCCGCCACCCGCTCGCCCGTGCGCTGCTCGCCGCCGCCGGCCCGGTCGCGGTCCAGCCGGGCGTGACCGAGCATCCCGGCCAGGGCCTGGAAGCCGGTGGCCTCCGCCTCGGCAGCCGCGCCTTCGCCGGCGACCCGGACGCCCCCCCTGCCACCGGCCCGGAACTCTGGTTCGCGCGCCCCGGTGCCGCGCCACTCCGCTTCGGCTTCGACGAGCGCCTGCGCGAGGATGCCGCCGCCACGCTCGACCGGCTGCGCGCCTTGGGGCTCGACCTCCACCTCGCCTCCGGCGACCGGGCGGAGCCGGTCGGGCGCATTGCCGCCACGCTCGGCATCGCCGCTTGGCGTGCCTGCCTGTCGCCGGTGGAGAAGGTGGCGCTGATCGAGCAGCTTCGCGGCGGGGGCCGCACGGTGCTGATGGTCGGCGACGGGCTCAACGACGGTCCCTGCCTCGCCGCCGCCAGTGTCTCCGCCTCTCCCTCCAGCGCCGCCGATGTCAGCCAGACCGTGGCCGACCTGGTGTTCCAGGGCGCCCGGCTCGGCCCGCTGGCCGAAGCGCTGGCGCTGGCGCGGCGGGCGCGGACGGTGATGCGCCAGAACATCGCCTTCTCGATCGGCTACAACCTGGTCATGGTGCCGCTCGCCGTCGCCGGGCTGGTGACGCCCTGGCTCGCGGCGGCGGCGATGTCCTCTTCCTCGCTGATCGTGATGGCCAACAGCTTCAGGGTGCGCAAATGACGGCGATGCTGGTGCTGATCATTCTCTCCGTGCTGCTGGGCGGCGCGGGACTTGCCGTGTTCCTGTGGTCGTTGCGATCGGGGCAGTACGAGGATCTGAAGGGAGCGGCGTCGCGCGTGCTGTTCGATGAGCCGTCGCAAGGCCGTTCCGGCCGAACGGATTGACCGGACCGCCCCACGCCCCGATGCTGCACGCGATGCAGCAGGGGAGGGGGCCGTGGCGCGCCGATTGGGGATCGCAACGGGCTTCGCCGGGGCGCCTGGTATGGGCGCTGGCCGCGTCGGCACGCGCGTCGTCCCGGCCGGCGGCCTGCTCAAGACATAGGAGAGTCCGCCATGCAACTCGCCCTCTCGACCTGGCACGAGGTGGAGGACTACCTCCGCACCGGCAACGGCATCATCATCCCGATCGGCTCCGTCGAGCAGCACGGCCCGAACGGGCTGATCGGCACCGACCATCTCGACGCCGAGTTCGTGGCCAAGGGCGTCGGCGATGCGATCGGTGCCGCGGTGGCGCCCACGCTCGCCTATGGCATGTCGCAGCACCACCTCGGCTTCAAGGGCTCGGCGACGCTGCGGCCGAGCACGCTGATGCTGGTGGTGGGCGACGTGGTGCGCAGTTTCGCCGTGCACGGGTTCCGGAAGTTCTTCTTCATCAACGGTCATGGCGGCAACGTCGCCACCGTGACCGCGGCCTTCGATGAGCTCTATGCCGCCGTCTCGCTCGGGGATGCCGAGGCGCCGGTGCGTTGCCGGATGACCTTCTGGTCGTCCGGCCCACGGTGCAGGAAGCTGGGCGAGGAACTCTATCCCGGCGTCAACGGCAGCCACGCCACCGCCGCCGAGGTGTCGCTGGCGCAGTACTACCAGCAGCAGCACATCAAGCACGCCCAGATGACGCCGAAGGTGGCGCCTGCATCCGGCCAGTTCTTCGAGGCGGCGGACTATCGTGCCCGGTACCCCGATGGCCGCATCGGCAGCGATCCGTCGCTGTCCACGCCGGAGCACGGCAAGCTGCTCTACGAGGCGGCGGTGGCGGACATGGTGGACGCCTACACGTCGTTCCTTGCTTACTGAGGCGAAGGGCCTCCGGCGCCCCTCGCCGCCGGAGGCCTTTCGCCTCAGTACGTCGCCCGGATCGCTGCCTCCCCGCCAGCCTGCCGCACCACCCCGACCGCCGCGCGCACGTCGCTCAGGTATTCGTCGAGCGACGGGGCATGGATCATCGACATCATGCGGTGGATGGCCTTGGGGCGCTGCACCAGGCCAGGCAGCCAGCCCTTCTGATGCATCAGCTCGGCGACGCGGAAGATGTCGAACTCCTCGGCGCCATAGGCGACGATGGAGAGGTGGGGATTGCCCAGCACCGCCAGCCCGTCGATGTCGCCGATGCCGGCCCGGTAGGCGTCGATGAAGGCCATCAGCTTGGTTGCGATGTCCATGTAGCCCTGGCGGCCAAGGAACTGCATCGTCGCCCAGGCGCCGGCCACGCCGCCGGCCGGCCTTGTGCCGACGATGGTCGAGGTCAGGAAGCGCCCGTTCGGCCAGTTGTCGAAGTCGAAATGATGATGCTGCGCCTTGTCCCCGGTGCGGTAGAAGACGGTGCTGGCGGGCTTGGGGCAGAAGCCGAACTTGTGCAGGTCCGCCGACAGCGAGCTCACGCCCGGAATGGCCATGTCGAAATCGGGAATGTCGCGGCCGATCATCTTCGCGAACGGGGCGAGATAGCCGCCGACGCAGGCATCGACGTGCAGCCACACGTGCTTCTTCAGGGCGAGGGCGCCGAGTTCGGCGATAGGATCGATCCCGCCGTAGGGAAAGGCGGGCGCTGAGCCGACGATCATGATCGTGTCGTCGTCGATCGCCGCCTCCATGGCGCTCACGTCGGCGCGGAAATCAGGCCCGACCGGCAGGCGGCGGACCTCCAGGTCCATCAGCCGCGCGCCCTTGTCGAAGGCGGGATGGGCCGAGACCGGCAGGACGAGGTTGTCGCGGTGCCGCGGCTCCTTGCGCTGGGCGCGCGACCAGTTGCGGCAGCACTGCACCGCCTGGACAATGCTTTCGGTGCCGCCGGTCGACATGAATCCTTCGGCGCCCTCGGGGGCGTGGAACAGGTCAAGGGCCATGGCCACGACCTCGTCCTCCATGCGCTTCACCGACGGAAACGCGCGCTTCGAGCCGAGCGCATTCTCCGAGAAATACTCGAAGAACCCGGCCTTGCCCATCTCGTACACCGCGTCGGTGGCCTTGAAGACGAACAGCGGCGCGCGGCCGTTCGGCCAGTCGATGTCGTCCGCCTTGAAGCCGCGCATCTCGGCCAGGACCTCGTCGTGGCTGCGGCCGGTTTCGGGAAGCTTCATGCGCATCCTCTGTCTCCTGGTGCTTGACGGAAAATCAGCACCGCTCCTAGCATTCGTCAATGATGAACCTGGGTTCGGCAAAAGCGAACAGAGCGCGCTCCGGCCTCGACAGCGGGCTGGACGTGCTCGAGCTGCTCGCCGCCCGCGGCACGCCGGTGACGCTGACCGAGACCGCCCGCAGCCTCGGCATGTCCAAGTCCGGCGTGCACGGCGTGCTTGCCACCCTGCTGCGCCGCGGCTTCGTCGAGCGCGGGGCGGAGGGCGAGTACCGGCTCGGCCTCAGGGCCTGGGAGCTCGGCCGCGCTGCCGCCCCGCGCGAGATCGCCCGCCACGCCGCCCCGCACATGGAGCGGCTGGCGCGCGACATCGGCGAAAGCGTGGCGCTCGGCATCCTCGACGGATTCGACGTCGTCTACATCCATTTCATCGACAGCGCCCAGCCGGTGCGGGTCGCGGCAGGGCTGGGCGACCGCACCCACGCCCATTGCACGGCGACCGGTCTCGCGCTGCTCGCGGCCCTGCCGGAGGCGGAGCTGCGGGCGGCGCTGCCGGCCCAGCTCGCGAAGGTCACCGACCATACGATCGCTGATCGGGCCGAGCTGCTGCGCGAGTTGCAGCGGGTGC
>JBGAIK010000005.1:0-50554 GCA_044225615.1 Acetobacteraceae bacterium | reverse complement strand
TCCGCCGCTCGGCCTCGTCCTCCTTCGCCCGCACGTCTCCGGTGAGCTGTGCCTTCACCAGCCGCTCGGCGATGCGCTCGTGCTCCACCTCGGCCTCGGCGAGGTCGCCGCGGAAGATCGATTCCATCTAGTGTCCTGTCCCCGAAGTTCGCCATCCTTCATGGCGGACGTAGGGGTGAACAGGACACTGAAAACAAAAAGCTAGTGTCCCGATTCCGACCACTGCACGTGGCAACGAACTTCGGAATCGGGACACTAGCTGCTGCCGATGAGTATCCCGGCGATGAACACCAGCGCGCCGCCAAACCCCACCTGCATGGCGGCCGAGACCGGCGGCGTGTCCATGTATTTCCATCGGATCCAGGTAATGACCGCGAGTTCCGCCACCACCACGGCGATCGCCGCGACCATCGCGACGTGGAAGTTCGGGATCAGGAACGGCAGCGTGTGCCCGATGCCGCCCAGCGTGGTCATCAGGCCGCAGATCAGCCCGCGGATCCAGGGGGCGCCGCGGCCGGTGAGGCTGCCGTTGTCGGACAGCGCCTCGGCGAAGCCCATCGAGATGCCGGCGCCGATCGAGGCGGCCATGCCGACCAGGAACGCATCCCACGAATCCTGCGTCGCGAAGGCCGCAGCGAAGACCGGCGCGAGCGTGGAGACCGAGCCGTCCATCAGCCCGGCCAGCCCCGGCTGGATCACGCGCAGCACGAACATCCGCCGCTCGGCCTCGTCCTCCTTCGCCCGCACGTCTCCGGTGAGCTGTGCCTTCACCAGCCGCTCGGCGATGCGCTCGTGCTCCACCTCGGCCTCGGCGAGGTCGCCGAGCAGCTTGCGGACATGGGTGTCGGTGCTGCGCGCGGCGGCCTGGCGGTAGAAGCGGGCGGTCTCGTACTCCATCTGCTCGGCCAGCTGGCGCACCGCGTCCAGGCTCAGCGGCCGGAGCTGCCAGACCGGCTTGCGCGCGATGAAGCCGCGCACGTCGTGGCGGCGGATCAGCGGGATGTGGTCGCCGAAGCGTTCGGTGTAGAGGTCGAGCAGCCGGCGGCGGTGCTCGTTCTCCTCGGCGGCCATGTCTGTGAAGACCTGGGCGCTGGCGGGATAGTCGGCGCGCAGCCCGTCGGCGACGTCCAGGTAGATGCGGCCGTCCTCTTCCTCGGCGCCGATCGCCAGGGCCAGGACCTCCCGCTCGCTCAGCTCGTCGAAATTCCGCACCCGCGCTGCTCCACTGCCAGCGCCTTCCTACCACGGAAGGCGCCGGCGGCCAGAACTGGTCATTCCCCGGAGAAGACGGGCTTGCGCTTCTCGATGAAGGCGGTCACCGCCTCCCTGTGGTCGGCGGTGGTGTGGGCGAGCGCCTGCATCGCGGCCGACATTTCCAGGATCGCGGCCAGCGTCATGTGCTGGGACTGCACCATCAGGCGCTTGGTCATGCGCACCGCCTTGGCCGGGTTGCCGGCGATGCGGACGGCGAGCGCGCGGGCGGCGTCATCAGCTCGGCATCCGGCACCACGCGGGAGACGAGCCCGCAGGCCAGCGCCTCCTGCGCGGTCAGCGCGTCGCCGGTGAAGGCCATCTCGCAGGCCTTGGAATAGCCGACGACGCGCGGCAGCAGCCAGGCGCCGCCGTCGCCGGGGATGATGCCGACCTTCACGAAGCTCTCGGCGAAGCGGGCGCTCTCGGCGGCGATGCGGATGTCGCACATGCAGGTGAGGTCGTTGCCGGCGCCCATGGCGGGGCCGTTCACGGCGGCGATGATCGGCACCTCCAGCTTCTGGAAGGCGAGCGGGATGCGCTGGATGCCCTCGGCGTAGTAGCGCGTGGTGGCGGTGGGATTGGCGGCGCGCGCGCCCAGGCTGTCATGCATGCGCCGGATGTCCCCGCCCGAGGAGAACGCCGTTCCCGCCCCGGTGAGGATGGCGCAGCGCACCGACGGGTCGATGTTGATCCGCTCGATCGCCGCCACGATCGCGTCCACCATGCCGGCTTCCGAGATCGGGTTGCGCAGCTCGGGCCGGTTCATCGTCAGCGTGACGACGTGGCCGTCCTGTTCGTAGAGCAGCGGGTCGGACATGGGCGGTTTCCCCTCGGTTGATGGCGGGAGGGTAGTCCGACCCTGCCCCAGGGTCCAAGCTCAGGTGGGCGGCGAACCGTCGCCGCCCGCGGCGAGCGTGACGCCAGCCATCTCTTCCCGGATCAGCCCGCTGGCCTCGATCATGTCCGCCAGGCGGAGGGCCGACGATCGGGGCGCCATCAGAACACCTGCTGCGCGGTCGCCTCGATCTCGTCGCGCAGCGACGCGTGCAGGCTGCGGCGGGTCATCACATCGGCCTTGCAGCCCAGGATCCGCGCGGCCGCCTGCTTGACCTCCATCAATCCGTACAGGCCGATCGAGCCTTCCGGATGGTCGAAGAAGAGGTCGACATCCGAGTCCGCGCGCGCTTGCTGGCGCGCGGTCGAGCCGAACAGGAACAGATGCTCGACGCCGAGCCGGCGCAGCTCCGCCTGGTGGGCTCTGAGCCTGGCAATGGCGAGGTCGCGATCCATGCCGCAGCATAGCACGCCGCTACATGGCCCGCAGCCGCTCCCGCAGTGCCGGCAGCAGCGCCGTCCCGAACCACGGGTTCCGCCGCTCCCAGCCGATCGTCCGCCACGATGGATGCGGCAGCGGCAGCAGCGCCGGCAGGTGACGACGCCAGTCCGCGACATGTCCGGTCATCGCGCCGGGTCCGATAAACCGGGCGATCGCGTAGCTGCCCACGGCCAGCGTCAGCGTGATTCGCGGCAGCAGCGGCAGCAGGCGGGGTGCCAGGTGGGTGCGCAGACCGGCCGCGGCGGGGCGTCGCCGCCGGCCGGCAGGCGGCCCGGATAGCACAGCCCCATCGGCACGATGGCGATGCGGGACTCGTCATAGAAGGCATCGCGGTCGAGCCCGAGCCATTCCCGCAGCCGGTCGCCCGAGGGGTCGTTCCAGGGGATGCCGGTGGCGTGCACCCGGGTGCCGGGGGCCTGGCCCACGATCAGGAGGCGGGCGGTGGGGCTGACGCGCAGGACCGGGCGCGGGCCGAGCGGGAGATCGGCGCACAGCGTGCAGGCGCGCGCGGCCGCGGCGGCCTGGGCCAGCGTCTCAGGCGTCGATCGGCTGCCAGCCATGGCGGAGCAGGCGGCGGGTGCGGTCGAAGGCGAACAGGTTGCCGCCGCTGCCTGCCGGCTGGTCGTGGGCGCGGCTGATCGGCACGTTCTCCAGCGCCGCCATCAGCAGTGCGCCCACCGCGCCGTGGGCGATGATGGCGACGTTGCCCGGGGGCGCGGCCGCCAGCACCGCATCGACCGCGCCGACGATGCGGTGCTGCGCGTCCACCGCGCGCTCCCAGCCGCGGATGCTTTGCTCGGGATGGGCGAAGAACAGGTCGGCCGTCGCCTCGAATTCCGCGCGCGGCAGGTAGCCGGTGGCGCTGCGGTCGTTCTCGCCCAGGCCGGGCAGGGTGGAGAAGCCCAGCCCGGTTCCCGCGGCCAGGATTTCCGCCGCGTCGATCGCCTTGCGCTCGGTGCTGGACCAGATCGCCGCCAGGCCGCGCGTCCAGGGCAGGTCCAGCGCCGCCCGCATCCGCGCCCGCCCGGCCTCGGTCAGCGGCCAGTCCGGCACCGGCACGGCCGGGTCGATCACCACGGCCGGATGGGTCACGAACCAGACGGTCGCGCTCATTGCAGCGCGTACTCGACCTCGGCCTCGTAGACCGAGGCCTCCTTGCCCAGCCGCGAGCTGAACAGGCAGAAATGCTCCACCTTGACCTCCTCGGCGCGGAACAGGTTGTGCGCCTGCACGAAGCCCGCCACCTTCACCGGCGGGGCGTTGTCCAGCCGCGCCAGCGTCACGTGCGGGGTGAAGCGGCGCCGCTCCGGCTCCAGCCCGGCGCGCTGCAATGCCTGCTCCACCTTCGATTGCAGCAGGTCGAGCTGCGGGTTGCGCTCCACCCCCACCCAGAGCTGGGTGTCCCGCCCGCCCTTGGCGAACGTCCCCATGCCCGCCAGCGTCAGGTCGAACCGCTTGCCCCGCAGCGCGGCCAGGGCAAGGTCGATCTCCTCCGCCTCCACCGGCCCCACCTCGCCGATGAAGCGCAGGGTCAGATGGTAGTTCTCGGTGGGCACCCAGCGCGCGCCGGGGATGCCGCCGCCGAGCAGCGCCAGCCGCTGCTTCACCGCCCAGGGCAGGTCCAGCCCGACGAACAGTCTCATGGCTTCACCATGGCGAGCAGCTTCTCGACCAGCGGCACCATCCGGGCAACGATCCTGCGCACGCCCTCCGGATTGGGATGGATCCCGTCCGCCTGGTTCAGCGCCCGGTCGCCCGCCACGCCCTCCAGGAAGAACGGATCGAAAATCAGCCCCGGCCGCGCCCCCAGCCGCACGAACGCGTCGCGGAACGCCGCCCCGTACTCCGGCCCCAGATTGGGCGGCGCCAGCATGCCCGTCAGCAGCACCGGAATCCGCTTCGCCGCCAGCGCATCGAGGATGGCGGCCAGGTTGGCCTCCGTCGCCCGCGGGTCGATCGCGCGCAGCCCGTCATTGCCGCCCAGCTCCACGATCGCCGCATCCGCACCGTCGCCCAGCGCCCAGTCGAGCCGCGCCCGGCCGCCCGCGGTGGTGTCGCCGGAGACCGCACCGTCCACCAGCGTCACCTGGTGCCCCTTCGCCGCCAGCGCCGCCACCAGCTGCGCCTGGAACCCGTCCGGCCGCGCCAGCCCGTAGCCGGCCGCCAGCGAATCGCCCAGCACCAGCAGCCGCACCCCGGCCGCGCTGGCCGGAATGGTCCCGCACATGAAAAGACCGCAAGCCAATGCAATCGCCGCTTTCCGTCGCGGCAACAGCGGGCCATATCCTGTGCCCATGGACGCCATAGCACTGCCTCCGGGCCAGTCCCGACCGCACGCCGACACCACGAACACGCTGGTTCGGGTCAGGGACCTGCATTTGACGGTGCCCTCTGCCGCCGGACCGGTCAACATCCTCCGCGGCATCGACCTCGACCTCCACGAGGGCGAGGCGGTCGGCGTCGTCGGCCCCTCCGGCTCGGGCAAGACCAGCCTGCTCATGGTCCTCGCCGGGCTCGAACGCGCCACCGCCGGCAGCGTCACCCTCGCCGGCACCGAACTCGCCGGGCAGGACGAGGACGCCCTCGCCCGCCTCCGCCGCGACCAGGTCGGCATCGTCTTCCAGTCCTTCCACCTGATCCCGACCATGACCGCGCTGGAAAACGTCGCCATCCCCCTCGAACTCGCCGGCGATCCCAAGGCCGCCGAAAAGGCCAAGGCAAACCTGGAGGCCGTCGGCCTCGGCCACCGCCTGACCCATCTCCCCGGGCAACTCTCCGGCGGCGAACAGCAGCGCGTCGCCCTCGCCCGCGCCTTCGCCCCCCGCCCCCGCCTGCTCCTGGCCGACGAACCCACCGGCAACCTCGACACGGCCACCGGCCAGACCGTCATGAACCTCCTGTTCCAGCTCCAGTCCCACCACCAGACCACCCTGATGCTCATCACCCACGACCCCACCCTCGCCGCCCGCTGCACCCGCACGATCCACATTGCGGACGGGCGCGTCGTGGCGAAGGAAGGCCAGGGGCGCTGCCCCTGGACCCCGCCAAAGGCTGAGCCTTGGAATCCCATTCGTTGAAGGTTCCTGGAGGAGAGGGGATGTTGCAACCCGCGCCTCAGCCCTCTCCTCCAGGAACCTTGAATCACGCGGTCCAGGGGCTCAGCCCTGGTGGGGGGTCCAGGGGGCAACGCCCCCTGGCCTTCCTTCCTTTCACGCCAGGACTCCCATCGCATGAGGCTCGCGGTGCGGTTGGCGGTGCGGGAGTTGCGTGGCGGGGCCAGGGCGAGTTTGCGGGCTTTGGGGATTGTGTTGGCGTGCCTTGCCCTGGGAGTGACGGCGATTGCGGCGGTCGGGACCTTGCGGGAGGGGGTGGCGCGGGGGTTGGCGGCGGATGGGGCGCGGATCATCGGGGGCGACATCGATGTGACGGGCGGGTCGCAGGCCTTGCCGCGGGAGCTGCGGGACTGGCTCGGCGCGCGTGGGGCGCGGCTTTCGGATGTGGTGACGATGCGCTCGATGCTGATCGCGCCGTCGGGCGAGCGGATGCTGGTGGAGGTGAAGGCGGTGGATGCCGCCTGGCCGATGGTCGGGCAGGCGGAGCTGGCGCCGGCGGTTGCGCTGGGGGCCGGCACGGTGGCGGTGGAGCCGCTGGTGGGGGACCGGCTGGGGGTGAAGGTCGGGGATCGGCTGCGGCTCGGATCGGCCGAGTTCGTCCTGGCGGCGATCGTGGAGGGGGAGCCGGACCGGGTGGCGACGCCGTCGCTGTTCGGGCCGCGGGCGCTGCTGACGCTTGACGGGCTGGCGCGGACCGGGCTGGAGCAGCCGGGGGCGATTTCCGAGCATCATCTGCGGGCGGTGTTCCCGGCGGGAACCGATGTGGCGGCGATGGTGCGCGCGATGCGGGAGGCGTTTCCGGGCGCGGGATGGCGCGTCCGCGACCCGCGCAATGCGGCGCCGGCGGTGCAGCAGGTGCTGGACCGCACGAGCCTGTTCATGACCCTGGTGGGGCTGACGGCGCTGCTGGTGGGCGGGATCGGGGTCGCCAACGGGACGAGTGCGTGGCTGGCGGCGCGGACGCGGAGCATCGCGACCTTGCGCTGCCTGGGGGCGTCGGGGCCGCTGGTGTTCCAGGTGGCGATGATCCAGCTGATGGTGCTGGCGGCCCTCGGGATCGTGGCGGGGCTGGTGCTGGGGGCGGCGATCCCGGTGCTGGCGGCGCGGTTCCTGGAGGGGGTCCTGCCGGTGCCGGCGCGGATCGGAGTGTTTCCGGGGCCGCTGGCGCTGGCGGCCCTGTACGGGGTGCTGACGGCCTGGACCTTCGCGCTGTGGCCGCTGGGCCGGGCGATGCGGATCCCCGGGGCGGCGCTGTTCCGCGATGCGGTGGCGCCGGTGCGGGTGGCGACTTCGCGCTGGCTGCTGGCGGCGAATGCTGCGCTGGCGGCGGCACTGGTGGTGCTGACGGTGCTGGGCACGGAGGATCGCGGCTTCGCCCTGTGGTTCTGCCTGGCCGCGATCGGCACGCTGGTGCTGTTCCGGCTGGGGGCGGTGGCATTGGTGCGGGTTGCGGCCCAAGGATCGCAGATGGGGGCGCCGCATTCGGGGCGCGCCTGGCTGCGGCTGGGCCTGGGCAATTTGCACCGCCCGGGCAACGCGACGCCGCTGATGCTCGTCTCGGTCGGCATCGGCCTGTCCACGCTGGCGGCGGTGGCGATGATCCAGGGCAATCTGCGCCGGCAGGTGTTGGACCAGCTGCCGGCCCGCGCGCCATCCTTCTTCTTCATCGACATCCAGAACGACCAGCTGGCGCGGTTCCGCGACATCGTGGGCGCGCAGCGGGGTGTCACCGAGATGGCGGAGGTGCCGAGCCTGCGGGCACGGCTGGTCTCGGTGAACGGCGTGCCGGCGGAGCAGGTGAATGCGACGCCCGACACAAGGTGGGCCCTGCGCGGCGATCGCGGCCTGACCTATGCCGCCGCGCCGCCGGAGGGCACGCGGATCGTGGCCGGCCAATGGTGGCCGCCGAACTATGACGGCCCCCCCCTGGTCAGCTTCGACGCGGCACTCGCCCAGGGCTGGGGCGTCGGCGTCGGCGACACGCTGGTGGTCAATGTGCTGGGCCGCGACATTCCGATGCGGATCGCCAATCTGCGCGAGGTCGCCTGGCGCACGCTGGGCATCAACTTCGCCATGGTGGCCAGTCCCGGCCTGATCGCGCGGGCGCCGCACACCCATATCGCCACGGTCCGCGCCGATCCGGCGGTGCATGCGGCGCTGCTGCGCACGGTGACGGATGCGCTGCCGAACGTCTCGGGCATCCGGGTCGCCGACGTGCTGCGGGCGGTGTCCGGGATGATGGAGCAGATCGCCGGGGCGCTGGCGGCCACCGGGTCGGTGACGCTGGCGGCGGGCGGGCTGGTGCTGGTGGGCGCGGTCGCGGCCGGCCAGCAGCGGCGCATCCGCCAGGCGGTGGTGCTGAAGACGCTGGGGGCGACGCGCGGGCAGGTGCGTGCCGCGTGGATGGTGGAGTTCGGGCTGCTGGGCGTGGTGGCCGGCCTGATCGCGGCGGTGGTGGGCACGGCGGCGAGCTGGGGCGTGGCGCGCTTCGTCATGCGCACCGACTGGATTTTCCTGCCGGGCACGCTGGCGGGGACGGTGGCCGGCTGCGCGCTGCTGATGCTGGTCTTCGGCTTTGCCGGGACCGAGGCGGCGCTGCGGGCCAAGGCGGCGCCGCTCCTGAGGAACGAATAGGGATGATTACGTAGTGGCCGCGTTTCCCTGCCACTTCCCGAAACATTACAAGGATTTCGCTTGAACTGTCGGCGGCCCTCTCCAAAATGTGGCGCAGCGGGCACATGAGCCCGTAGGGGAAATTCATCACCATGGCTTACAGTCCCGACTACCGGACCTATGGCGTGGGCCGCGGCGCGGAATCCGCTGCGGTCCTGGATGCCGGTCTGCGCGCCTACATGCTCCGCGTCTACAACTGGATGGCGTCCGGCCTGGTGCTCACCGGCATCGTGGCCTACGCGATCGCCAACACGTCCCTGCTCGACCTGTTCTACCCGCTGGTGCAGACGCCGCGCGGGATGATGCACGTGCCGGGCATCCTGGCCTATGTGGCGATGTTCGCGCCGCTGGCCTTCGTGCTGGTGCTCCAGTTCGGCGTGAACCGCCTGTCCACCGGCGCCGTGCAGGCGCTGTACTGGGCGTTCTGCGTGGCGATGGGCGCCAGCCTGTCGAACATCTTCCTGGTCTATACCGGGCAGAGCATCACCCAGGTGTTCTTCATCACCGCCGGCACCTTCGCCGCGACCAGCCTCTACGGCTACACCACGCGTGCCGACCTGACGCGGATGGGCAGCTTCATGATGATGGGCCTGTTCGGCATCATCATCGCCGGCCTGGTCAACGTGTTCGTGCAGAGCAGCGCGCTGCAGCTCGGCATCAGCATCCTGGGCGTGTTCATCTTCATCGGCCTGACCGCGTTCGACACGCAGCGCATCAAGTCCGACTACGTGAACTACGCCTATGCCGAGGGCACCGAGATGGCTGCCAAGCGCAGCGTCTACGACAGCCTGACGCTGCTGCTGAACTTCATCAACCTGTTCATGATGCTGCTGTCCCTGCTGGGCAACCGCAACAGCAACAACTGACCGGACGGGTCGGCGCAAAGGGAAGGGCCCCGGTGGCAACACCGGGGCCTTTTCGTATTCAGGTCGTCCAGGCCCGCAGCCGCCCGGTGCACAGAATGTGCTGCCCCTGCAGCACCGGCGCGCCCCAGGCCTGGGCGATCACCACCCCATCGACGCCGGCGCACACCTCCCAGGGCGGCAGGTCGATGCGCTCGAAATCGTGCAACAGCCCGATCACCGTGCCCCGCGCCACCACCTCCCCGCACTCGCGGAGCGGCTCGTAGTGGCCGGCGAACGGTGCCACCGTGAAGCAGGCGCGGTCCACCATCTCGGCCATCAGCTGGGTGCCGTCGGCGTGGTGGGCGATCTTCTCGATATGGCCGCGGAGCTGCCCGTGATGGATCGCGGCGGCGGTGACGCCCTGCCGGGCATAGCGCACGCCGCTCGCCTGCACCGCCCCGCCCCAGCCGAGTTCCGTCCCGATCGTGATCTTGCCCAGCCGCTCCGCCTCGCTCGGCAGCAGCCCCGGCGTCTCGTTCTGGTAGGTGATGACCAGCGGCGTGCCGAACCAGCGCGCCGTCTCCTCGATCAGCCGCCCCTGCTCCGGGTCGTCGATCGGGTGGAAGCTCGTGCACTGCCGGAACCGCGCCACCAGCCCGCCGGCATGCAGGTCGATCACCACGTGCACGTGCTGCCAGATCGCCGCGCGGACGAAATCGGCGATCCGGTGGGTGATCCCGGTCAGCCCCGGCTGCCGCCCCGCGCCCGCGATGAACGCCCGGTTCAGGTTCACCCGGTCGTCCAGCGTGGAGTCGCGGGTGCCGGCGCGGAACGCCGCCGGGTTCAGCACCGGCACCAGGACGATCCGCCCGGCCACGTCCTCCAGCCGGATGTCGTCCATCAGGTGGCGCAGCGCCATCGGCCCCTCGTACTCGTTGCCGTGGTTCGACCCGAACGCCACCAGCCCCTTGCCGGGCAGCGCGCCCGGTCCCACGAGCACGGTCAGCGGGATCAGGTGGTCGCCCCAGATCGAATCGTGCTCCAGCGCGACGTGGTAGTCGCGCCGGCCGGGCGATTCGAGGTCGAGCGCGGACGGGCGGACGATCTGTCGTGCCATGTCAGTTCACCCTGTGTGCCGCGATGAAATCCTCGTCCACATCCACGCCGATCCCCGACGTATCGGGAATCGGCACCGTGCCGTCTTCGGCCAGGTCGAAGCTGGCGCGCGCGATCCCTTTGGTCAGCGGGCTCTGGCTGACGTTGAACTCGACGAATTCCGCCCGCGGCAGGGTCGCGATGAGCTGGAGGCTGTAACCGGTCAGAAGGTGCGTGAGCCAGGAATGCGGCACCAGGTCGATTCCCGCCTCCTCCGCCATCGCCGCCACCTTCGCCGCCACGCTGATGCCGCCGCAGCGCGACAGGTCGGGCTGGATCACGTCCACGCAGCCCTGGCGGATGAAGCGCTCGAACTCCCAGGCCGTCGCCACCTGCTCGCCCGCCGCCACCCGCACGGGGCTGGCGGCGCGCACCGCCGCGTATTCGTCGAACCGCTCGGGGTGGATGAAATCCTCGCACCAGCCGACCTTGTACTCGGCGAGCCATTCGCACATGGCGATGGCGTCGCGGCGCGAGCGGGGGCGCCATTCGCCTTTCCACCCCGCCGGATACCAGCCCGGATCGACCAGCAGCGCCCGGTCCGGCCCCAGCGCCTCGCGCGCGGCCGCGACCAGCTCCCGGTCCCGTCCCGGATCCTCCCCGAACACGCCCCAGCCGAACTTCACCGCCCGGAATCCGCGCGCCACGTAGCCTTGCGCCGCCGCGGCCATGCCTTCCGGCGTTTCCCGGAACAGCGTCGAGGCATAGGCCGTGATCCGGTCCCGCCGCCGCCCGCCCAGCATCCGCGCCAGCGAAATCCCCGCCGCCTGGCTGCGGATCGACCACAGGCAGTTGTCCAGCGCCGACAGGCACTGCATCCCGATCCCGCGCCGCCCGTAATAGGCGCTGCCGATGTAGAGCTTGTCCCACAGCCGGGCGACGTCGAGCGGGTTCTCGCCCAGCAGCAGCTCGCCCAGGGTGCGGAAGCCGAGGACGGACATTCCCTGGCCGGCGATGATGGCGGCGGCGGCGGGAGCCAGCGTCTCGACATCGGCCCAGCCGGTGAGCCCTTCGTCGGTGGCGACGCGCACCAGCAGCTGCCAGTCGCCATTGTCGGTCGCCTCCTCGGCACCGGCGGTGGCGCGGTAGGTGGCGTCGCCGCGCAGCAGGATCGGCTCGACCTCGGTGATGCGCATGGCGTCTCCCTCTTGCCGGCAGCATGGCGGGCGGGCCGAATCCCGGTCAATCGCGGTTGGGCGGAAATTCCCCATTGGAGAGCCGACGGGGTCCGGCTATAGCTATTATAATCTTTGCCGCCGGGCCGAACCGGCGGGACGGATCCAGGGGAGATGTCCGGTGCACGAAAACCGGGTCAGGGCGCTGTGGCGCGGCGGCGGCGTGGCCGTGATGTGCGGCTGCTCGGTGGGCAACACCTATGCCGCCGAGATCATGGCGCATGCCGGGTTCGACGCGCTGATGCTGGACCAGCAGCATTCGCCGGTGGACTGGGCGGCGATGACCGGCATGATCCAGGCGATCGCGCCCAGCGGCACCGAGCCCTTCGTGCGGGTGCCGTGGAACAATCCGGCCGACATCATGCGGGCACTCGATGCCGGGGCCACCGGCATCATCTGCCCGATGATCAACAGCCGCGCCGAATGCGAGGCCTTCGTCGGCGCCTGCCTGTACGCGCCGTCCGGCTACCGCAGCTATGGCGCGCTGTCGCGCTATACCACGATGGGGCCGGGCTACGTGGCCTGGGCCAACGCCAACATCCTGCCGATCGCCATGATCGAAACCCGCGAGGCGATCGAGCGGATCGACGAGATCCTCTCCGTTCCCGGGCTCGCCGGCAGCTTCATCGGGCCGTCGGACCTGTCGATCACCCTGGGGCTCGACCCGGCCGCCGATTTCTCGAAGCCCGACCTGCTGCCGTCGATCGATGCGGTGTTCGCCGCCGGCTCGCGGCACGGCGTCGCCAACGGCATATCCTCGCCCACGCTGAACGACGCGCGCATCGCCATCGCCCGCGGCGCCAACCTCGTATGGGCCGGCTCCGACGCCGGCCACATGCGGGCCGGCGCCCGCGCCGCGATGGCCGAGATGCGCGCCCATCTGAAACGCTGAAAAAACAGGAGACGTCCCGCCCATGACCAGACCGATTTCCCGCCGCAGCCTGCTCGCGGCCGGCGCCGCGGCGGGCGTTGCCCCGCTCGCCGCGCCCGCCATTGCGCAGAACGCGCTCAAGGGCACCAAGCTGACCATCCTGGCCGGCAACTGGTACGTGCCCGCCTGCAACACCATGCTCGACGAGCTCGCCGCCGAGGTGGCCAAGGACACCGGCATGGAAATCCGCGTCGAGCGCTTCGCCGACGCCGAGCTCGGCACCAAGACCGCCTCCATCATCGGCACCGGCCGCGGCGCCGACCTCGCGGTGGGCGTCGAGTTCGACACCTACCTGTATCACACCAAGCTGACCGACGTGACCGACATCGCCGACGAGGCCGGCAAGACCTATGGCGGCTGGATGGATTCCGGCAAGGGCGCCAGCATGGTCAACGGCCGCTGGAAGAGCCTGACCATCGGCCAGGCGCCGGCCGCCTGGGTCTATCGCACCGACCAGTTCAAGGCCGCCGGCGTCGAGAAATTCCCCGACAGCTTCGACGACATGCTGAAGGCCGCCAAGGCGCTGCACGCCAAGGGCACCCCGATCGGCATGACGCTGGGCCATGCCGGCGGCGACGGCCGCTCCACCAACTATCCGGTGCTGTGGGCGTTCGGCGGCCAGGAGTTCGACAAGGACGGCAAGGTCACCCTGAACTCGCCGGGAACGCTCAAGGCCATCGAGTGGTACAAGGAAGTCTACCAGTATTTCATCCCCGGCACGACCGCCTGGCTCGACCCCGACAACAACCAGGCCTTCCTGTCCGGCAAGTGCTCGGCCACCGTCAACGTCAACACCATCTACCTCTCCACCCGCACGGCGGCGCCGAACGACGCGGGCAAGAAGGCGATGCTGGACAACATGGACCACGGCCTGTGGCCGAAGGGGCCGGCCGGGCGCTTCGCCAACTACAACATCAACGTCTGGCTGCCCTTCGCCTCCAGCCAGAACGTCGCCGGCCAGAAGCACTTTCTGCGCGCCTGGTACAGCCGCGCCTTCCTGCCGAAATGGACCAAGACCGGGCAATCCTACTTCATCCCGACCTTCGCCGGCTTCGACAAGGAAGACGTGTGGCCGGACGATCCGAAGCTGAAGATCTTCCGTGAGCTGAACAAGATCAACCGCCTGCCCGGCTATGCCGGCCCGCCCTCGCCGGCGGCCGCCGAAGCGGTGGCGAAGTTCATCCTGGTGGACATGTTCGCCAAGGCCTGCACCGGGCAGCTCACGCCCAAGGCCGCGATGGACTGGGCGACCAAGGAATACGAGCAGATCGCCAAGAAGCGCCGTGCCTGAGACTTGACGTGAGCTCCACCACCCTGGCGGCACCGGCGCGGATCGCGCGCCGGCGCCGCGGCCTCACCTACTGGATCGATAACGAGCGCACGCTCGGCTACATGCTGGTCGCGCCGGTGGTGCTGCTGCTGGCCGGGCTGGTCGCCTATCCGTTCTTCGTGGCGATCGGCTACGCCCTGTCCGACCGGACCCTGGCCGACGAGGGCAGCTTCGTCGGCCTGGACAACTTCTTCGAGCTTTTCGACAACCAGATCTACCGCCAGACCCTGCGCAACACCTTCATCTTCACCGCCGGTTCGGTGACGATGCGGCTGCTGTTCGGCGTCGGCCTGGCGCTGTTGCTGAACGAGCATTTCCCCATGCGCCGGATGGTGCGCGCGGCCGTGCTGCTGCCCTGGATCGTGCCCACCGTGCTCGGCACCATGGCCTGGCTGTGGCTGTTCAGCCCCAATTTCTCCGTCATCAACTGGGTGCTGATCCATTCCGGCCTGTCCAGGACCGGGTTCGAGTGGCTCACCGACCCCGACCTCGCGCTGTTCTCCGTCACCCTGGTCAATGCCTGGCGCGGCACGCCGTTCATGGCCATCACCGTGCTCGCCGGCCTGCAGGCCATCCCGCACGACCTCTACGAGGCCTCGGCGATCGACGGCGCCACCCGCATCCAGCGCTTCTTCAACATCACCCTGCCGCTGCTGATGCCGGTGCTGCTGACCGCCCTCGTGCTTTCGGTGATCTGGACCTTCTCCGATTTCGGCATCGTCTACGGGCTCACCAAGGGCGGGCCGATGAACGCAACGCACGTGCTGGCCACGCTGAGCTACCAGCAGGGCCTCGCCGCCGGAAACATCGGCGAGGGTGCCGCGATCTCGCTCACCATGCTGCCGGTGCTGCTGATCCTGATCATCTGGCAGCTTCGCCGCATCCGCCGGAGCACCGTCCAGTGAGCGCCACCACCGCCCGCCCCAACCTCCAGCCCGGCCAGATCCGCACCCGCAACCCGATCATCGAGCGGTGGCTGTTCCTCTACACGCCGCTCGCCTTCGGGCTGCTGTTCCTGGTCGGGCCGTTCTACTGGATGCTGATCACCGCGCTGAAGCCGGACAGCGAGCTGTATGACGGCAGCAAGAGCCCGCTCTATCCGGCGACCCCGTCGCTCGACCATTTCCGCTTCCTGTTCGAGAAGACCGACTTCGTCACCTGGACCTGGAACACGATGATGGTGGCCACCCTGTCCACCGCCATCGCGCTGGCCATGGGCGTGCCCGCCGGCTACGCGCTGGCCAGGCTCCGGTTCCGCGGCGCCGACTTCATCGGCACGGCGATCTTCGTCACCTACCTGGTGCCGTCCTCGCTGCTGTTCATCCCGATGGTCAACGTGATGGCCCAGCTCCATCTCGACGACAGCATCTGGTCGCTGGTGGTCGTCTACCCGACCTTCCTGGTGCCGTTCGTCACCTGGCTGATGAGCAGCTATTTCCGCACCATCCCGACCGAGCTCGAGGATTGCGCCCGCATCGACGGCATGACCCGCCTCGGCGCGATGTGGAAGATCGCCATCCCGCTCGCCCGCCCCGGCATCCTCTCGGCCGGCATCTTCGCCTTCACGCTGTCGTGGAACGAGTTCATCTACGCGCTGACCCTGGTCACCGCCTCCGCCGAGCGCACCATCCCGGTGGGCGTTCTGGTGCAGCTCACCCGCGCCGATTTCTACTTCTGGGGGCCGCTGATGGCCGGCGCCCTGATGGGATCGGTGCCGGTGGCGCTGGTCTATTCCTTCTTCGTGGACCAGTACGCCTCGGGCCTCACGGCCGGCGCGGTCAAAGGATAGCCGATATGAGCATGTTCGACCTCTCCGGCCGCGTCGCGGCCATCACCGGTGCCGCCCAGGGCATGGGCCGCGCCATGGCCTTGGCGATGGCCGAGCATGGCGCCGACCTGGTGCTGCTGGACCGCAATGCCGCCGGCATCGACGCCACCGCCCAGGCGATCCACGCGCTCGGCCGCAAGGCCCTGCCGATCGCCGGCGATGTCACCGACATCGCCCATATCGACGGCATCTTCGCCGCCATCGACCGCGAGTTCGGCCGCATCGACGTGCTCGGCAACGTCGCCGGCGACGCGAAGCCCGGGCCGGCCGAGGACATGGCGCTGGCCGACATCCAGCGCAACTTCCACAACCTGGTGATCAGCCGCTTCTACACCTGCCAGCAGGCCGGACGCCGCATGCTGGCGCAGGGGCGCGGCAGCATCATGAGCATCGGCTCGATCTCCGGCGTCACCTCGCTCGGGCGGGCGCAGTCGATCTACGGCATGGCGATGGCCGCGGTGATCCACATGACCAAGGAGCTCAGCACCGAATGGGCGCCGCGCGGCGTGCGGGTGAACTGCATCCTGCCGGCCCAGGTGCTGGGCGCCAACGGCCTCGGCCCGCGGATGGAGGCCGATCCCTGGCTGCGGGAGACGTTCCTGAAGGGGATTCCGGCCGGCCGGTTCGGGCAGCCCGACGACATCAAGGGCCTCGCCGTGTGGCTCGCCTCCGACGCCGCATCCTGGATCACCGGCGCGATCATCCCGATGGACGGCGGCAACCTCGCCGCCAATGCCGGCTCGGGGCTGCTGGCGCCGATCATGGAGAAGTACGGCGCGAAGCCATAGCCGCCGGCTACCCCCGCCAGGAGGCAATCGCCTCCATCGGATACATCGGCCGCGGCACGCGCCGCCAGGGCAGCCCCTTCACGTCCGACTGGCCGGGGCCGCGCGTGTCGACCCGGATCACCCGCGGGCTGATCGGGCGGAAGAACTGGAAGTTGGAAGCGGTCTTGAGCACCGCCATCTGGTATTCGGCCGGCTCGATGCCGAAGGCGCGGTAGACGTCGGGCACGTTGCCGGCGGCGCCGCTGCGCTCGGTGACGAACAGGGTGACGGGGCCGACCTCGAAGATGACGGTGATGCCCTGGTCGAACTCGGGCTGCTGGAAGACCGCGACCTTGACGTGGCCGGACGCGACCTTGCGCACCCGCCCGGTGACGGTGAGCGGAGTGAAGAAGGCGGGGCAGGAATCGCCGCCCACCGGCAGCGTGACCTCCGCGCCCTCGCCGGCGGCGGCGAGCGCACGGGCGGTGGCGGGCGAGATCAGCGGGATCAGCGCGCGGCCCCTGATTCCCTGGCGCAGGATCGATTCCAGGATCAGGTTGCTGTCGCCGGCGGCGCCGCCGAACACCGTATCGCCGGTGTCGCTGAGCACGATCACGCCCTTTGGCGCGGCGTCGGCCTCGCGCACCGCCTCGTCGATGCCGACCGCTTCCTTGACCAGGAAGGCGTCACGACGGGCCCAGGCGAAATCGGCCGATTCCTCGGCGAGCTTCCCGGCCAGCGCGCGGTCGCCGTCGACCGTCACGATCGTCGCCCAGCCGCCTTCGGCCACGTCGAGCCAGGGCTGCATCGGGCAGGGGGCGACGTGCAGCACGCGCGGATCTGCCTCCATCGCGCGGGCGTGGTCGAACCATTCCTTCATCGGGCCGGCACTGGTGAGATACTGCTCCTGGTGGGTGATCAGCCGCAGCTTGCGCCAGGCGATCACCGGCTTCACCTCGCCCTTCAGCATGCGCACCAGCAGCGCGCCGGACAGGCGGCCGGTGTCGTAAGTGTCGTGCGGCTGGGTGCGGTGGCCGATGACGGCGGTGCTGTGCGCGATCATCTGATGGGTGACATTGGCGTGGTGGTCGAGCGTGAGCAGGATCGGCACGTCCGGCCCGAGCACGGCGCGGGCAATGCCGAGCTGGGCGCCCTCCACATCGTCCACCCCTTCGGCGGCGCAGGCGCCGTGCAGGTGCATGACCAGCGCGTCGATCGGCCCGGCATTGCGCAGGCCGGTGCCGATCCGCTCCTCGAAGAACAGGCGGGATTCGGTGTCGATGCGGCCGCCGGCCATGGCCCAGCCGGAGACGATCGGCACCCAGTCGATGTTCATCCCCGTCTCGGCCACCGCATCCATCATGCCGCCGACCTGGCCAAGCCCGGCCATGCGGGTCAGGATCTCCGGCCCCTCGGCAATGCCGAACTGGCGGAAGTCGTCGAGGGTGGCCGGGATCGGATTGAAGTCGTTCGTTTCCTGGCCGACATGGATGATGGCGACGCGCATTCCCTCGTCCTTCCCTGGCATGCGCGCCGATCATGGCGCGTCCGCGCGGGACGGAAAACCGGCCCAGGCGGCGCCTGCGGGATTTTCGCGCGCAGGGCAGCCCTGTAGCGTGCGGCGACAACAACGTCCGAGGATGTAAGATGACCCCGCCCGATCGCCTGCGCGCCCTGATGGCCGAGCCCGGCATGATCCAGATGCCTGCCGTGTGGGACGGGCTGAGCGCCAAGCTCGCCGCCGCCGCCGGGTTCAAGACCGCGTTCCTCTCCGGCTCCTGCGTCGCGGCCGGGCGGCTGGGCGGGCCGGACCTCGACCTGGTCTCGTTCGCGGAGATGTTCGACTCGTTCAACATGGTCCGCGGCGCCGCGCCCGAGACGCTGGTGCTGGCCGACGCCGACCACGGCTACGGCAATCCGATGAACGTGCAGCGCACGGTGCGTGCCTATGGCCGCGCCGGCGCCGCCGCCATCCTGATCGAGGACAAGATCACCCCGCGGGCGCTCACCTCCGCCGGCAAGCCCTGCATCCCGCGCGAGGAAGCCCGCATGAAGATCCGCGCCGCCGTGCAGGCCGCGAAGGAATCGGGCATCTGCGTGCTCGCCCGCACCGACTGCCGCCCCACCGCCGGCATCGACGAGGCCGTCGCCCGCATCGAGATGTATGTCGAGGAAGGTGCGGACATCCTGTTCCTCGACTCGCCGGCCAACCCCGAGGAGATCGCCCGCGCCATCAAGGCCGCCAAGGGCAAGCCGTCCTTCAACGTGGTGCAGTCCCTCGGCAACCCGATCCCGACCGCCGCCCAGGCCGCCGCGATGGGCTTCAAGATCGGCACCTACCCGCCCACCCTGCTCTCGCCCGCCATCGCCGGCATGCGGTCGGGCCTCGCGGCCATGCAGGCCGGCAACGCAACCTCCGACCTCGCCCTGGCCCCGGCCGACCATCGCGACACGCTGGGCTACAACGCCTACGACGTCGCCGCGAAGCCGTTCGTCGTGCCGGGCTGAGGGCGGAGCGGGAGCCGCAAGGAAGAAAGGAAGGCCAGGGGCGCTGCCCCTGGACCCCGCCAAAGGCTGAGCCTTTGGGATCCATTCGTCTAAGGGTCTTGAAGCGGAGGGGGCTAACTCGGCGGTTGCTACCGCTGGGTTGGCCCCCACTGCTTCAAGACCCGCAAATGTGGGGTTCCAAGGGCTCAGCCCTTGGCGGGGGTCGAGGGGGCAGCGCCCCCCGCCTTGCTTGCTTCCCGCGCCTGCCCCGCTCCGCCGTCAGACCGGGGCGACGCTGGTTTCGGGGGGGTGGGGGGCGGTGGGGGTGTGGAGCGCATGGGCGAGGCGGCGGGTGCCTGGCTCGATGTCGGCTTCTTCGGGGGCGGCGAAGCAGAGGCGGATGTGGCGGGAGGTTCCGCCGGCGGGCAGGAAGCTGTTGCCGGCGCGGATGGCGAGGCCGGCACGGGCGGCCTCGGCCTCGACGGTGGCGGCGGCGAGGCGGTCGGGCAGGGTCGCCCAAAGGTAGAGGCCGCCCTGGGGCGCGGTGCAGTGCAGGCCGGGGCAGTTGCGGGCGAGGGCGGCAAGCATGGCGTCGCGGCGGCGCTGGAGGCTGGTGCGCAGCGTGGCGAGGTGGCGGGCGGCGTGGGGACTGGCGAGGAAGTCGGCGAGGACGGCCTGGGGCAGGGTCGGGGTCGAGAGGTCGAGGCTGGCCTTGGCGGGGGCAAGCAGGTCGAGGGCCGCGCGCGGGGCGGCGAGCCAGCCGAGGCGCAAGGCAGGGCTGATGGATTTGGCGGCGCTGCCCTGGTGGATGACGATGCCGTCGGTGTCGAGTGCCTTGAGCGGCGGTGGCGCGGGGGCGAAGGCGAGGTCGCCGTAGACGTGGCTTTCGACGATGGGGGTGCGGAAGCGGGCGCAGAGCTCGAGCACGCGGCGACGGCGGTCGAGCCCCAGCAGGCGGCCGGTGGGGCAGTGGAAGCTGGGGATCAGGTAGACGAGCTTGGGGCGGCGGCGGAGCAGCGTGTCTTCGAGGGCGTCGGGATCGATGCCGTCGCGGTCCATGGCGACGCCGACCGGCTCGGCACCCGCGGCGCGGAAGGCGCGGATGGCGCCGTGCCAGGTGGGGCTCTCGCAGGCGACCGCGTCGCCGGGCGCGAGGAAGGCGCGGGCGATGACGTTGAGGCCCTGCTGGGCGCCGCCGGTGACGAGGATTTCGTCGGGGTGGGTCCTGCTGCGGGCGGCCAGCGCCTCGCGCAGGCCGGGCAGTCCGCGGATGGGCGCCGCAGCGGCGAGCGCGCCCGACCCGAGGGCGCGGGTGGCGCCGGCGGCGAGTGCGGCGTGGGGCAGCAGCGAAGGATGGAGCCAGCCGTCGCCGAAGGCGATGGCACCGGCCGGCGGCGGCGCGGCGGCGGCCGGGGCGGGGCGGGCGGCGAGCAGCGGCCAGGCCACGGCAGCGGTGGCGGCACGGTCGGGGTCGTCGGCGATGACCTGTGCGCCGCGGCCGACATGGGCGTGGACGAGGCCCATGGCTTTCAGTTCCTGGTAGGCGGCGGTGACGGTGGTGCGGCTGAGGCCGAGCTGCGTGGCGCAGAGCCGCTCCGATGGCAGGCGGGTGCCGAGGGCGATGCGGCCGGCGCGGATGGCATCGGCCAGCGCGGCGGCGAGCTGAAGGTAGAGCGGTGGTCCGTCGGGGTTGGGCCGGAAGTCCATCGGGGAGTCCAATCCTGGATTGGCTATTTTCATGCGGCTGTTTCGCACGTAGATCGCCGGGCCTCAACCGTGATTGGACCCCTGCCATGCGCACCCCGATCTTCCAGCTGGACGCCTTCACCGCGCACCGCTTCGCCGGCAACCCGGCCGCGGTGATGCCGCTGGAGGGGTTCCTCGCGGATGCGGCGCTGCAAGCCATCGCCGCCGAGAACAACCTGGCCGAGACCGCCTTCATCGTGCCGGAGGGGGCGGACTACCGGCTGCGCTGGTTCACGCCGACGACCGAGGTGCCGCTGTGCGGCCATGCGACGCTGGCGAGCGCGGCGGTGGTGATGGAGCGGCTGCAGCCGGGGCGCGGGCAGGTGGTGTTCCACACCGCCTCGGGCGCGCTGACGGTGACGCGCGAGGCGGACGGGTATGCGATGGATTTTCCGGCCCGCCCGTGCCGCAGGGTGGCGATGCCGCCGGGCCTGGCGGAGGCACTCGGCGCGATCGTCGCCGAGGTGCACGAGGATGGCTTCAACTTCATCGCCGTGCTGGACACCGCCGCCGCGGTGCGCGGACTGCGGCCGGACATGGCGCGGATCGCCGCCTTCGACCGGGCCGGCGTGATCGCCACGGCACCGGGCGATGCGCCCTACGACTTCACCAGCCGCTATTTCGCGCCGGCCAAGGGCATTCCGGAAGACCCGGTGACGGGCGGTGCCCATTGCGCGCTGGCGCCGTTCTGGGCCGGGCGGCTGGGCCGCGGCAGTTTCCGCGCCTGGCAGGCCTCGGCACGCGGTGGCGAGGTGCGTTGCCGCCTCGTGGGCGAGCGGGTGGAGCTGCGCGGCAGCTGCGTGTTCTACCTGGAAGGGGAGGCGGAGATCTGATGGCGTTGCCCGGGTCCTGCCATTGCGGCGCGGTGCGGTTCAGCATCGAGGCGCCGGTCGTGGAGCTCACCACCTGCGACTGCTCGCTGTGCGTGAAGCGCAACGCGGTGATGGTGAAGGTGCCGGAGGCGGCGCTGACGGTGCTGGCGGGACAGGACCGGCTGAGCCGCTACACGTGGAACACGCACCGGGCGCAGCATTTCTTCTGCGCCGGCTGCGGCATCTACGTGTTCCACCGCAAGCGGGCCGCACCCGACCACTATGGGGTGAACGTGTTCTGCCTCGACGGGTTTGACCACGCCAGCGTGCCGGTGCGGGCGACCGAGGGCGCGAACATGACCGTGCATGGCACGGACCCACGTCCGGAATGGCCGGGGCCGCGGGGTGCCGCGTGAAGCTCAGCTCTCGACCAGGTCGAGCCGGCGCAGCAGAACGAGAACCGGGTCGTCGGGACGGTCGCTCATGGCTGCACAACTCTGGGATGTCCCAGGCGCGGGTTCAAGCCAATTCGGCCCGTTCGTGCGCCATGCTTTGTTGACAAGCCGCACCCCCGCGCTATAACCCGCGCCTTCCGGCAGCCAGGCAACTGGCCGCCTTGCCGCGGTTGTGCGGCGGTCTTACAGGATCCAGGTCGATGTTCGCAGTCATCCGCACCGGCGGAAAACAGTATCGCGTGACCCCGAATGCGGTGCTGAAGGTGGAAAAGCTCGAGGCCGAGGCCGGCAGCACCGTGACCTTCACCGACGTGCTCGCCGTGGGCCGCGACGGCAACCTGACGATCGGCGCGCCGACCGTGGCGGGCGCGACCGTCACCGCCACCGTGATCGCGCAGGACCGGCTGGACACCGTCATCATCTTCAAGAAGCGCCGCCGGCAGAACAGCCGCCGCAGGAACGGGCATCGCCAGCACGTGACCGTGCTGCGCGTCGCCGACATCACCGGCTGAGGAGAACCAACCCATGGCACACAAGAAAGCCGGCGGCTCGTCCCGCAACGGGCGCGATACCGAAGGCCGGCGCCTCGGCGTGAAGAAGTTCGGCGGCCAGGACGTGGTTGCCGGCAACATCATCGTCCGTCAGCGCGGCACCAAGATGAAGCCGGGCAGCAATGTCGGGCTCGGCCGCGACCACACCATCTTCGCGCTGATCGATGGCAAGGTGACCTTCCAGCGTCGCGCCGACGACCGCGTGCAGGTTTCCGTCACCCCGCTGCCGGCCGCCGCAGAATAACGCGCCGCGCCCCACACACGCTTTCATACGGGGGTCGGCGCCACGCCGGCCCCCGTTTTCGTTCAGGCATCCCGCCATGAAATTCCTCGACCAGGCCAAGATCTATTGCCGCTCCGGCGACGGCGGCAACGGCGTCGTCGCCTTCCGGCGCGAGAAGTTCATCGAGTTCGGCGGCCCGGACGGGGGCGATGGCGGCAAGGGCGGCGATATCGTCTTCGAGGCGGTGCAGAACCTGAACACCCTGATCGACTTCCGCTACACGCAGCATTTCCGCGCCGCCAAGGGCGGCAACGGGGCAGGGTCCGACAAGACCGGGGCGGGTGCGAAGGACGTGGTGATCAAGGTGCCGATCGGCACCCAGATTTTCGACGACGAGCGCGAGATCATGCTCGCCGACCTCGATGCGCCGGGCAAGCGGATCACGCTGCTGAAGGGCGGCGACGGGGGGTTCGGCAATTCGCGGTTCAAGTCCTCCACCAACCGCGCGCCGCGGCGGGCCGATCCGGGCTGGCCGGGAGAGGAGCGCTGGGTGTGGCTGCGGCTGAAGTTGATCGCCGATGCCGGGCTGGTCGGGCTGCCGAATGCGGGGAAGAGCACCTTCCTGTCCGTCGTCTCGGCCGCCAAGCCCAAGATCGCCGACTATCCGTTCACCACGCTGCATCCGCAGCTCGGCGTGGTGCGGCTGTCGCACAGCCAGGAATTCGTCGTCGCCGACATTCCCGGACTGATCGAGGGGGCGCATGAGGGGGCGGGGCTGGGCGACCGGTTCCTGGGGCATGTGGAACGCTGCGCGGTGCTGGTGCATCTGATCGACGGCGCGGCGGGGAACGTGGTGCAGGCGTGGCGGACGATCCGCGCGGAGCTTGCCGCCTATGAGGGCGGCCTCGCCGAAAAACCCGAGCTGATCGTGCTGAACAAGGCCGACGCGATGACGCCGCGCGAGGCCTCGGCCCGGCGCGCGGCGCTGGCCAAGGCGTCCGGGGCACCGGTCTTCGTGGTGTCCACCATTGCGGGGACAGGAATGCCGGAACTGCTCGGCGCGATCTGGACCGAGATCGCCCGCGCCCGCCGGGCCCGCGCGGCATGACGCCCGCGCTCGCCTCCGCCCGCCGGCTGGTGGTGAAGATCGGCAGCGCGCTGCTGGTGGACGCGCAGAAGGCCGCCCCGCGCATGGCCTGGCTCAACGGCGTGGCCGAGGACATCGCGGCCCTGCGGGCGCGCGGCACGGACGTGATCGTGGTGTCGTCGGGCGCCATCGCGCTGGCGCGGCGGTCGCTCAAGCTCACCCGCAAGACGCTGCTGCGGCTGGAGGAGAAGCAGGCCGCCGCCGCCGTCGGCCAGATCCGCCTCGCCCAGGCCTGGACCGAGGCGCTCCAGGCGCAGGGGCTGACCGCCGCCCAGCTGCTGATGACGCTGGAGGATCTGGAGGACCGGCGCCGCTACCTGAACGCGCGGGCCACGCTGACGACGCTGCTGGGGCTCGGCTGCATCCCGGTGATCAACGAGAACGACAGCGTGGCCACGGCGGAGATCCGCTTCGGCGACAACGACCGGCTGGCGGCGCGGGTGGCGGAGATGGTGCAGGCCGACCAGCTGGTGCTGCTGTCCGACATCGATGGCCTCTACACCGCCGATCCCCGCCGCGACCCGGCGGCGCAGCATCTGCCGGTGGTGGAGGCGCTGACCCCGGAGATCGAGGCGATGGGCGGCGAACCGCCACCCGGCTATTCCAGCGGCGGCATGCGCACCAAGCTGATCGCGGCCCGCATCGCCACCGGCGCCGGCTGTGCGATGGCCATCGCGCTGGGCCATACCGAGCATCCGCTGAAGGCGCTGGCCGAGGGTGCCCGCTGCAGCTGGTTCCTGCCGGCGCCCGAGGGGCGGTCGGCGCGCAAGCTGTGGATATTGGGCACGTTGCAGCCGCAGGGCGCGCTGACGGTGGATGCCGGGGCGGCCCGCGCGCTGGCCCAGGGCCGCTCGCTGCTGCCGGCCGGCGTGCGCGGGCTGACCGGCGGGTTCGGGCGCGGCGATGCGGTGACGGTGCAGGATCTGGACGGGCGGCCGCTGGCCCGCGGCCTGTCCGCCTATGGCAGCGCCGACGCGGCACGGATCATCGGGCACAGGAGCCAGGAGATCGAGGCGATACTGGGCTGGCGCGGGCGCGACGAGATCATCCATCGCGACGATCTGGCGCTGCTCTAGGCTTCCTTCGTTGCCGCGGTTGCGGCACAGTTTGATTGGGAAACGCAGATGGACGCTGAAACCGACCGCGCCGCCGACTGGCTCCGCGCTGCCGCCGTGGCGGCGCGCGGTGCCGCCACCGTGCTGGCGCGGCTGCCGGCGCCGGTGCGTGATGCCGCATTGCGGGCGGCCGCGGCGGAACTGCGGGCAGCCCGCGATGCCATCGTGGAAGCCAATGCCAGGGACCTCGCCGCCTTCGACGCGGCCGGCGGCACCAAGGCCTTCCGCGACCGGCTGGCACTGACGCCGGCGCGGGTCGAGGCGATGGCCAAGGGGCTCGACGAGATCGCCGACCTGCCCGATCCGCTGGCGCGCAGCCTCGGCGACTGGACACGGCCGAACGGGCTGGTGATCCGCCGCGTGCCGCAGCCGATGGGCGTGATCGGCATGATCTACGAAAGCCGGCCGAACGTGGGTGCCGATGCCGCCGGGCTGTGCCTGAAGGCCGGCAGCGCGGTGATCCTGCGCGGCGGGTCGGACAGGTTCCACTCCGCACGGGCGATCCACGCGGCGCTGATGGCCGGGCTGTCGGCGCACGGCATTCCCGCCGGCGCGGTGCAGATCCCGCCCGAGACCGACCGCGCCTATGTCGCGGCGATGCTGGGCGCGGCCGGGCTGATCGACCTGATCATCCCGCGCGGCGGCAAGTCGCTGGTGCAGCGGGTGCAGCGCGAGGCGCGGATTCCGGTGCTCGCCCATGCCGAGGGGCGCTGCCACACCTACGTCCACGAAGCCGCCGACCCCGCCATGGCCCGCCGCGTGCTCGCCAACGCCAAGATGCGGCGTACCGGCGTCTGCGGCTCCACCGAGACGCTGCTGATCGACGCCGCCATCGCCCCTTCCCTGCTGCCGGCACTCGTCGCCGACCTGCGGGCGCTGGGCTGCGATTTCCGCGCCGGCCCGCGGGCGCGGGCGATCGTGCCCGACCTGCCGGCCGCCAACGACGCCGATTTCGACACCGAATGGCTCGATGCGGTGCTGAACGTCGCGGTGGTGGACGGGGTGGACCATGCCATCCGCCACATAGTGCGCCATGGCAGCGAGCACACCGACGCCATCGTCACCGAGGATGCGGACGCGGCGGCGCGGTTCCTCAACGGTGTCGATTCGGCGGTGGCGATGTGGAACGCCTCCACCCAGTTCTGCGACGGCGGCGAGTTCGGCTTCGGCGCCGAGATCGGCATCGCCACCGGGCGGATCCATGCGCGCGGGCCGGTCGGGCTGGAGCAGCTCACCACCTTCCGCTACCACGTCCTCGGCACCGGCCAGATTCGTCCATGATGGTGCGGCCCTGATCCCCGGCCACGGCGACCGCAGGAACATCCGCATCGGCCTGCTCGGCGGGTCGTTCAACCCGGCGCATGCGGGCCACCTGCACGTCGCCCGGCACGCGCTGCGGCGGCTCCGGCTGGGACAGGTGTGGCTGCTGGTCTCGCCGGGCAATCCGCTCAAGCCGCGCGCCGGGATGGCGCCGCTGGCCGCGCGGCTCGCCTCCGCCCGCGCCATCGCGGACGGGCGGCAGATCGTTGCGACCGACATCGAGGCGGCACTCGGCACCCGCTACACCGTGGACACGCTGCATGCGCTGCGCACCCGGTTCCCCCGCGCGCGCTTCGTGTGGCTCATGGGCGCGGACAACCTGGTGCAGCTGCCGCGCTGGCGGCACTGGGTGGCGATGGCGCGCGCCGTGCCATTTGCCGTGTTGCCGCGTCCCACCTACAATCAGCGCGCGCTCGCCGGGCGCGCCGCGCTTCGGCTGCATGCCGCCCGCCGCCAGCCACGCCACGCTCCGGCGCTCGCCGACCTTGCCGCGCCCGCCTGGACGTTCCTCCCGGCGCCGCAGCATTCCGCCTCCGCCTCGGCCATCCGTGCCGCCCTTTCGGGAGTCTAGGACCATCGCCAGGAAGCCGCCCGCTCCGCCCGCGGAGCCAACCGCGAAGAAGCCGGCCGCCAAGCGCGCCGGGCCGCGCACACCGCTGACCAGCCTGCCCGCACCGCCCGGCACGCCGCGCAAGAAGGCGGCGGCGGCCGGACCGGCGCCGAAGCGCGCGCGCACGAAGCCGACCGAGGCCGCGCGGCTCGATGCCCTGCAGAAGGTGATCGTCACCAGCCTGGAGGACGACAAGGCCGAGGACATCGTGGCCCTCGACCTCGCCGGCCGCGCCGCCTTCACCGACCGCATGGTGATCGCAACCGGCCTGGCCGACCGCCAGATCGCCGCCATCGCGACCCATCTGGAGGAGAAGCTGCATGCCGCCGGGCTCCGGCGGGTGCAGATCGAGGGCGCATCCGGCTCCGACTGGGTGCTGATCGACGCCGGCGACATCGTGGTGCACCTGTTCAAGCCGGAGGCGCGGGCGCTGTACGGGCTCGAGAAGATGTGGGGCGCCGAGCTGGACGAGGAGAAGCCGGAAGCTGGCTGAGCTGCGGCTGATCGCGGTCGGAAGGCTGGGCAGCGGGCCGGAGGCGGCGCTGTTCGCCCGCTACGCCGCGCGGTTGCGGCCGAGGCTCGCGGTGACCGAGGTGCCCGATGGCAAGGGCAGCGCCCCCGAGATCAGGCGCCGCGAGGGTGCCGCGCTGCTGGCCGCGCTGCCCGCCAACGCCATCGCCGTCGCGCTCGACCTCGGCGGCCGGGCGATGACCAGCGAGGCCTTCGCCGCCGCCCTCACCGGCTGGATCGAAACCGGCCGCCCTGTCTGCTTCCTGATCGGCGGCGCGGAAGGCTTCGACGCCCCGGTGCTGGCCCACGCCGGCCACGCACTCTCGTTCGGCGTGATGACCTGGCCGCATCTGCTGGTGCGCACGATGCTCGCCGAGCAGCTCTACCGCGCACGGGCCATCGCGGCGGGGCATCCGTACCATCGGGCGGGGCGGCCGTAGCGCTACCCAGGGAAAGCGGGGCCCAGGTGGCGGCGCCGTGCAGGATGCGCTGGATCGTGACGTCGCCGCTGCCGACATGGAACACGAAGGTGACGCGGCGCTCGAAGCCGAAGGTACGGAGGCGCCCGCAATCCGGCGCGCACGACCTCGCTGGCGGACGCATATGAGCCGGATTGCACCATCGTATCGATATGGCCGGCTTGCCCTGCCGGCAGGCTGAACGCGCGCTTCTCGGATGCGGGCAGGGTCGGCGTCCAGTTCAGGCGGGGCATGATGTCTTCATACCGCGCCGCAGGATCGCTTCCTGTCCCGGCGAAACCCCATGCAGGTGAATCCGCCCGTCGCCGCGCGGCATGAGGCCGTTCGGATGGCCGGCCTCGGCCGGCAGCGCCCTCGCGCGGGCGGGAGCGCAGGGGTGGTCGCGGCCCGTGCCGTCGGCGCCTCGCCGCTGGGCGTCATGCTGCGTCACGTGCTGCCCGACGTGGCTTCGTCGACCGTCGTCCATGCGCGCTTCGCGCCGGGGCGGCATGATCGGCGACGGCCGCAAGCAGCTGGCGCCGAGCCGGGCGGTCTCGCCGTGGCCGGGGGCTGCGAGCGAAGCAGGCAGATAGACAAAGAGACGGCGAGGCCGCGGGAAGAAGTATTCACACCTTTCTTCACGCTGCCTCGCCGTCTCTCTGTCGTACTTGCTTCTGCTACTTCTTCCGCACCCGCCCGATCGCCTCCGAGATCAGCTGCCGCGCCTCATCCGCGCCGCCCCAGCCGATCACCCTCACCCATTTCCCGGGCTCCAGATCCTTGTAGTGCTCGAAGAAGTGGCGGATCTGGTCCCGCGTGATCTCCGGCAGGTCGGTCACCTCGTGCACGTTGATGTAGCGCTTGGTCAGCTTGGGCACCGGCACGGCGATGATCTTCTCGTCGCCGCCGCCATCGTCCTCCATCTTCAGCACGCCCACCGGCCGCACGTTGATCACCGCCCCGGGCACAATCGGCCGCGTATTGGCCACCAGCACGTCGATCGGGTCGCCGTCATCGGACAGCGTGTGCGGCACGAACCCGTAATTGCCGGGATAGCGCATCGGCGTGTGCAGGAAGCGGTCCACGAACAGCGTGCCGGCCTCTTTGTTCATCTCGTACTTGATCGGCTCGCCGCCGATCGACACCTCGATGATCACGTTCACGTCGTCCGGCGGAGACTTGCCGATCGGAATGGCATCCAGGTTCATAGGCGCAGGCTCCGGTCTTGCTGCGCTGCGACATAGCCTACGCGCGGGAAGCGCGAAAGTTGTTTGCGCGACCACGCCCGGGTAGGGAACAACCCTGCGACCCGAGGAGCCGAAGATGTCCGCCACGCAAGCGCCGCGCCCCGTCATGCTCGTCATCCTCGACGGGTGGGGCTGGCGCGCGGACCCGGCCGACAACGCCGTGCTGCAAGCCCGCACGCCCAATTTCGACCGGCTCTGGGCCACCTTTCCCCACGCCTTCCTGCGCACCTCCGGCCTCGATGTCGGGCTGCCCGCGGGGCAGATGGGAAATTCCGAGGTCGGGCACATGAATATCGGCGCCGGCCGGGTGGTGATGCAGGACCTGCCGCGCATCGGCGAGGCCGTCGCCGACGGCACGCTGGCGGGGAACGCGGCGCTGGGCGAATACATCCGCAAGCTCAAGGCCAGCGGCGGCACGTGCCATCTGTTCGGCCTGGTCTCCCCCGGCGGCGTGCATTCCCACCAGGACCACGCCGCCGCCCTCGCCCGCATCCTGGCCCAGGCCGGCGTGCCCAGCGTGGTGCATGCCTTCACTGACGGCCGCGACACGCCACCCCGCTCGGCAGGCGAGGATATCCAGCGCCTGATGCGCGCCCTGCCGGAGGGCACGCCCATCGCCACCGTCTCCGGCCGCTACTACGCCATGGACCGCGACAAGCGCTGGGACCGTGTGGCCAAGGCGCATTTCGCCATGGCCGAGGCGCAAGGCCCGAGCTTCGCCGACGCCGCCAGCGTCATCGATGCCGCCTACGGCAACGGCGTGACCGACGAGTTCGTGGTGCCGGCGGTGGTCGCCGGCTATCGCGGCATGCAGGACGGCGACGGGCTGCTCTGCTTCAACTTTCGTGCCGATCGCGTCCGCGAGATTCTCGCCACGCTCGTCGATCCCGATTTCGACAGCTTTCCCCGGCCCCGCCACATCAACTTCGCGGCCCTGGCCGGCATGACGCAGTACAGCGACCAGCTCGCCAGGCAGCTGCTCACCCTGTTTCCGCCGCAGACCATGACCAACCTGCTGGGCCAGGTCGTGGCCGCCGCCGGCCGCACCCAGCTGCGCATGGCCGAAACCGAGAAATACCCCCACGTCACCTACTTCCTGAACGGCGGCATCGAAACCCCCAACCCAGGCGAGGACCGCATCATGGTCCCCTCCCCCAAGGTCGCCACCTACGACCTGCAGCCCGAAATGTCGGCCCCCGAACTGACCGACAAGGCCGTCCAGGCCATCGATGCCGCGAGATACGACCTCATCGTGCTGAACTTCGCCAACCCCGACATGGTCGGCCACACCGGCAGCCTGGAGGCCGCCGTCAAGGCCGTCGAAACCGTGGACACCTGCCTCGGCCGCATCGCCGCCGCCATCGCCCGCCAGGGCGGCGCCCTGCTCGTCACCGCCGACCACGGCAACTGCGAACTCATGCGCGACCCGGACACCGGCGGCCCGCACACCGCCCATACCACCAACCCCGTCCCCGTGCTCCTCGCCGGCATCCACGGCACCACCCTCCACAACGGCCGCCTCGCCGACATCGCCCCCACCCTCCTGCACCTGCTCGGCCTGCCCCAGCCGCCGGAAATGACGGGCCGGCGGCTGACGGAGGCCGGAGCGGTGAGGAAGAAAGGCCGGGGTTTCACCCCCGGACCCCGGACCAGGGCGCTGCCCTGGACCCGCAAAGGGCCGGGGCCCTTTGATCCCCGCGTGGTTCAAGGAAGCAAGGGTCTTGGAGGAGGGGGCTGGGGAGATGTCGCAGCCTCTCGATAGCCCCCTCCTCCAAGACCCTTCTCTTGAGTCATGGGTTCCAAGGGCCTCCCGGCCCTTGGGAGGTCCAGGGGCAAAGCCCCTGGTCGGGGGAGTCTGGGGGCGCAGCCCCGGCCTTCTCTTCCTCGCCGCCCTGGCCCTGTCCGCCGCCGGCCCGCCAACGCCCGAGCAGTTGCGGCAGGCGGAGCGGAGCGGGGCGCAGATGGAGGCGCAGCGGGCGGCGCAGGCCCGGGCCGAGGCGGCGCGGGTGGAGGAGGAGCGGCTGGGCCGGCGGCGGGCGGAGGCGGCGGCGCGGCTGCGGGAGCTGGAGCAGGCGGTGGCGGCGGCGAGTGCGCGGATCGAGGTTCTGGCGCAGCGGCGGGCGGAGGCGGAGGCGCGGCTGGCGGCGCGGTCCGCGGACCTGGCGCCGCTGCTGCCGCTGATCGAGCGGCTGGCGCTGTATCCGGCCGAGACGCTGCTGGCCGTGCCGATGCCCCGGAGCGGTCGGTGCAGGGGCTGATCGTGCTGCAGGCGATCGCGCGGCAGATCGAGGCGGATGCGGCCGCGGTGCGGGCGGAGCGAGGCGGCGGTGGCGGCGGTGCAGCGCCAGATCGATGCAGAGCTGCCGGGCCTGGCGGCGGCGCAGGGCGGCGCAGGCCGAGGCGGGGCGAGGCGCTGGATGCCGATATCGCGACGGCGCGCGCGACGAGCGGCGGCTGGCGCTGGACAGCGCGGCGGAGGCCGCGCGGCTGGCGGCGGCGGAGGCGGCACGGGCGGCCAATCTGCGGGCGGCCCTGCAGAAGCTGCAGGAGGAGCAGCGGGCGGCGGCGGCCAGGGCGCGGGCCGAAGCCGAGCATGCGCAAGCGGCAACGGCGCGATGCCGAGGCCGATGCGGCGCGGGCGCAGCAGGCGCTGAACCGGCCGCCGGGGCCGGGGCTGGCGGCACCGCGCGGGAACCTGATTCCGCCGGTGGCAGGCGCGGTGGTGCGGGGATTCGGCGAGCCGACCGATGCGGGGCCGGCGGTGGGGCTGTCCTATCAGGCTGCGTCGGGCGCGCGGGTGGTGTCGCCATGCCTGGGGCGGTCGGTCTATGCTGGTCCGTTCCGCAGCTTCGGACAGTTGTTGATCGTGGATTGCGGCGGGGGGTATCATTTCGTGCTGTCGGGCTTCGAGCGGCTCGACGTGCAGGTTGGGCAGTCGGTGCAGGCGGGTGAGCCGGTGGGCGTGATGCCCGGGTGGGACCCGCGGGCGGCGGGTGGCCGCCCATCCCTGTATGTTGAGTTGCGCAAGGACGGTCAGCCGGTCAATCCGGCACCTTTCCTGCGTGCGAAAGGCTGAGTTTTCCGTTGAGATCAATCTTCCGGGCTTCTCAGCCCGCCGCATTGGACCAATATGGCTGTCGGTTCGGGATTCGGGCCGGGCATGAAGGGGACCTGGATATGAGGCTTCGCACTGGTCTGCTGCTGGGCGCGGCGTTCGTGGCGGGTGCCGTTGCGGGGCCGGTCTCGGTGCAGCTTGAAAAGCATCTCGGCCTGACCCTCATGCCCTCCGCCTTCGCGCAGGATGCCAGCCGCTCCGAGACCTATCGGCTGCTGACCCTGTTCGGCGACGTGTTCGAGCGGGTGCGGGCCGAGTATGTCGAGCCGGTCAACGACAAGGACATGGTGGAGAACGCGATCAACGGCATGCTGACCGGGCTCGACCCGCACAGCAGCTACATGAACGCGAAGCAGTTCCGCGACATGCAGGTGCAGACCAGGGGCGAGTTCGGCGGCCTGGGCATCGAGGTGACGCAGGACAACGGCTACATCCGGGTGATCTCGCCGATCGACGACACGCCGGCGAGCCGGGCCGGGGTGAAGGCGGGCGACCTGATCGTGGCGCTGGACGGCAAGACGGTGCAGGGGCTGTCGCTCAACGAGGCGGTGGAGAAGATGCGCGGCGCGCCGGCCAGCCGGATCACGCTGACCATCAAGCGCGCCGGCGTGGACCAGCCGATCGAGCTGTCCATGATGCGCGAACAGATCAAGATCCAGGTGGTGAAGTCGCGGCTGGAGGGCGGCGACATCGCCTATATCCGCCTGACCAGCTTCAACGAGCAGACCAATCCGGGCCTGCGCCGGGCGCTGGCCAATCTGAAGCAGCAGTCGGGCGACCGGCTGAAGGGCGTGGTGCTGGACCTGCGCAACAATCCGGGCGGGCTGCTGGACCAGGCCATCTCGGTGTCCGACGACTTCGTCAACCAGGGCGAGATCGTCTCCACCCGCGCGCGCCATACCGAGGACAGCCAGCGCTGGAACGCCAAGGACGGCGACATCACCGGTGGGTTGCCGGTTGTGGTGCTGATCAACGGCGGCTCCGCCTCGGCCAGCGAGATCGTGGCCGGTGCGCTGCAGGACCATCGCCGCGCGGTGATCATGGGCATGCGCAGCTTCGGCAAGGGCAGCGTGCAGACGGTGATCCCGCTGCCCGGCAGCGGCGCGATGCGCCTGACCACGGCGCGCTACTACACGCCGTCCGGCCGGTCGATCCAGGGGCTCGGCATCGCCCCCGACATCGAGGTGCATGCGACGCGGACCGAGCCGCCGCATTTCGGACCGGAGCGCGAGGCCGACCTGAAGGGCGCGATCAGCAACACCGGCGGCACGCCGACCGGCCCGGCCGCGCCGCGCACCGACCTGCCGGCGATCGCCAGGGACATCCAGAAGCTGCCGCCGGAGAACTGGCCGGCCTTCGACGTGACCAAGCCGGAGACCGACTACGTGCTGCAGCAGGCGCTGACCGTGGTGCGGGCGATGCCCCCCATGAGGCGGGCGTCGCGCTGAGCGCGGCAGCAGCCTGACCGCCACGGACGCGCCCGTGCCGCGCGGCGCACGCCGGCCGGTGCTGCTGGCGCTGGGCATTTTCTGGGGCGTGGCGCTGCTGGTGCTCGCCGGCGGCGCCGGGGCACTGCATTTTCTTGCGTCGCGGCAGGCGACCGAACATGCCGCGCCGATTGTTCCGCATGCCGCGCCGGCGCCGTCAGCCGCCGCGCCGCCTGCCGCCGCACAGCCGCAGGCTCCACCCGCGTCCGCTGCGGCCAGGCCGCCGGCGCCGGGCCCGGCCCGGCCACTGCCGCCAGGCGCAGCCATCCCACCGCCCGATTCCGCCTTGCTGGAGGCGTCGGCCAACTTCCCGGGCGTCTTCCTGCCGCGCATCGGCCCCGACGGGCGGATGCCGATGCGGGCCTACGCCGCCGGCCGTGACCCCGCCGAGACCCGGCCGCGCATCGCGCTGCTGCTGTCCGACTTCGGGATGAACGAGCAGGACAGCGACGAGGCGGTCCGCAGCCTGCCGCCCGCGGTGTCCTTCGCCGTCTCGCCCTATGCCCCGCGCACGCTGGAGCGGCTGCTCGGCGCGGCGCGGGCGCGCGGGCACGAGACGCTGGCCGCCCTGCCGCTGGAGCCGCAGAACTTCCCCATCGACAATGCGGGCGCCTTCTCGCTGCTGACCAGCCACACCCTGGCGGTGAACGCGCAGCGGCTGGAATGGGCGCTGTCGCGTTTCGGCGGCTATGCCGGCGCCACCGCCGCCCTCGGCCGCCTGCATGGCGAGCGCTACGCCGCCGCGCCCGAGCCGTTCGCCACCCTCCTGGAGGAGATCGCCCGCCGCGGCCTGCTCTACATCGACCCGCGGCCCGGCGCGGTGGCGCCGAAGCGCCCGGGCATGCCGCCGTTCCGCGCCGTGGACGTGGTGGTGGACACGCCGCCGATCCGCAGCGAGATCGAGGCGAAGCTCGCCCGGCTGGAGCAGATCGCGCGCGAGCGCGGCACCGCGCTGGGGCTCGCCGCCGGCCCGCTGCCGATGACCACCGACCGCATCGCCGCCTGGGCGGTCTCGCTGCCCGCGCGCGGATTCGCCCTGGTGCCGGTCAGCGCCCTCGCACTTCCCCCCGCAGAGACGCATTGAGATGACGGATTTCTCCGCCCTGCCCTATCGCCCCAACGTGGGCGCCGTGCTGTTCAATCCGGCCGGCCGCGTGCTGGTGGCCCGCCGCGCCGACCTGCCCAACGCGGAGGGCGCCCCCGGCGGCTGGCAGCTGCCGCAGGGCGGCATCGACGCCGCGGAGGACCCGCGCGGCGCCGTGCTGCGCGAGCTGGCCGAGGAGATCGGCACCGACCGAGCCGAGATCATCGGCGAGCATCCCGAGTGGCTGTGCTACGACCTGCCGCGGGAGCTGCTCGGCGTGGCGCTGGGCGGGCGGTTTCGCGGCCAGCGCCAGCGCTGGTTCGCGCTGCGCTTCCTGGGTATGGACGCCGACATACGATTGGACGCCGACCCGCATCCCGAATTCGACGCCTGGCGCTGGGCGGAGCTGGCCGAACTGCCGGTGCTGGCGCCGGATTTCAAGCGCCCGATCTACACGGTGCTGGCGGCGAGCTTCGCGCGCTTTGCCCGGTCAGATGCCCCATAGCAGCCAATCCAGGCCCCGCGCGATGTCGTCGCGCCATGGGGCGATGCTACCCACCGGGTGCTTCAGGCGAGACGCCTCGATCGTGCCGAGCGACTGGAGAAACACGACATAGGCGCGGCCGTCATGTGTCACGCTCGGCAGGAGGCGGTTGCTCACGGTGGCGAAGCGGCCATCCCCAGGCGCCAGGGGCGCGACGACGCGGCGTGCGCCGTTCGCAATGTCCGCCTGCAGCACCGTCAGGAACGGGTAGGCCCGGCGCTGGCTCGCCACAGGATTGGCAAAGAGCTCATGCTGCATCGTCGTCGGGCCAGTCGTCGGCATTGGTCCAGTCACGGAAAGGCGGGCCATGCTCGGCAATGTAGGCTTCGGTGAGCGCCGAAGCCTCCCGTGTCTCCGCGATCAGCATCTCCCGCTCGTGGGCAACAAACGCGGTTGCCAGCGCCGTCTCCGCGATGCGGGAAATATTGATGCCGGCGGCGCGCGCCTTCTCGACGAGGTCGGCGTTGAGACTGACGCTGACGGTCTTGCGGCGGGCCTGGAGGTCGTAGAGCGGGCGGCGCATGGGCTTCCTCCGCGTTCCCGTGATAGGTCTGCCCGTGCAAATCTACCCGTGTCAATTCACACGGGCAATCGCCCAGGAGTTCCGCGATGCGCCCCTTCCTCCTCGCCCTTCTGCTGGCCACCCCGGCGCTGGCCGCCGACGGCCCGGCCCGGATCGGCACGGTGGACACCACCTTCCGCCTGGTCGGCCGCAACGACCGTATCGTGATCGACCGCTACGACGATCCGAAGGTGGAGGGCGTGTCCTGCTACGTCTCCCGCGCCGAGACCGGGGGCGTGGCCGGCTCGCTGGGCCTCGCCACCGACCCCAACCGCTTCTCCATCGCCTGCCGCGCCACCGGGCCGACGCGCGTCGTGGCCGGCACGCTCCCGGCCAACGAGGTGGTGTTCGGCGAGCGGGCGAGCCCGCTGTTCAAGGAGGTCCGCGTCTCGCGCCTCTACGACGCGCAGAAGAAGGTCGCCGTCTATCTGGTGTGGTCCACGATCAGCCTGGGCACCGGCGGCAGCGCCTTCAACAGCGTGACCGCCGTGCCGCTGGATCGCTGACCGGCGCCTCCACCCAGTAGGACAGCAGCCGGGTGGTTGCCACTGTGAGCGATCCCATCGCGGCCGGGCTGCGGATCACGCCGGCGCCCATCGGTCCAGCGCGCGTGCCCGTCCTGCTCCGGCGCGTGCCAGCCGGCCACGAGCCGCGCGTCGGTCAGGGGCAGCGCCTGGCCGTCGAGCGCCAGGGCCTGGACGAGGATGCCGAGGCGCCGATGGTCGGGATCGGCGCGCCGCATCTGCGCGGGAACCGCGCCGCGCGAGCAGCACGACCTCCGCGTGCCTGGGGCAGGCGGAAATGGAGCCCCCAGGGCGTGGACCACGGCGGGATCGCCCGCCCGCCGGCGAGCGCCATCAGCGCCGGATCCTGCGTCTGGCGATGGCCCAGCATGAAGGCGCGGGCCAGCAGGCGCGCGCGCACCACCCGCCAGCGCCGGCGGATCATGCACCAGCCTGGCGCAGGCGTTTTCGTGCCCATACGCCGCGGGCGAAGTCGGGCGTCATGCGGACCAGGCGCCGGCATTGGCGAAGGCGTCGCGGTTGCCGGTGTCCCGAATGGCTCTCCACCGGCAGGCCCTCGGCCAGGATCACATCGTGGGCGCCAAGCTCCACGTGCCAGTATTCAACCGTCTCGCAGGGTTGCTGCACGATCGTGGCCCCGTTCACGAGGTAGCGGATCGGCACCAGTACGCCATCGACGAACACGGCGTGGTCCGGGCTGAGCCGCAGCGTGCGTTGCGGCTGGCCGGGCCCGAACGCGTCTTCCGCCAAGTGCACCGGCCACACGTCAACGGGGCGCGCGTGCTGCGCGCAGCGGAGCCGCCGATGCCCCAGCCACGCGATCGCGACGTCGCGCCCCGCACGGGTGACGACACGGTCGCCCACGGCCAGCGCCTCCACGGCCACATCGCCCGTGGCGGTCCGGATGCGTGTCCCGGCCGCGAAGCAGGCCACGTCGCCGAGGGCGAGCATGGCGAAGGCTGTCGGCATAAGCCCGGCCGCCGCTGCCCCAGTCACCGGAATCTCGACCGTCCCGGCCGAAGTGCCATCGCTGCGCCATAGCGTGAGCAGGCCGACGGCATTCACGCCTTCGAACAGCAGCACGCTGCCGGCATCGACGATGTTCGACGGGTTGACGCCGGCCGTGAGGCCCGCACCGCCAGCAAAGGCACCGGATATGGCGATCTCGCTGGTTCCCGCGGCTGTTCCGTCCGTCACCCACAGTCCGCGCGTATCGGTTGCGTTGAGCCCGCTGAAATAGGCCTTGCCACCGAACAGCGTGAAGCCGCTGGGTGCCAGGCCGCTCGCCCCCTGTTTAACAACGGCAAGCTTCACCGTGCCCGCGGCAGTACCATCGCTGCTCCACAGCCAGGTCCCGCCATCGGTATCGCGGCCGGCGAACAGAAGCCTGCCGCCAACGACCGCCAGGCTGGACGGGCTGAGGCCCAAGGATGTCGAAGCGCCGGCGACACCGAGTTCGGAGGTTCCCGCCGCCGTTCCGTCCGTGACCCAGAGGCCGAGCCTACCGGCCGCGTTCTTGCCCTGGAAGTAGGCAAGACCGCCAAACGGCGTGATGAATTTCGGGTCGAGCCCGCCGGAGGTTGCCGCGCCCCCGACCGCCAGCACGGTGCCCTGCCCGGTCGCCGGATCGGCAATCGCGAGCGTACGAAGATTTCCGGCATCCTTGGCGCTGAACAGCACCTTGCTACCGAAACCGGCGATCTCGTCCGGCTGCGGACCTGGCAGTGCGGCATTGGCGATACTGAGCTGGGTGGTCCCGGCCGCGGTGCCGTCGCTCTGCCAGAGCTCCTGCGAGTTGGCGGCGTTGATTCCGTAGAACAGGATGCGCTGGCCGATTATCTCCAGCCGGAGGGGCGAAAGCGCGCTGGTCGCCGAGACGCCCGCCACCGAAAGCACGGTGGTGCCCGCTGCGGTCCCGTCCGATTGCCAGAGCTGCAACTTGCCCTGGCTGTCGCGCCCGCTGAAATAGGCCCTGCCGCCGAGTGCAACCAGAAAGGCCGGGTTGAAGCCGAGCGGGCTCGATCCCGGTACGTCGAGCATTGTCGTCGTGCCCGATGCGCCGTCGGTGCGCCAGAGCCGGCCAACACCACCAGCATCCTTGCCACTGAAAAGAGCCAGCAATGCCGCCATTCAGAGCGCTGTCCCAACTGACGCGTTGCTGGCACGGATCGTGTGGCAGCCGGAAGCGGTTGGCAAGGCCTGCAGGCGCATCCGGACCGCGTACAGGCTTCCCCTGTAGGGGTGGCAAAACAGAAAGGGGGCGTGATCGCTGGATCACGCCCCCATCAGGAGATCGGTGGAGAGTTAGCGGCGGACGCGGCGGCGCAGGGCGCCGAGGCCGAGCAGGCCGACACCGAACAGGGCCATCGAGGCCGGCTCGGGCGACAGCTGCACGCCATCGTCGTAGGTGTAGCGGATGAAGCCGGACTCGCTGGCGGTAATGGCCGGGAGGCTGGCCACGTTGCCGGTCGAGTTGGTCACCACGAAGGAGCAGGCGCTGTTGGCGGACGGGGCCAGCCCGCAGACGCCACCGGTCGTCGTCGCGAAGCCGGTGCCCGTGAACAGCCCGAAATCGGCGAGCAGCACGTTGTGCGACTGGGTATTGGTCGCGCCGGTCAGGTTCAGCGTGAAGGAGCCGGCACCGTTGGCGACCGCGCCGGCGGGGATGACCTGCGACGAGCCAAGCGTCGTGGTCGGCAGCGGGACGATCACCGAGCTGTCAGGCGTGGCGACGCTGATCTGCACGCCGGCCTTGGTCGGGTTGACGCCGCCGCCGATCAGGGTGCCGCCGCCGGTGCAAGTGCCCGGGCAGGTCGAGTCATAGAAGTTCACGGTGCCACCGGCATTGCCCGTGACCTCGATGTAGATGCCGGTCAGCGTAGCGCCAGGGAACGCCAGCGGGTTCCACCTCTGGAAATCCGTGGTGAACAGATAGTCCGTCGCGGTCAGGCCGGGCACCGGGTCTTGACCCTGGCTGAACACGAGGTTGTAGCTCACCGTCTGCGGCACGGCCTGCGCTTCCGGCGCCGCCATCAGGCCCAGCCCGGCAAACAATGCGACAGCCGCGGCGGTCTTGGTCAGAAGGCGCATAGCGATCTCCCTTCAGCAATCTCAAATCCGTTTGACCACGAGCACCACCTTGGCGCAATCGGGATCGTCATGCCATCTGCTAAGCAAGGGCCGTGCCAGTGGCAAGAATGCCCGGTTTTCAAGCTGTTGACCGCGGTCAACGATCGCGGAGCGGCAGCAGTGTAAAGTTTTTTGACTCTCCATCCAGCAACATTTCGCAATATCCGGCCGCAGCTTCTCCGGCCACCGCCCAACCGGCCGCCCGGCTCCAATTCGGTGTCGGTGGCGGCCACGCTTGGCAGCAGCTTCATGCGAACGCCCGTGCCGCGCCCCGGCGCGCTGTAAAGGAATCAGACATTCCCGTCCGGCGCCGCGTCAACATCCAGCTTGCGGCCGGCATGTGCCGCCTCCCGACGCGCCGCCTCCTGCCGATCGGCCGCCTTCTGCGCCCCGGTCCGGCCATGCCGCACGCGGTTCTCCGCCGCCTGCGCCGCTTCCTCCTGGCGCGCCCGCTGGCGCTTCACACGCCGCAGGTTGACGATCTCCGCCATATCGCCATCCTCCTCGCCACGTTGCTTCGCCACGCTCAAGATTGCCACAATCAAGAGGGACCGCCATGGGCCACGCCATCCAGCTCACCGCCGCCGACGGCCACAGCTTCGCCGCCTGGCAGGACGGCCCCTCCGACGCCACGGCCGGGCTCGTCGTCGTGCAGGAAATCTTCGGCGTCAACAACCACATGCGCAACCTGTGCACCGCCTTCGCCGCCTACGGTTTCGCGGTGATCTCGCCGGCCCTGTTCGACCGCGCCGAGCGCGGCGTGGAGCTCGGCTACACCCCCGACGACATCGCCCGCGGCCGCGAGCTGCGCGGCAAGGTGCCCGACGCCGGCATCATCCATGACATCGAGGCCGCGGCCGCCGCGCTCGGCAAGGCAAGGACCGGCATCGTCGGCTACTGCTTCGGCGGCACCGTCGCCTGGTGGGGCGCCACCCGCTCGAAGAAGTTCAGCGCCGCTTCCGGCTGGTACGGCGGCGGCGTCGCCGGCACCCGCACGGAGGTGCCGAACTGCCCGGTGCAGCTCCATTTCGGCGAGAAGGACACCGGCATCCCGATGTCGGACGTCGAAGCGGTGAAGGCGGCGCAGCCGGGGGTGGCGGTGTATGTCTACCCTGGCGCCCAGCACGGTTTCGGTTGCGATGAGCGGGCGAGCTACACCGCCATCGACGACCGGCTTGCGCAGGCGCGGACGCTGGCGTTCTTCCACAAGCATCTGCTGGGGTAGGGGCCGCCCTGCTCGCCCCCGGCCCCCTCCCCGGAACCGGGAAGGGGGAGCAGGCAGGGGTCAGATCGGCGCGCGCTGTTCCACGATTTCGGGCGACATGCGGACGAGCTGCTCGTAGTCGGTCAGCAATGTCTCGGTGATCTTGCCGGGGGTGAACTCGTACTGCCCGATCGTGCGCACCGGCGTCACCTCGGCGGCGGTGCCGGCCAGGAACACCTCAGTCGCCCTGGCCATCTCCTCCGGCATGATCGGGCGCTCGATCACCTTCATCTGGTGGCGCCGCGCGATCGACATCACCGTGCGGCGCGTGATCCCGTCCAGGAAGCAGTCGGGGGTCGGCGTGTGCAGCTCGCCGTCCATCACGAAGAAGGCGTTGGCGCCCGTCGCCTCGGAAATCTGCCCGCGCCAGTCCAGCATCAGCGCGTCGTTGAAGCCCTTCGCCTCGGCCGCATGCTTGGACAGCGTGCCGATCATGTACAGCCCGGTCGCTTTCGACGCGGTGGGCGCAGTCTGCGGGTGCGGGCGGCGCCAGTCGGCGATGTCGAGCCGGATGCCCGCCATCTTGTCGGCGCCGAAATAGGCGCCCCACGACCAGGCCGCGATCGCCAGATGGATCTTCGTATGCTGGGCGGAGACCGCCAGCATCTCGCTGCCGCGCCAGGCGATCGGGCGCACATAGGCGTCGGTGAAGCCGTTGGCCTTCACCACCGCGATGCAGGCGGCGTCGATCTCGTCCGCCGTGTAGGGGATCTCGAAGCCCAGGATGCGGGCCGAATTCAGCAGCCGCTCGGTATGGGCGCGCAGCTTGAAGATGTTTCCGCTATACGCCCTCTCGCCTTCGAACACGCCGCTGGCATAGTGCAGCCCATGCGTCAGCACGTGCAGCTTCGCCTCACGCCAGGGAACCATGACACCGTCGTACCAGATCTGGCCGTCTCGGTCGTCGAAAGGAACAAGCGCCATGGGAGCGGTCCTCGCAATATTGTTGCTCTACGCGGGCTAGAGGTATAATGCATCCCCGTCTACGTCAACAATCCTGCCCTATATCGCGCTCATGCCAGCCATTCCGGCTGCGCTTGCCGCAAGGCCGCTGACCATGGCCGACTCCAAGGCCCCCAACCCCGCCGGCGCCAACCTGCTGTTCCTGCGCGAGGCGGAGATCCGCGCCGCCCAGGACCTGCTGTTCTTCGCCTATCGCGACTTCACCGGCGCGGCCGACGTGGTGCTGGAGGAGCTCGGCCTCGGCCGCGCCCATCACCGCGTGCTGCACTTCGTCGGCCGCAACGCGGGCATGTCGGTCGGCGACCTGCTCGCCATCCTGCGCATCACCAAGCAATCCCTCGCCCGCGTGCTCGGCGCGCTGATCGAGCAGGGCTACGTCGCCCAGGCACAGGGCCGCGCCGACCGTCGCCAGCGCCTGCTCGCCCTCACCCCCAAGGGCGCGGAACTGGAGCGCCGCCTGTTCGAGCGCCAGCGCGAACGCCTGGTCGCCGCCTATCGCGAGGCCGGCGCCGGCGCGGTCGACGGGTTCCGCCGGGTCATGCGCGGCATCATGGACGAGCAGGCCCGCGCCTATCTCGACCGCAGCGAGCCGGGCCGCAGCCATGGCGGATGATTCGCTCGTCCTGGTGGTGGAGGACGACCCGCGCCTGCGCGGCCTGCTCCAGCGCTACCTGGGCGAGAACGGCTACCGCGTCGTCACCGCCGAGAACGCCGCCGAGGCGCGCGACCGGCTGCGCTTCCTGCAGCCCGAGATCATGGTGCTGGACGTGATGATGCCCGGCGAATCCGGCCTCTCGCTTACCGCCGCGCTGCGCGCCGAGCACTCCGAAATCCCCATCCTGCTGCTCACCGCCCGCGGCGCCCCGGAAGACCGCATCGCCGGGTTCGAGGCCGGCGCCGACGACTACCTGCCCAAGCCGTTCGAGGCCAAGGAGCTGCTGCTGCGCATCCGCGCCCTGCTGCGCCGCTTCACCCCGCTGCCACCCGCGGTCGCGCCGCAGACCGCCGGGCCGCTGCCGCTGGGCCGGCTCAGCTTCGACCCGGGCCGCGCCGAGCTCTCCGGCCCGGCCGGCCCGGTCCGCCTGACCGGCGGCGAGGCCGCCCTGCTCGCCGCCCTCGCGCACCGGCCCAACGAGGTGCTGACGCGCGAGGACATCGCGGCCGCGCTCGGGATGGACGACGCCGGCGAACGCGCGATCGACGTGCAGGTGACGCGGCTGCGGCGCAAGATCGAGGCGGATCCGCGGGAGCCGCGGTTCCTGCATACGGCGCGGGGGCGGGGGTATATACTGAAGCCAGGCGTTTAAGAAAGGCGTTCTTTTTTGAAAAAAAGAACCAAAAAACTTTTGTCCGTCTGGCCTTGCCGGCGCCCTCCGAAGAATAACGGATAGAAGTCTTTTTGCTTCTTTTTCTTCAGAAAAAGAAGATTCTTTCTTGCTTGAGGGGTCCTCGCCATGGTCCAGGCCCGCCGCTTCCTCCCCCGCAGCCTGCTTGGCCGCACCCTGCTGATGGTGCTGATCCCGCTGGTCGTGGTCCAGGCGGTGGCGATGCAGATTTTCTACGGCACGCATCTGAACCTGGTTTCCCGCCGCCTGTCAGCCGCAGTCACGTCGGAGATCGCCACCACCGTCGCCCTGGTCGAAAATCCGTGGGCACCCGACCTGCGCGACTGGGCGCTGCGCAACGCCTGGGAGCAGTTCGAGATCCGCATGGAGCTGCAGCCCCCCGGCCCGCTGCCGCCCGCCGTCGCGCCGGGCTGGCTCACGCCGCGCAACAGTGGCCTCGCCCTTGGGCTCGACGACAAGCTCAAGCGCCCGTTCACCATCGACTGGCAGTCCGACCCGCTGTCGGTCGTCATCACGCTGCAGCTGCCCGACGGCAACCTGCGCATCGAGGCACCGCGCAAGCGCCTGTTCGCCGCCACCTTCTCGGTGTTCATCCTGTGGCTGGTCGGCTCCTCGCTGCTGGTCTTCGCCATCGCCACGCTGTTCGTGCGCAACCAGGTCCGTTCGGTGCGCCGCCTCGCCCAGGCGGCCGAGGATTTCGGCCTCGGCCGCGACATCGGCCCGATCCGCCCGGAAGGTGCGGCCGAGGTGCGCCGCGCCGCCAGCGCCTTCAACCGCATGCAGGAGCGGATCACCCGCTTCCTGCAGCAGCGCACCGAGATGCTGGCCGGCGTCTCGCACGACCTGCGCACGCCGCTCACCCGGCTGCGCCTCGCGCTGGCGATGATGCCGCAGGACGAGGCGGTGAAGCAGGACGTGGCCGACATGCTGGGCGACGTGGCCGAGATGGAGCGGCTGATCGACGCCTATCTCGCCTTCGCGCGCGGCGAGGGTGCCGAGCAGGCCCAGCCGGTCGACCTTGCCGAGCTGTTGGCCGAGATCGCCGCTGCCGCCCGCCGCGGCGGCGCCGAGGTGGTGCTGGACGCGCCGCCGGGGCTCGACCTGCGCCTGCGCGCGGATGCCTTTCGCCGCGCAGTGACCAATCTGGTCGACAATGCCGGCCGCCACGCCCGCCACGTGGTGCTGCGCGCCGCCCGTGCCGGCGAGCGTTTCGTGCAGGTCACGGTGGACGACGACGGGCCGGGAATTCCGCCCGAGCGGCGCGAATCCGCCTTCCGTGCGTTCGAATCAGCCACGACCGGCGGCACCGGGCTGGGCCTGACCATCGCGCGCGACATCGTGCGGGCGCATGGCGGGGATATCACGCTGGAGGAGAGCGACATGGGTGGGCTGCGGGCACGGATCCAGGTGCCGGTCTGATCAGAGCCCCTTCTCGACCATGTCGAGCAGGCGCTCGCCGATCGCCGCCGCCTGCGCCGCGGGCCAGGCATGAAGCGGCCCGTCGATGACCAGCATCGCCAGGCCATGGACCGCCGACCAGGCGAGGAACTCGGCGCCGGGGCGCCGTTCCGGCGGCAGGAGGCCGGACGCGGCCATGCCGTCCAGCGCCGCGGCAAGCAGTTCGAACGGGTCGAGCCCGCCCGGCCCGCTGCCGCTGAGCCCCGGTCCGAGCAGCTCGGCGGGGGCGGCGAAGGCGGTGCGGAACAGGCCGGGCTCGGCCAGGGCGAAGCGCATGTAGGCCCGGCCGACGGCGCGCAGCCCGGCACGGGCACGTGCGGCATCGCCGCCCTCCGGCGGCACCGCCGCGTGCTCGGCCTCGATCGCCGCGGCCAGGCGGCCGAGCGCGACCGCGCGCACGGCCTGGAGCAGCGCCTTGTGGCTGGGGAAATGGCGATAGGCGGCGTTGGGCACCACGCCGGCGCGGCGTGTCGCCTCGCGCAGCACGACGGCTTCCGGCCCGCCGGCGCGCGCGAGTTCCACCCCGGCCTCGAGCAGGGCGCGACGCAGGTCGCCGTGGCGGTAGGTGCCGCGCGGTATCGCGGGTTGGGCGGGCGGGATGGCCATGCTTATATGTGGACGGTGTCCATTTACTGTGCTACTCCGATGTGGACGGCGTATACAAACTGCGAGAGGAAGCGATCCGATGCAAGTCACACCCTACCTGTCGTTCGAGGGGCGCGCCGACGAGGCGGCCGCCTTCTACAAGCGGGCGGTCGGCGCCGAAGTCACGATGCTGATGCGCTTCAAGGATGCGCCGCCCCAGCCGGCCGGCAGCGAGGGCTGCGCCCCGGATGCGACGACGGCGGAGAAGGTGATGCACATGGCCATGCGCATCGGCGATACGGCGGTCATGGCCACCGACGGTCGCTGCTCCGGCACGATGAACTTCCAGGGCATCTCCCTGGCGCTGACCGCCAAGGACCCGGACGAGGCGAAGAAGATGTTCGACGGGCTGGCCGAAGGCGGCCAGGTCCAGATGCCGCTGTCGCAGACCTTCTTCTCCCCGGCCTTCGGCATGCTGGCCGACCGGTTCGGCGTGACCTGGATGGTCGTCGTCGAGCAGACGTAGCGGCGCGGGCCGCCACCCGGCAGGCTACTCCGCGGCGGCGGCCGCCTTGCCCTTCAGGGCGTCTGGGATGTCGAAGAACCGGTTCGCCAGCCCCTTCTGGTTCTCGTAGATCGAGCCCTGCAGGTCCGCCGGCGGCAGCGGCATGCGCACCGGCACCGGCGTGACGCGCGGCTCGATCGTGGGCTGGCCCGCGGCCATCAGCGCGTCGAACGCCTCCAGCGACTTGGGCGGGGTGACCAGCGGCCAGGCATCGGCGGCGCGGAACTGGAACAGCAGCAACCGGCGGTCCTTGTTGGAGGTGTTCACCGCCGAGCCGTGCACGGCGCGGACATGGTGCACCGAGATCGAGCCCGCCTTGCCGGTCAGCGTGATCGCCTTGGAGAAATCGACCTCCTTCTTGGTCGGGTCCATCGCCCCGCAGAACTTGCCGTCGGCATGGTGGTCGAACACCTTCGGCACCTTGTGGCTGCCGGGGATGATCATCAGCGGACCGTTCGCCACCTCCATGTCGTCCATCATCACGCCCACGGCGGCGAGGTCGTCATTGGTATGGGGGTAGAAGGCCCAGTCCTGGTGCCATTCCACCGCAGCGCCGAACCCGGCCGATTTCAGGTTCAGCTTGGCGGTGTCGAAGCGGATGTTCGGCCCCCACAGCGCGCTCAACACGGCCATGATCTTGGGGTGGCGCACCAGCGCGCCATAGGCCGGGTCGTGCAGATGCGGCTGCTTGATCCGGCGCACGCGCGGCTGGGCGGGCGTGTGCGTGTCCTCCAGATCGAAGATGTCGGTATGCGAGGCATGCGCCCGCGACTGCTCGACGAAGCTGTCGGTCACCCGCCGCAGTTCGGCCACCTCGGCCGGCGAAAGCACGTCCGGCACCACGATGGCGCCGACCTCGTTGTATTCGTCAATCTGGGACTGGGTGAGCATGGCGACCTCCCGCTCTTTCGGGCGAGCCTAGTCCCGCGCGGCGGGGTCCGGCAACCGCGTATCATTGCATAAAAACTGTGCAGCGTTGTTCGAAATTGTCGAAAGCTACGCGCCGAGGGTTGAAATTTTTGGAGAATTCGTGAATTTAGGTGCATTCCAGAACCAGGAAGCCGTTCCCTATGCACGCCGTTCCGAAGCCGACCCGCTCCCCACTGCCCATCCTGGACAGGCTGCGTTATGGAATGCTTAGTTTTGCGGCAATTTTCGGCCTCGTGGCCCAGGCAGGCGCGGCGAGCAATGCCGATCTGCTGACAGGCTTCAACGCCATCATCATCGCCCCCACCGGCGTCACCGGCGCCGGCAACTTCTCCACCACCTCCGAGTCGGAGGGCCCGATCCTGGTCGGCGGCAACCTCACCGGCTCCGGCACCATCATGTCCTACGGCACGCCGCTGCCGACCGGCCTCGCCGGCTACGGTTCCATCAACGTCGCCGGCAGCGCCGCGGGCGCCAGCTACAATGCCAACGGGCTGAACGTGCGGATCGGCACCGCCAGCGGCGGCTCCTTCCCGGGCGCCAGCTCCGTCACCTACAATGCGAGCTTCCCGGCCACGACGAGCAGCGTCTGGTCGCAGCTCGGCGCGCTGTCCACCGCGGTCAAGGCGCTTGCCACCACCGCCGGCTCCAGCCTGTCCGGCAGCACCATCACCGCCGGCGCCGCCACGGTGAACGGGGTCGCCAACGTCGCCGTGCTGAACACCACCACCGCGGCGCTGCAGAACATCAGCGGCCTGTCGATGAACCTCAGCTCCGCCCAGCTGCTCGTCATCAACGTCGACGCAACCGCGACCGGCGGCAGCTACACGCTCGACGGCGGGACCAATTTCAACCTGCAGAACTACGCCGGCTCGATCCTGTGGAACTTCTACAACGCAACCAGCCTGACACTGAACCGCGAGATCGGCGGCACCGTGCTCGCCCCCTACGCCGCGGTCGCCAGCAGCAACAACATCGACGGCGCGCTGTTCGCCAAGAACTACGCCGGCACCAGCGAGCTCCACTACAAGCCGCTCGGCGCCACCGGCAGGACCTTCGTCAACAGCTTCGGCGGCACCCCGGTGCCGGAGCCGGCGAGCCTGCTGCTGCTGGGCTCGGCGCTGGCCGGCATCGGCCTGGTCCGCCGCCGCGTCAGGCGCTAGGCCGCGCCACCAGGTTCGCCAGCAGCCGGAACGCACCCGGCACCAGCGCCGAAAGCTGGTGATGCAGGGCGAGCGCGACATGCGCGTGCCGCCCCCGCCCCACCGGCGCCGCCAGCAGCCCGCCCAGCAGCGGCGCCTCGCCTGCGTCTGACAGCGACAGCAGCGGCACGTAGGCCGGATCCCATTCGGCGGCGAAATACAGCCCGCGCTCGCGCACCCAGCCTCTCCAGTCTTCCTCTCCGATCCGGTTCGGCCATGCCAGCAGCGGATGCGCCGACATCGCCACGGGCGCCGCCGGGTCGGTCACGCGCCAGCGGAAGGACGGGCTGCCGATGCGCAGCGGCAGCGGCGCCACCAGCCCGTCGCCCGGACGATGATAGAGAGTGACGAGCGACCCGCCCGCTTGCGTCCACGCCGCGATCCGGCCGGCATTCGCGCGCAGCGCCGGAACCTGGCCGAAGGCGAGCACGCCGACCACCAGCACGTCGAAGCTGGACAGGTCGGCTGACACGTCGGCGGGTTCGGCCGCAATGTCCATCTCACGCAGCCACCCCAGCGTCTCGTCGGCCTCGCCGGCGACGACACCGACCCGGGCCCGGGCGTCGATCGCGACCGGCGCGCGGAGGATGGCGGCGGTCGCCTGCTCCACGATGGCGATGCCATGCGCCGATGACAGCCGCGCCCCGGCCGAGGGCAGGTCGAGCCGGCCGGGCACGGTCGGGGCATCGTAGGACGGCGTTGCAGCACCGCTGACCGTCACACGAACCGGCGTGGCGCTCGCCGCGCGCCGCATCGCCAGCCGCGGAAACACGGTGACGTCCTGCGCTGGGGCAAGGGTGACGGGTTCGGCGGGATCGCATTCCAGCGCGGCCGCGATACCGGCATGGGTCCAACGCAGGGTGGCGCCGACCGGCTCGGTGCCGCCGAACGGGTCGTAGCCGTCGCGGAGCGTGCCGAAGGGGGGCGCATCGGCGGGAATGCCGTCGGCCCACCGCGCGGGCAGGCGCGGGATCGCGACCGCGGCCCCCCGCACGGTGATGTCCACCCGGGCCGGACCGCCGGCACGCAACGGCGGAACAGCGGCGTCGGCGCCGATGCCGAGCGCCAGCGCGGACGCCGCGGCCAGTTCGCGGCGCTTGTGAGCGATGCGCCGGGCGACAGGGCCCGGGCACGAAATGCCGGCGAGCAGGCCGAGCGCATGATGCAGCGCATCCGCCACGCGAATGCCATCGGGGAAAGCATCAAGTGCCGCGTCGATCGCGCGACCCGCGGCGGCGATGGCGCGGCTGTCGGCGCCGTCGGGCAGCGTGCCGGCAAGATCGGCCAGGCTGTGCGGCAGCCCATCCATCGGCAGCGCCGCATCCGGCACGCCCGACGCCAGATGCAGCGGGAATGGCCGCTTCCCGTCCGGCAGCGCACGGCCCATGCCCTGGCTCGCGTGAAACGCCCGGCTGCGCTCGCCAAGCTGCGCCCAGCTCACGCCGAGGAATGTCTCGCCGAGATCGACGCGCACCGTCTCGGGCGGCGGCGGCACCTCGTCGTCATAGGAGGCGCCGGCACCCGAGAAAGCCGGCAGGTAGACCTTGGCCACCCGCCAGGGCGCCAGGTCGGGCAGGAAGGCGGGATCGGCGGCCAATCCAGCCGCTTCCAGCATCGTGCGGGTGATGGCCCGATGGTGCCCGTGCTGGCCGGGCACGTCGAGAAAGGTGGGCGACAGCGCGTCCGGCTGCTCGGCGCGGATCAGGCGGACCATGCGTTCCAGCAGCCGCTCCGCCCCCCAGCGGCGCAGGGTGTCCTCGCCCGACTTGGAGAAGCCGAAATCGAAAACCGGATCGTCGAACCCATGGCCCGGACCCGCCCCGAGCCAGCGCACGGCCAGCCCGATCTCCCGCGCCGCCAGCTCCATCTCCCGGCTGCGCAGCGCGCCGAGCAGCCGCCCGCGCGCCGGCCCCAGCGCATTCTGTCCGCCCTCCCCGCGCGTCGCGCAGGCATAGACCGTGCGCACCCCGCGCCCGAAGCGCAGCCAGGCGAGGAAGCCGTTCCACTCGTCGTCCGGATGCGCGCCCACCATCAGCCAGCACGCCACCGAGCGCAAAGGCTGCAGCGCCCGCCACAGGGCCTCGTCCATCACGTCCCGCCAATCAAGTTGACTTCGCTCCTGGCATTTCCGACTTTGCCGCGCAACCGGCAGGAGAGCTCCATGTCCCTCGTATCCCGTTCCGCCGCGCTGCTGCGCGGGCTGACACTCGGCCTCGGCCTGCTCGCCGCCACACCGGCCGGGGCGGTAGAGATCGAATACTGGCAGTACACGTTCAAGCAGCGGGTCGAGGCGATGGACGCGCTGATCAAGCAGTTCCAGGCCGCCAATCCGGGCATCACGGTCAAGCACGTCAATGTGCCCTATGACAACTACCGCACCCGCATCGCCGCCGCGATCCCGGCCGGCGAGGGACCAGACGTGACACAGCTCTTCTACGGCTGGCTCGGCGACTACATCGGCGCGAAACTGCTCCAGCCGCTCCCCGCCGGCAGCTTCGACACCGCGGCGATCGACCGCGAGTTCTTCCCCTTCGTGCAGGGCATGAAGGTGGACGGCAAATACTACGCCCTGCCCACCGCGGTCCGCTCGCTCGCCCTGTTCTGGAACAAGAAAGTCTTCAAGGACGCCGGCCTCGACCCGGACAAGCCGCCGGCCACCCTGGCCGAGCTGGTGGAGATGGCCCGCAAGGCGACGAAGCGTGACGCCGCCG
>JBGAIK010000308.1:0-5315 GCA_044225615.1 Acetobacteraceae bacterium | reverse complement strand
TCATTTCAGCCGCCTGAACATACCCACCCAAAAAGACCAGTAGGCGTTACAGGGACAGGCTCCTAGCTCTTTGTTTTCAGTGTCCTGTTCACCCCTACGTCCGCCATGAAGGATGGCGAACTTCGGGGACAGGACACTAGGCAGCGTCGATCAGCGGCAGGCCCACGTAGTTCTCCGCCAGCGTCGTCATCGCCGCGCGCGACGTGGCCAGGTAGTCCAGCTCCGCCAGCTGCATCCGCCGCTCGAACGGCGTGTGCGCGTCGAACCGGTGCAGCAGCCCGGTCATCCACCAGCTGAACCGCTCGGCCTTCCACACCCGCCGCAGCGCGGTGGCCGAATAGGCATCGAGCCCGGCCTCGCTGCCGGTGCGGAACCAGTCGATCAGCGCCTGCGACAGCACATGCACGTCGGCGAAGGCGAGGTTCATCCCCTTGGCCCCGGTCGGCGGCACGATATGGGCCGCGTCGCCGAGCAGGAACAGCCGCCCGGCGCGCAGCGGCTCGGCAACGAAGCTGCGCAGCGGCGTCACCCCCTTCTGCGTGATCGGCCCGCGGGTCAGCGGGAACAGCCGCCGCTCCAGCTCGTCCCAGATCCGCGCGTCGGGCCAGCGCGCCAGGTCCTCGTCCGCCGCGCATTGCAGGTACAGCCGGCTGACGTTGGGCGAGCGCATCGACAGCAGCGCGAAGCCGTCGTCGTGGCTCGCATAGACCAGCTCGTGGCTGGCCGGGGCCGCATCGGCCAGGATGCCGAGCCAGGCGAACGGATAGACCCGCTCGTAGACGGCGAGCCCCGGCATGGCCGCCCGCGCGATGCCGTGGAACCCGTCGCAGCCGGCGATGACGTCGCAGCGCAGCGTGCGCGTCGCCCCGCCCGCGTGCCAGGTGATCGCGGGCGCCGCCCCGTTCTCGATCGCCACTGCCGGCGCCTCGAAATGGATCGCCTGTCCGGCGGCGATGCGGGCGGCGATCAAATCCTTCACCACCTCCTGCTGGCCGTAGACGGTGACATGGCGCCCGCCCGACAGCGCGCGCAGGGGGATGCGGTGGCTCGCGCCGCCGAAGCGCAGCACGATGCCCTCGTGCACCAGCCCCTCGCGGTCCATCCGCGCGCCCACCCCGGCGTCGCGCATCTGCCGGCAGGCGTCGTGCTCCATCAGCCCGGCGCGCACCCGCTGCTCCACATAGGCGCGCGACTGCGCCTCGATGATGACGCTGTCGATTCCGGCATTGTGCAGCACCTGCCCCAGCAGCAGGCCGGCGGGACCGGCGCCGATGATGCCGACCTGGGTGCGCTCGCTCATCTGGCCGGGAAGAACGTCTTGCTGGTGGTGGTCCAGAAGCTGTAGAGCGCGTCGCCCGCGATCACGCCGGCGGCGAACACCTCCATCTCCGACTGCCGCCGGCCGGCGGTGCGCCGCATCCACAGCAGCCGCAGCGCCACGCCCACCAGCACCGCCCAGCGCGCCCAGGGCGACAGCAGCAGAAGGCCGGTCGCGATCAGCACGCCGTTCTGCCGCTGCGGGCCGCAGACGAACTGCACGATAGCACCCGGAATGGCCAAGATCAGCAGCCGCAGCGCCACGCCCACCAGCACCGCCCAGCCCGCCCAGGGCGACAGCAGCAGCAGGCCGGTCGCGAACAGCACGCCGATCTGCCGCTGCGGGCCGCCGACGAACTGCACGATCGCACCCGGAATGGCCCAGATCATCAGCTGCTTCGCCACCTCCCACGACGCGCCGGCCCTGATCGTCGCGACATAGACGCGATCGACCGGCGCCACCTTGTTGGCGTTGAAATACCCCTTGTAGGACAGCAGCACCACCACGCCGGCGACGACGAAGGCGAACATCGCCGCGAACATCTGCTGCTTGCGGCCCTCGCGCTCGAAGGCCGGGTCGCTGCCGTAGCCGCGCAGCATGTGGCCGGCCTTGAGGTCGTAGCCCATGTCGGCGAAGGCCGGCCCGGTCGCGGCCGAGAAGCCCACCAGCAGGCACAGCGCCGGCGCCGGGAAGCCCAGCAGCATGCCGATCACCAGCGTGATCAGCGCCACCGCGAAGGCCGGGAACCAGCCGGCATGCATGGCGGCGAGCCCCACGATCAGCTCGTGGATCAGGGCGGCGAAGGCGGCGTAGAGGATGAAGGCGAGCAGCATGCCCGGCGAGAGGTCGGTGAACAGCCCGCCGAACAGCGCGATCAGCGCGGCGATGGCGATATAGGCAACGCTGCCGCCCAGGATCGTCCGGCGCACCTCGGCCGCCGCCGTGCGGCTGCCGGCCGTCGCCGTGTCGCCCTTCATCATCAGCAGCACCACCTGCACCAGCGCCACCAGCCCGGCGCCGACCATCACCCCGTGCGGGATGTAGGCCTTCATCAGGTCCCCGCCCGGCACCACCCAGCCCAGCAGCGTGCCCGAATAGCCGCGCAGCAGCAGCCCCGCGCCGAACATGCCCAGCGCCCAGACATTGCCGATGAACGCCACGCCGAAGGCCGACATCGGCACCGCGTAGAGCGCGCCCAGCCATCCCACCGCCACGCCGCCCAGCAGCACCACGCCCTTGCGCCCGCCCTCGTCGCCGGCGCGGATCGCCTCGGCGGCGGCAACCCCCGGCGGCCAGGCGCCCTCGGCCGGGAACACCTCGCTGTCGAACATGCGGTAGAGCATGTAGCCGTCCACCAGCATGGCGATGAACACGCCCAGCAGCATCGGCCCCACCAGGTCCATCCGGCCCAGCACGAAGGGAATGCCGATCGGCAGCAGCAGCGCGTTGCCGGCCCCGAAGGTGGCCGCCGAGATGGCCGACTGCGCCAGGTTCTGCATGTGGGTGGACTTGTAGTGCCCGAAGATCGCGCCGGGGATGCGCGCCAGCGCCATGCCGGCCAGCGCGCCGATCAGCGAGGTGTTGGTGGTGATGCCGAGCGTGGTGATCAGCTCGGTGCCGATGATCGCGCCCACGATGCACAGCGGCCCGATCAGCGCGAGGCTCGGGAGGCTGAAGAAGGAAGGATGCGCCTGCCTGCCGCCGCTCATTGCCGTTCCCCATCGTGAATTACATTCACGTTAGCCAAATCCGCCGTAGGCGGGAAAGGGGGGCGGGTTCAGCCGATCGCGGCGATCGCGCGGCGGTATTTCTCCACCCGCGCCAGGTCGCGCGCGGTGGGTGCCGCGATGCGCGACAGGTCGCAGTTGTCGTGCAGGTCGGCGAGCTTCACCGCCCGCCCCACCGGATCGGCCGCCGCCCGCCGCACGAAATCCTCATAGCTCTCGCCATTCCGCTTGGTGACCGCATCGAGCGCCCGGACAACCCGCTCGGAAAACCCCTCGCCCCGCAGCCGCGCGAAATCCCAGCCCGGGCAATCCTCGCAGACATCGTGCAGCACGGCGACGATCCGCTCGTCCGCCTCGCGCAACGCCAGCATCATGCGCAGCGGATGCAGGATGTAGGGCGCCCCCGCCTTGTCCACCTGCCCCGCATGCGCCTCCGCGGCAAGGGCGATCGCGCGTTCCAGCGTGCTCATCGGTTCCAATCCTTCCTGTCCCGACGTCCCCGCGCCCGCGTGGATGCCGTGCCGAAGGACGCAGGCCTTCCACCCCTGGAACGGCTGACGGGCGCACGAAACTCAAATCCGGACCATCTCATCAAGAGTGATCCGCTCTGCCAACCGGGCCATGCGCCAGCCGCACCGCCGGATGCCGGCCTTCTCAGCATCATGCGCTGCGCCTGACCCTCGCGCGCAGTCCCGAAAGCGGCGCGGATCAGGCAGGCTTTGGCACCACCGCCGATGGTCCGCGCTGCCCCCGCAGCAAGCCGAGCGAAGCGGCCGCCACGACACAGAGCACGCCGGCGGCGAAGAAGGCCGGCAGGTAGGTCTGCAGCGCATCGCGCGACTCCCCGGCCGAGAAGGCCATCAGCCCTCCGCCGAGCTGGTGGGCGGCGAATATCCAGCCGAATACCAACGGCGCCTGCTCGCGCCCGAAAGTCGTCGCCGTCAGCCGGACCGACGGGGGCACGGTGGCGATGAAATCCAGCCCGTAGAAGATCGCGAAGAAACTCAGGCCGATCAGCGTGAAGCCGCTGAAGGGCAGCCAGATCAGGGCGACGCCGCGCAGCAGATAGTACCAGAACAGCAGCCAGCGATTGTCGTACCGGTCGGCCAGCCAGCCGGAGCCGATGGTGCCGATCATGTCGAACACGCCGATGGCGCCAAGCATCCCGGTCGAGACCATCGGGCTGATGCCGAAGTCGCCGCAGAGGGTCACGAAATGCGGGGTCAATCCCACGCTGGACACGCCGCAGACGAAGAACGTGAAGGCCAGCACCCAGAAGGTCAGCGAGCCCGCGGCGAGCCGCAGCGCCTCGAAACTGACGGTGAACACATTGCCCGTCGGGGCCGGCGGCGCCGGAACCACCCGGTCCTCCCCCAGCGGCGGCAGGCCGAGATCGGCCGGCCGGTCACGGCAGAAGAACACGAACAGGAAGGCAAGGGGTGCGATGAGGGCGATTGTCGGCAACAGCGCCCAGCGCCAGCCATAGTGCTCGGCCAACCAGGCCGCGGGACTGAGGAAGATCAGCTGTCCGGTGGCGAAGCTCGCGCCGAGAATGCCGAGCGCGAGGCCGCGGCGGGCGGTGAACCAGCGTGTCGCGATCGTGGCACCCATCGCCAGCGCCGTCATCCCGGGGGCGATGCCCATGACGATGCCCAGGCCCAGCCAGAGCTGCCATTTCTCGGTCATGGTCACCGAGATCAGCAGGCCGATGATCAGCAGCGCCGCGGCGGCGGAAAGCACCTTGCGGGGGCCGAACAACAGGATCAGGCCGCCGGCGAAGGGCGCCACCAGTCCGAACAGCGTGACCCGAAGCCCGAGCGGACCCGACAGGTCGGCAAGCGACCAGCCCAGATCGCGCGACATCGGCAGCAGGAGCACGCCGGGAATGCTCATGGCGCCAGACGAACACACTCCATAAAGGAACAGCAGCCCGACCATGAGCCAGCCATAGTGAATGCCACGTGCCGCCATGGCACGTGCCAGTGCTGCGACCATTGCCTCCCTCCCGCCCATCGTTCGAACGCCAACGCGGCGATGCTGCCAAGATTGCCGGCACGAAATCACTGTTTCGTGGACGCTAGAGGCGGGTCGGCCCCGTGTCAAAACGCTACGGCCACTTACCGAAGCAGCCCGGATGCTCGACCCGGATGACGATCGCAAGCATGGAGCACTTGCGCTCCGTCGCAGCCGTTGCAGGTGTTCGATCCGGACAGGCAGACGCGGTCGATGGCGAAGGATATGCGGCGGCGTCAGGACCTGCGCCCCGCTCC
>JBGAIK010000307.1:0-5326 GCA_044225615.1 Acetobacteraceae bacterium | reverse complement strand
ACTATCGCGCGGCGTGGGACACGTTCGAGGCGGTGGTGGGCAAGCGGGCGGATCGCGGGCCGGATATCGCCTTCGCCGCGGCGATGGCGGCGATGCGGGGCAATCCGTGGGCGGCGACGATCCAGCTGTGGGAGGCGAACCAGATCGCGGCGGCGGATCCCGCGACGTTCAGCCTGCATGACTGGCGGGCGAACGAGTTGAACGGCAGGAACCTGCAGATCGAGGGCGGGATCGGCAGCTTCGTGGCGCGGCATATGGGTGCCGCCGCGGGCCGGATCGAGCGCGACACGCCGGCCTTGCGGATCGCCTGGGGCGATGGCGTGGCGGTGGAGACGCCGCGCGGCACGATACGGGCGAAGGCGGCGATCGTGACGGTCTCGACCGGGGTGCTGGCGGGGATGGCGTTCTCCCCTGCCCTGCCCCCGCACGTTCTGGCCGCGATCGAGGGGCTGCCGATGGGCTTGCTGACCAAGGTGGTGGTGCCGGCGGCGGGGACGGACCGGCTGGGGTTGCCGGAGGGTCTGTCGATCCGGCGGCGGTCGGCGCCGGGGGAGCATGCGATCTCGTTCACCGCCTGGCCTTTCGGCAAGCCCTATCTGCACTGCTTCGTCGGCGGGCCGACGGCCTGGGCGCTGGCGCGGGAGGGCGCGGCGGCGACCGGGGAATTCGTGCTGGGGCAGGTGGAAGCGGTGCTGGGGGCGGAGGCGCTGAAGGGCCTCGGCGTGCCGCTGGTCACCGGATGGGGGACCGACCCGCTGCATCGCGGCGGCTACGCCTTCGCCACGGTCGGCAATGCGGGCGCCCGCGCCGTGCTGGGCACGCCGCTGGATGACGGAAGGCTGGTGTTCGCCGGCGAGGCGCCGTGCACCGACGGGCTGGCGGGCACGGTGGCCGGGGCGTGCCTGTCCGGGCAGGCGGCCGCACGCGGGGTGATGGCGGCGCTGGGCTGACTGCGCAGCCGCCGCGCCCGGGCATCACCCGCCCAGGCGGCCGGCGGCGCCGCGGCCGAGATGGACCAGGCGGCCGCCGGCGATGGTGGCGACCGCGCGCGGGCCGTCGGGGTCCACCAGCACGAGGTCGGCGCGCAGGCCGGGCGCGATGCGGCCGCGGTCGGCGAGCCCCGCCGCGGCGGCCGGATTGGCCGAGACCAGCGCCCAGGACGCCGGCAGGTCCAGCACCCCGCGGCCGGCGAGCACGAAGGCGGCCTGCATCAGGCAGGGGTAGTAGTAGTCGGAGGACAGCACGGTGCAGATATCGGCCTCCGCCAGCCGGGCGGCCGAGGCCCAGCCGAGATGGGAGCCGCCGCGGACCACGTTGGGGCTGCCCATCACCACCGCGTCGCCGGCGGCGCGGGCGGCCTGGCCGACTTCCTCGGCCATCGGGAACTCGCAGATGCCCGCACCCCGGGCGCGGAAGGCGTCGCGGGTCGCGATGCTGTCGTCGTCGTGGCTGGCCATCGGCAGGCCGGCGGCGCGGGCGGCGGCGGCGAGGCGCTCCAGCGCGGGGGCGACCTCGGCCCGGCGGGCCGCGACGTGCTCGGCCATGGCGCAGAACTCGGCCGGCGCCATGCCGGCGCGCTCGGCGTATTTGGCGACCTTGATCGGATTGCCGACGGCGCGAACGATCGACGGCGTGTGGTCGTTGAAGGCGAGCAGGTGCACGCGGCCCGCCGCGATGTCGGCGAGCGCGGTGTCGAGCGCGTCGAGGTTGTAGGCCTCCCAGCGCATGTGCACCCGCATGTCGCAGTCCCAGGTGCCGGCGGCGAGGCCGTCGAGCAGCGCGGTCCAGGTCGGCAGGCTGCGCAGGCCCGGCTCCCAGGACAGGGTCACGCCGTGGAAGGCGGTGGTGATGCCGCAGGCGAGGAGCTGGCGCTCGGTTTCCTGGAGGGCGAAAGCCATCGGGAAGCCGACGCCGGGACGGGGCTGGATCTGGCGCTCGAACGCGTCGCCATGGATGTCGATGATGCCGGGCAGGGCGAGCAGGCCGCGCGCGTCGAATTCGCGGCCGGCGCCGCCGCCGAGGGATGCGATGCGGCCGTCGGCCAGGGAGAGATCGGTGTCGTGGAAGGCGCCGTCGACCAGGGCCTGGCCGCCGGTGATGCGGATGGGGGGCATTGGATATCCTACGGAGATAAGGAAGGGGTTCTTTTTTGAAAAAAGAACCAAAAAACTTTCATCCACTTGGCGCGGAGCCGCGCCGGCGCCGCCACGAGAACAGTACGGACAAAAGTCTTTTTGCTTCTTTCTCTTCAGAAAAAGAAGAGTCTTGCTTGCTCCCTCCTACGGCTCGAAAACCAGTTGTACCCGCGGCGTCGGATACACCCCGATGCAGAACTCGATGACCATGCCGCCCGTATCGACGTTGACGTTCTCGCACACCAGCAGTGGCCGGTTGCGCGGCGTGGCGAGCAGGCCCGCTTCGTGCGGCTGCGGCAGGCGGGCGGTGACGCGGGTGACGAGGCGGCTGACGAGGCGGCGGTAGTCGGCGACGCCGATCGCGGCCAGGCCCTCCGATATGGTGGGTGCGCGGCGCAGCGCGTCGAGCAGGCCGGGCAGGCGGGCGGCGGGGAAATGGTGCTGGCCGAGCGAGACCGGGCGGCCGTCGGCGAGGCCGAGGCGCTCCATGCGCACGACGCGGGCGCCGGGACGGATGCCGAGGCCGGATGCGACCTGCTTGTCGGCCGCGATCTCGCGCAGGTCCAGCACGCGGCCGGAGGGCTCGCGGTTGTGGCGGCGGATGGTCTCGGAGAAGCGGGTGCGGGCGGAGACGGCATAGTCCAGGACGTCCTCCGCGACGAAGCTGCCACGGCCCTGCTCCACGCGCACGAGACCGTTGTGCGACAGCTCCTCCAGCGCGCGGCGGACGGTGTGGCGGTTGACGGCGAAGCGGGCGGCGAGCCGGGCCTCGGTGGGGAGCTGGGTGCCGGGCGGGCGGGTGCCGTCGTTGATCTCGGATTCCAGCGCCTGCGCGATCTGGCGCCACAGGGCGAGGCCGCCAGGGCGCAGGGGGGTCTCCTCGGGCTTCATCGCAATGTCATCCATCGGGGCGTCGCTTGCGGCCATGTTCGGCTTGACGATAGGCGGGCCGGGCGATACCTGTCTAGACATCTAGACACCGACCGGCCCCGAGAAGATGACCGATTCTGCCGCCGACCGAAAGCACTGGATGTCCGTGCTGGCCCGCGCCTCCGCCGCGGAGATTGCGGCGCTGCTGGAGGGGGCGCCGGCGCTGCCCGAGCCGGTGGTGCTGCGGCCGCCGGAGATCGGGCTGGCCATGGTGCGCGGGCGGGCGGGCGGCGGCGGGGCGCCGTTCAACCTGGGCGAGATGACGGTGACGCGGTGCAGCGTGCGGGCGGGCGGCCAGGTGGGCCACGCCTATCGCGCCGGGCGGGACAAGGCGGCCGCACTGCTGTCGGCGCGGATCGACGCTGCGTTGCAGGACCCGGCTTCGCGTGAAGAGCTGCATGCCGCGGTGATCGCGACCTTGGCCGCCCGCCAGGACGCCGCGCGGCGCGAAACGGCGGCGCGGGCGGCGGCAACGCGGGTGGAGTTCTTCTCCATGCGCTCGATGAGGACCTGAGCGATGATCGACCTGCCCGGCTTCGCCGACCCGGTCGGCGGCGCGCAATCCTGCTTCCGCGCGGTGCTGGACGCGATGTCCCGCCCGGGGACGCTGCATGCGGCGGGTGGCGGGCTGACGCCCCCTGCCCCGCTCGCCCCGGCCACCGCCGCGGTGCTGCTGACGCTGGTGGATGGCGAGACGCCGCTGGCCATCGCGCCCGACTTCGCGCCGGCAGCGTCGTGGATCGCCTTCCATTGCGGCGTGGCGCCCGAGGCGCCGCTGGCCGACGCGGCCTTCGTGCTCGGCGCGGCACTGCCGGACCTGTCGGCCCTGGCGCGCGGCACCGACGAGCAGCCGGAGGCCGCGGCGACGGTGATCCTGCAACTGCCGGCGCTCGGGCGTGGGCGGGACTACCTGCTCGCGGGGCCGGGCCTGGCACGTCCGTCCGGTTTCGCGGCCGAGGGGCTGCCGGCCGATTTCGTCGCGCGCTGGGCCGCCAATCACGGGCTGTATCCGCGCGGCGTGGACCTGATCCTGTGCGCGGGCACGCAGGTGGCGGCGCTGCCGCGCAGCCTGCGCGTGGCGGAGGGCTGAGGCGATGGCCTATGTGGCGGTGAAGGGCGGCGAACGGGCGATCGACGCGGCGCATGCCTGGCTTGCCGCCGACCGGCGCGGCGACCCGGCGGTGCCGGAGATCGGCACGGCGCAGATCGAGGCCCAGCTCGGCCGGTCGGTGGACCGGGTGATGGCGGAGGGCTCGCTGTATGACCGGGAGCTCGCGGCCCTGGCGATCAAGCAGGCGCAGGGCGACCTGATCGAGGCGGCGTTCCTGCTGCGCGCCTATCGCACCACGCTGCCGCGCTTCGCCTATGCGCGGCCCGTGGACACCGGGGCGATGGCGCTGCGGCGCCGCATCTCGGCGGTGTTCAAGGACCTGCCGGGCGGCCAGGTGCTCGGCCCGACCTACGACTACACGCACCGGCTGCTCGATTTCGCGCTGCTGGCCGAGGGCCAGCCGCCGGCGCCGGCGACCGCGCCGGTCGATACCGCGCGGGTCCCGCGGGTCAGCGACGTGCTCGGGCATGAGGGGCTGATCGAGGAGGACCGGCCGGGCGAGGACGAGCCCGGCGACCTGACGCGCGAGCCGCTTTCCTTTCCGGCCGGGCGCGACATCAGGCTCCAGGCGCTGGCGCGCGGGGACGAGGGGTTCCTGCTGGCGCTCGGCTACTCGACGCAGCGCGGCTGGGGCGGCACGCATCCGTTCACCGGGGAGATCCGGCTGGGCGAAGTGGCGGTCGAGATCGAGCCGGCGGAGCTCGGCTTCGCGGTCGATATCGGCGACATCACGCTGACCGAGTGCCAGATGGTGAACCAGTTCCGCGGCTCGCGCACCGCGCCGCCGCAATTCACCCGCGGCTATGGGCTGACCTTCGGCCATGCCGAGCGCAAGGCGATGGCGATGGCCCTCGTGGACCGGGCCTTGCGCACCGAGGAGTTCGGCGAGGAGGTGACGGCGCCGGCGCAGAACGTGGAGTTCGTGCTGTACCACTCGGACAATATCGAGGGCACCGGCTTCGTCGAGCATCTGAAGCTGCCGCACTACGTCGATTTCCAGAGCGAGCTGGAGACGATCCGGCGCATGCGGGCCGAGGCGATGCGGGCGGCGGAGCGGGAGGCGGCGGAGTGAAGAAGGCAAGCGAAGCAAGATTCACCACAGAGACACAGAGGACAGTGAGAAGGAAGCGGGAAGCTTCCCCTTTCTTCC
>JBGAIK010000306.1:0-5618 GCA_044225615.1 Acetobacteraceae bacterium | reverse complement strand
CCGCGCCCCGCGCTTCGCCCCCCTCCTCGAATCCTGGGGCGGCGCCACGCTGGCCTATCGCCGCCGCCTGCTCGACGCGCCCAGCTACACGCTGAACCACGAGGAAGTGGCCAAGGCGATGGAGGAGGGCGTCCGCTTCGCCGAGGGCCTGACCCCGGTCGCCGTCGAGGTGGACCGCCACGGCCACGCCGCGGCGCTCCGGGTGAAGCGCGCCGACGGCAGCGAGGCGACGCTGCCCGCCCGCGCGATCCTCGTCGCGGCCGGCACCCAGCCCAACACCGTGCTCGCCCGCGAGGACGGCCGCGTGAAGCTCGACGGCCGCTACTTCCAGGCCATCGACGCCGCCGGCCAGCCCGTCGCGCCCGAGCGCAACATCAGCAAGCCCGAGCACGCCCGCGTGCTGATGCACCGCGCCCCCGATGGCCGCTTCGTCAGCTTCTTCGGCGACCTGCACCCGTCCTTCTTCGGCAACGTGGTCAAGGCCATGGGCGGCGCCAAGCGCGGCTACCCGGTGGTCAGCGAGATCCTCGCCGCCCGCCCCGCCACCCCCATCCCGGGCGCCGAGCTCATCGCCGCCTGCCGCGCCCGCTGGCAGGCGCGGGTCCATGCCGTGCACCGCCTGACGCCGACCATCGTCGAGGTCGTGCTGCATGCCCCCGCCGCCGCCGCGGCCTTCCAGCCCGGCCAGTTCTACCGCCTGCAGAACTACGAGATGAACGCGCCCCGCCTGACCGACGCCACCGGCACCACCGTGCTCGCCATGGAAGGCCTGGCCATGACCGGCGCCTGGACCGACAAGGCGGCCGGCCTGATTTCCATCATCGCCCTGGAGATGGGCGGCAGCTCCGACCTTTGCGCCCATCTGCGCCCCGGCGAGCCGGTGATCCTGATGGGCCCCACCGGCACGCCGACCGAGCTGCACGCGGACACCACCGTCGCCCTCGTCGGTGGCGGGCTCGGCAACGCGGTGCTGTTCAGCATCGGCGCCGGCCTGCGCGCCGCCGGCACGAAGGTGCTGTATTTCGCCGGCTACAAGGCGCTGCGCGACCGCTACAAGGTGGAGGAGATCGAGCGCGCCGCCGACTGCATCGTCTGGTGCTGCGACGAGGCGCCCGGCTTCGCGCCGGGCCGGCCGCAGGACCGCAGCTTCGTGGGCAACATCGTCCAGGCCATGGCCGCCTATGCGGACGGCCGGCTCGGCGACCAGCCGGTGCCGCTGGCCGACGCCGCCCACATCATCGCCATCGGCTCCGACCGCATGATGGCCGCCGTCGGCGCCGCCCGGCATGGCGTGCTGAAGCCGTTCCTGCGGCCCGGCCACAGCGCCATCGGCTCGATCAACTCGCCGATGCAGTGCATGATGAAGGAGGTCTGCGCCCAGTGCCTGCAGCCGCAGGTGGACCCGGCCACCGGCGAGCGGACCATCGTGTTCTCGTGCTTCAACCAGGACCAGGCGCTGGACCGGGTGGACTTCCCGGCGCTGAACGAGCGGCTGCGCCAGAACGGCACCCAGGAGAAGCTGACCGCGCAGTGGATCGACCGCGCGCTGCGCCTGCTGGAGGCGCGGCCGGCGCTGGCGGCGGAGTAGCCGCGGCCCCGGCCTTGCTTCCCCGCCCCCCGCGCGCTAAGTCCCCGCGCTCACGGTCGCGGCGGGCGGGCGTGGTGGAATTGGCAGACACGCCAGATTTAGGTTCTGGTGGCGCAAGCCGTGGGGGTTCAAGTCCCTCCGCCCGCACCATGGCTTGCTGGCGCATATATTAGGTACTGGGGTTTTCCGAGCGATGCAGGTCAACGAGACGCTTTCCGACGGGTTGAAGCGGGCGTGGAGCGTGGTGGTGCCGGCGTCCGACATCGACGGGCGGCGCAGCAAGCGCCTGGCCGAGATCAGCCGCACCGTGAACATCCCCGGCTTCCGGCCCGGCAAGGTGCCGATGAGCGTGGTGACCAAGCGCTTCGGCACGGCGGTGATGTCGGAGGTGCTGGAGGAGAGCGTCAACGACGCGACCCGCCAGGTGCTGAGCGACCGCGGCCTGCGCCCGGCGATGCAGCCGAAGGTGGACGTGGTCTCGCTCGACGAGGGCAAGGACCTGGAGTTCAAGGTCGAGGTGGAGCTGCTGCCCGAGATCGCGATGCCCGATTTCGCGGCGATCGCGCTGACCCGGCTCAAGAGCGTGCCGGCCGACGAGGCGGTGGACAAGGCGCTGGGCGAGATCGCCGAGCGCAACCGCGACCTGGTGGCGGTGGACGAGGTGCGCCCGGCCGCGAAGGGCGACGTGCTGACGGTGGATTTCGTCGGCAAGGTGGATGGCGAGGCCTTCGCCGGCGGCACCGCGCAGGACATCGACGTGGAGGTGGCCGGGCCGGGCTTCATCCCGGGCTTCACCGAGCAGGTGGAGGGCCTGTCGCCGGGCGAGGCGCGGACCATCTCGGTGCAGTTCCCCGAGGATTACGGGGCCAAGGAGCTGGCGGGCAAGGCGGCGACCTTCGACATCACCGCCAAGGGCCTGAAGCAGAAGGTGATCCCGGCGCTGGACGACGCCTTCGCCAAGAAGCTGGGCTTCGAGGAGATCGCGCGGGTGCGCGACCTGATCACCCAGCAGATGCAGCGCGAGTACGACCAGGTCTCGCGCAGCCGGATCAAGCGCGACCTGCTGGACGCGCTGGCCAAGGTGGCCGAGTTCCAGGCGCCCGAGGGCATGGTGCAGGCCGAGTTCGACTCCATCTGGCAGCGCATCGAGGCCGACCGCGCCAAGGGCGAGCAGGACGAGGACGACAAGGGCAAGGACGACGAGACGCTGAAGGCCGAGTACCGCACCATCGCCGAGCGGCGGGTGCGGCTTGGCCTGCTGCTGGCGGAGATCGGCCGGGCCAACAACATCACCGTGGGCAATGACGAGCTGACCCGGGCGATGCGCACCGAGGCCTCGCGCTATCCGGGGCAGGAGCAGCAGGTGATGGAATTCTTCCGCAAGAACCCCCAGGCGGCCGAGACGCTGCGCGGCCCGATCCTGGAGGAGAAGGTGGTGGACTTCGTGCTGGAGCTCGCGAAGGTGACCGAATCGGTCGTGCCGGTCGAGGAGCTGACCGCGCCGCCGCCCGCGCCCGCCGCCTGACCGGGGCGCGGCGGTGGAGGTCCCGGACAAACGCCCGGGACCGGGGCGGTGCTGCTGACAGCACGGGCGACGTCGCCTATTTACGGGACATTGATACCCTCCGGGGCACAGTGCGGTCGTGCGCTGCGCCCGACCGGTCGGGTGGGTGAGTGCAGGGGTAGCCAGCATGCGTGATCGTGATCCGGTCGAGATCTACAACAACAGCCTGGTGCCGATGGTGGTCGAGCAGACCGCCCGGGGCGAGCGCGCCTATGACATCTATTCGCGCCTGCTGAAGGAGCGGATCATCTTCCTGACCGGGCCGATCTACGACCAGGTGGCGAGCCTGATCTGCGCCCAGCTGCTGTTCCTGGAGAGCGAGAATCCGTCGAAGGACATCTCGTTCTACATCAACAGCCCGGGCGGCGTGGTCACCGCCGGCCTCGCGATGTACGACACCATGCAGTATATCCGCAGCCCGGTTTCCACCGTGTGCGTCGGCATGGCGGCCTCGGCCGGCAGCCTGCTGCTGACCGCCGGCGCCAAGGGCAAGCGCTACGCCCTGCCCAACAGCCAGGTGATGATCCACCAGCCCAGCGGCGGCGCCCAGGGCCAGGCCAGCGACATCGCCATCCAGGCGAAGGAAATCCTCAAGACGCGCGAGCGGCTGAACCAGATCTACGTGCATCACACCGGCCAGCCGCTGGCCGAGATCGAAGCCAAGATGGAGCGCGACACCTACCTGACTGCGATCGAGGCGCGCGATTTCGGCCTGGTGGACGAGGTGGTGGAGAGCCGTCCGCTGCCGGTCGATCCGGACGCCAAGGCCTGACCGCCGCGGCGCCCGCGCATCCGGTTCTTGTCCCGCCACGCCGGGGGGGGCTACACTTGCCATCTTGCGTGCCCGCCCGTGCGGGCCAGGAGTGCTCATGAGCAAATCCGGCGATTCGAAGAACACGCTCTACTGCTCGTTCTGCGGCAAGTCCCAGCACGAGGTCCGCAAGCTGATCGCCGGGCCGACGGTGTTCATCTGCGACGAGTGCGTCGAGCTCTGCATGGACATCATCCGCGAGGAGCACAAGACCCAGTTCGTCAAGTCCCGCGACGGGGTGCCGACGCCGAAGGAGATCTGCAAGGTCCTCGACGACTACGTGATCGGCCAGGGCCATGCCAAGAAGGTGCTGAGCGTCGCCGTTCACAACCACTACAAGCGCCTCGCCCACGGCGCCAAGAAAACGACGTCGAAGATCGCCAAGTCCAACATCTGCTGCTGGGCCCGACCGGCTCGGGCAAGACCTACGGCCCAGACGCTGGCGCGCATCCTCGACGTGCCGTTCACCATGGCCGACGCCACCGCTGACCGGGCCGGCTATGTCGGCGAGGACGTGGAGAACATCATCTCGAAACAACACCGAATGCCGACTACAACGTGGAGCGAAGCAGCTGCGGCATCTACATCGACGAGGTCGACAAGATCAGCCGCAAGTCGAACAATCCGTCGATCACGCGGGACGTCTCGGGCGAGGGCGTGCAGCAGGCGCTGCTGAAGATCATGGAGGGCACGGTCGCCTCCGTGCCGCCGCAGGGCGGGCGCAAGCATCCGCAGCAGGAGTTCCTGCAGGTCGACACCACCAACATCCTGTTCATCTGCGGCGGCGCCTTCGCCGGGCTGGAACGGATCATCTCGGCCCGCGGCAAGGGGGCCGGCATCGGCTTCGGCGCCGAGGTGCGCAGCCCGGACGAGCGGCGCACCGGGGCGGTGCTGCGCGAGGTGGAGCCCGAGGACCTGCTGCGCTTCGGCCTGATCCCGGAGTTCATCGGCCGCCTGCCGGTGGTCGCCACGCTGGAGGACCTGGACGAGGCGGCGCTGATCGAGATCCTGACCAAGCCGAAGAACGCGCTGGTCAAGCAGTACGGGCGGCTGTTCGAGATGGAAGGGGTGAAGCTCAGCTTCACCGAGGATGCGCTCGGCTCCGTCGCCCGCCGCGCCATCGCCCGCAAGACCGGCGCCCGCGGCCTGCGTTCCATCATGGAGAGCATCCTGCTGGCGACCATGTTCGACCTTCCCGGCCTCGACGGCGTGGAGGAGGTGGTGATCAACCGCGAGGTGGCGGAGCAGCGGGCCAACCCGCTCTACACCTACGGCAAGGAGCGGGCGGAAGGCGGTGCGTAGCAGCACGGCCCGGGGCGGCGCCTGACGCCGCGTTGCGCGCCGCCCGGGACTCGTTCCGGCGGCGGGTTTTGTCAAGGTCTTGCGGCACCGGCTGGGGGTGCCGATATCCGGTCGGTAGATCCGGGAAGCGGTTTTGACGGCGTGCATGAGATGACGCCGCCCCGATGGCCTCCTGAGGATATGGTCCGCGCCAGGGAGTGGGCGGACCGGATGCCGACTGTCCTTTAGGAGGTCCTGCGAATGTCTGACCCGAAGAAGCCTGGCGCCGAGGATGGCGCCCCCGATGCCCCCGAGGATGCCGAGGCCCTGAAGCCCGCCCGTCCCGCCCGTGCCGTGCGCGCGGCGCGGCCCCC
>JBGAIK010000305.1:0-5877 GCA_044225615.1 Acetobacteraceae bacterium | reverse complement strand
GCGCATCGCGACGCGCCGGAGGGCGGCTGCGCGATCGCGACGCTCGGCCCCGAGGCGGTGCGCGACCCGGCGCTGCGCGCCGCGCTGGCCGACGGCACCGGGGCGCTGCTCGGCGCGCTGCGCGACACGCTCGCCACCGCCCGGCCCGGCATTCCGGCCGCGGCGCGCCCCGCCGTGGCGCTGGCCGTGCTCTCCGCCATGAATGGCGGCCTGATCCTGTCGCGCATGCTGGCCGACCAGCCCGACGCTTCCGCCACCGCCCTCACCGCCGCCGCCGCCGCCGCGCGCCAGGCCGCCAACCCGCAGGAGCCGCCATGTACGCCGCAAGCCTAGCCCCCGCCCTGGCCCGCCGCGGCATCCATTACGGCTGGGTGAGGGTGGCGCTGACCTTCCTGGTGATGCTCTCCACCGCCGCCGCCATGGGCAGCCCGGGCGTGTTCATCGGCCCGCTGGGCGCGGAATATGGCTGGGCCAACGGCGAGGTCTCCGGCCCGCTCGGCCTGCGCTTCGCCCTCTACGGCCTGGTCGCCCCCTTCGCCGCCGCGCTGATCCTGCGCTACGGCGTACGCGCCGTGGTCACCGTCTCGATCCTGCTGATCCTGGTCGGGCTCGGCCTGTCCACCCGGATGACCGCGCTGTGGGAGCTGTGGGCCACCTGGGGCGTGCTGCTGGGCCTTGCCGCCGGCATGACCGCGATGGTGCTGGGCGCGACGGTCGCCAGCCGCTGGTTCACCGCCCGGCGCGGCCTGGTTGTGGGCATGCTGACCGCGGCCAACGCCACCGGCCAGCTGATCATGCTGCCCGCCGCCGCCATGCTGGCCGCCAATTACGGCTGGCGCGTCGCGCTGCTGCCGGCGGTCGGCATGCTCGTCGCAAGCCTGGTGCTTGTGCTGCTGTTCGGGTCCGACCATCCCGGCAAGCTCAACATGGCGCCCTATGGCGAGACCAAGGTGGTGCCCCCGCCGCCCCTGGCCGCGGCCAACGCCGTGCGCACCAGCTTCGGCGCCCTGGCCGAAGGGTCCCGCTCGCCGCTGTTCTGGGTGCTCGCCTTCACCTTCTTCATCTGCGGCCTGTCCACCGGCGGGCTGATCCAGACCCATTTCATCCCGCTCTGCCACGATTTCGGCATACCCAACGTGGAGGCCGCCTACTATCTGGCCATCATCGGCGCCTTCGACTTCGTCGGCACCATCGTCTCCGGCTGGCTCTCCGACCGCTACGACAACCGCTGGCTGCTGTTCTGGTACTACGGGCTGCGCGGCCTCTCGCTGCTGATGCTGCCCTATTCGGGCTTCACCTTCGTCGGCCTGATGATCTTCGGCGTGTTCTACGGGCTCGACTGGGTCGCGACCGTTCCCCCCACCGTGCGCCTGGCGGCCGCCGGCTTCGGGCGCGAGCGGGCGCCGCTGCTGTTCGGCTGGATCTTCGCCAGCCACCAGATCGGCTCGGCCGTCGCGGCGGTGGGCGCCGGCGTCTCGCGCGACGCGCTGGCCAGCTACCTGCCGGCCTTCTTCGTCGCCGGCGCCGCCTGCCTGCTCGCCGCCGGCCTGGTCATGATGCTGCGCAAGCCCGCCCCGACCCCGCTGCCCGCCCGGGCGTGAGGGCGCGGCCGCGCCGCATGGTCACGCCATGGCCAGCGAGCCCTGGGGCATGGTGGCGTGGAATTCGTCTTCGCTGACGCCGTAGATGTCGCGGATGCGATCGGCGGTGAGGTCGGCCGGGGTTCCGTCGAAGACGATGCGGCCGGCGTGCATCGCGACGATGCGGTCGCAGTAGCCGCGCGCGGTGTCCAGGTGATGCAGGTTGCACAGGATGGTCAGCCCGTCCTCGCGGTTGATGCGGCGCAGCGCGTCCATCACGATGCGGGCGTTATGCGGGTCGAGGCTCGCGATCGGCTCGTCGGCCAGCAGCAGGCGCGGCTCCTGCAGCAGGGCGCGGCAGATGGCGACGCGCTGCTGCTGGCCGCCCGAGCACTGGCCGGCGCGCAGCAGCGCGACGTCCAGCAGGTCGAACCGCTCGAGCGCCTTGAGCGCCAGGGCGCGTTCGGCGGCGGTGAACAGGCCGAGCAGCGAGGGCAGGGTGGCGCGATGGTTGAGCCGGCCCATCAGCACGTTGGTCAGCACGTCGAGGCGGGGGATCAGGTTGAACTGCTGGAAGATCATCGCGCAGGCGGTGCGCCAGTCGCGCAGGGCGCGGCCGGACAGGGCGGTGACGTCGGTGGCCCCCTCGTGAACGGTGCCCGATGTCGGCGCCAGCAGGCGGTTGATCATGCGCAGCAGGGTGGACTTGCCGGCGCCGGAGCGGCCGAGGATGCCGAGCATCTGGCCCGGCGGCACGAGCAGCGAGACGTCGTCCACGGCGGTCTTGTCGCCGAAGCGGCGGGTCAGGTGGCGCAGTTCGAGCGGTGCGGCGGGCATGCCGGGCGAGCATGGCCGGCCACCCGCGGCGCGGCAAGCGCCGTGGTCACTTGCGGGCGATGATCTCCACCGGCGCGATGGTGCCCTGGGCGACCAGGGCGATCATGTTGGCGATCTTCTGCGGGGCGGTCGGGCCCATGACAAGGCCGAGGCCGATCGCCGGCGGGCCGGATTGCGCCATGCGGGCCTGCATGGCGCGGAAGAACTCGGCGGCGAAAGCGCCGCGGTTGCGCTCGGCGGCGATGGCGAAGCCGGCGGCGCGCAGCGCGGCGCGATAGGCGTCGGTTTCACGAAGCTGGTCGCGGGCGCGTTGACCAGGGGACGGGGAAGGCGAGCGGCGCCGGGCCGGTGCGCATGACATCGTAGACGGCGAAGAAGCCGCCCGGGCGCAGGGCGGCGTGGACGGCGGCGAACAAAGCGGGCTTGTCGGGCACGTTCATGCCGACATGGAGCAGGGTGGCGCCGTCGAAGCTGGCCGGCGGCATGTCCAGGCCGTTGGCGCTGCCGAGATGGAAGGTGACGTGCTCGTGCAGGCCCATGCGGCGGGTGAGGCTGGTGGCGACGGCGACGTATTCGGGCGACAGGTCGATGCCGGTGACGCGGCAGCCATGGGTGGCCGACAGATGCCGCGCCGGGCCGCCGAGGCCGCTGCCGATGTCGAGCAGCTGCATGCCGGCATGCAGGCCGAGCTGGGCGGCGAGGTCCTGGGTGGTCAATGCCGCCGATATGGAACTCGTCGTGGCGCCCATCAGGTCGTGGGGGGTCAGGCGGTCGGGATTCTTGCCAGCGGCCTGCAGGGCGGCGAGCAGGGCCGCTTCCAGCCCGCCGTGGCGGTAATGGGCAGTGAGGTCGCCTTCAAGCTCGGACAAGCCACTTCTCCATGAAGATCAGGGGGTCTGTCGCGTAGCCATGGCGTTCGTAGAAGCGCACGACCCCGTCGTTGTCCGGCTCGTTCAGCAGGTTGACCGTCGGGCAGCCGAGGGCGGCAAGCCGGCGCTCGACCTGGGCGAGCAGGCGGGCGCCGAGGTCGCGGCCGCGCTGGTCGGGTGCGACGGCGAGCTTGTTGATCCAGCCGCGCCGGCCGTCATAGCTGCCCATCACGGTGCCGACGATGCGGCCGCCGAGCTCGGCCAGCAGGAACAGCTCCGGGTCGCGCAGCTGCTTGCGGGCCAGGTTCGCGGGCGTGTCGGCGGCGCTGGGATGCAGGCCCGCCGCCTGCCAGAACGCGGTGACGGCGGCGTGGTCGGCGGGCTGGTAGGGGCGGAAAGCGGGCTCAGGCATCGCAGCCGGCGTGGCGCAGCAGGGCGGTGACGGCATCGACCGGCACCTCGGCATGGGTAAAGGCCTGGCCGATGCCGCGGGCCAGCACGAAGACCAGCCGGCCGTCGCGCGCCTTCTTGTCGCGGCGCATGTGGCCCAGCAGCCGCTCGGCGGACAGCCGCCGGTTCAGCTCGTGCAGCTCCGCCGGCAGGCCGGTCGCGGCGACGTGGGCGACGACCCGCTCGGCATCGGCGGCAGGGCAGAGGCCGAGGGCGGCGGACAGGCCGAAGGCGAGGCCGAGCCCCACCGCCACCGCCTCGCCGTGCAGGATGGCGCCGTAGCCCAGCTCCGCCTCCAGCGCGTGGCCGAAGGTGTGGCCGAGGTTGAGCAGGGCGCGGCCGTCGTTCGGCTTCTCCTCGCGCTCGTCGTCGCCGACCACCTGGGCCTTGAAGGCGCAGGCGCGCAGGATCGCCTCGCCCTGGGCGTCGCGGTCGCCGGCGATGACCGCCGCGCCGTTGGCCTCGCACCAGGCGAAGAAGGCGGCATCGCCGATCAGGGCGGCCTTGACGATCTCGGCATAGCCGGCGCGCAGCTCGCGCGCGGGCAGGGTGGCGAGCGTGGCGGTGTCGGCGATCACCATGCGCGGCTGGTGGAAGGCGCCGAGCAGGTTCTTGCCGTGGCGGGTGTTGATGCCGGTCTTGCCGCCGACGCTGCTGTCCACCTGGGCGAGCAGGGTGGTGGGGACCTGGACGAAGGGCAGGCCGCGCAGGGTGGCGGCGGCGGCGAAGCCGGCGAGGTCCCCGACCACGCCGCCGCCGAGCGCGACAACCGCGGTGCGGCGCTCGACCCCGGCATCGAGCAGCCCGTCCACCACCTCGGAGAAGGTGGCGAGGTTCTTGCTGGCCTCGCCGGGCTTCACGGCGACGGCGCTGGCCTTGATGTCGGTCTCGGCCAGCCCGCCCATCAGCGTCGCCAGGTGCAGCGGCGCGACCGCGGAGTCGGTCACCACCACGGCGCGCTTCTGCGGCAGCACGGGGGCGAGCAGGGCGCCGGCCCGGGCGAGCAGCCCGTCGCCGATCACCACGTCGTAGCTGGCGGTGGACAGTGCCAGCGACAGGCGGCGGGCGGGGCGCCAAGCGGCGACCGCGTCCAGCACCCGGCCGGTGGTGGAATCCGGGCTCTCGTCGCCGCATTCGACGATGATGTCGGCCTCGGCATAGACCGGGTGGCGGATCGTCATCAGCTCCTGCAGCACCTCGCCCGGCTCGCGGCCGTTGAGCAGCGGGCGATGGGTACGTCCCGCGACGCGGCGCAGCAGGGTGGGCAGGCTGGCCTTGAGCCAGATGCAAACGGCCTCGTGCCGGATCGCCGCGCGGGTGGTGGGGTCCATGTAGGCGCCGCCGCCGGTGGCCAGCACCAGCGGCTCGCCGGCCAGCAGGCGGCGGATGACGCGGCGCTCGCCGTCGCGGAACTCGCGCTCGCCGTAGCGGGCGAAGATCTCGGGAATGGTGCAGCCGGCGGCGAGCTCGATCTCGGCGTCGGCATCGCGGAAGGGCAGGCCCAGCCGGGCGGCGATCCGCCGGCCGATGGAGGTCTTGCCCGCGCCCATCAGGCCGACAAGGACGATGCTGCGCCCGGCAAGGTGATCGGGCAGGGCGAAGGTTTCCTTGAGCGCGGTGTTGCGTGTCATGATCGGCGAGGCTAGCACACCGGGCCGGGGTACGGCCAAACCCGGCGCTCCACCTCCGCACGGGGATCCATGCGCGGCACGTTCCTGATCATCCTGCTGCTTCTGCTGCTGGGCGCCGGCGCCGGCTTCCTGGCGCTGGGCGCATTTCCGCCGGAACCGAAGACGGAGGCGGTGCAGAAAGTGATCCCGAACGAGCGGTTCACCCCGCGCTAGCACGATGGACCGCCATGTCGAGGCGTTCCTGGAGATGCTGGCCGCCGAGCGCGGGGTGGCGCGCAACACGCTGCTGGCCTATACCGCCGACCTGGATGAGTTCGCCGCCTTCGCCGCTTCGCGCGGGGTGGCGGCGGCGGGCGCCGGCGCCGAGGTGCTGCGCGCCTGGCTGACCGGCCTCTCGGCCGCCGGGCTCGCCGCGCGCAGCGCCGCGCGCAAGCTGTCGGCGATCCGCCAGTTCCACCGCTTCCTGGTGCGCGAGGGCATCCGCGAGGACGACCCGACCCAGCTGCTCGA
>JBGAIK010000304.1:0-5843 GCA_044225615.1 Acetobacteraceae bacterium | reverse complement strand
AGGACCTGGCGGCCGGGCTGGCGGCGCGGGCGTAAAGGAAGCGGTTCTTTTTTGAAAAAAAGAACCAAAAAACTTTGATCCATTTGCCCTGAAGCCGCGTCCCGTCCACCCGAAGAACAACGGATAAAAGTCTTTTTGCTTCTTTTTCTACAGAAAAAGAAGACTCCTTCCTTGCTCAAAAGGAGCACCCGATGGCCCTGATCGACCAGGCCGCCACCTTCGCCCGCACCGGCCGCTTCGCCGCCGCGCGCGCCCTGCTCGCCGCCATCCGCCGGCAGGACGGCGCCGGCCCCGCGGTGGAGGAGACCGAGGCGCGCGTCTGCATGGGCGAGGGCAGGCTTCCCGAGGCCCGCGCCGCGCTCGACCGCGCCATTGCCGCCGCCCCCGGCACCGCCGGGCTGCATCTGCTGCGCGCCGACCTGCGCGCGCGCATGGACGACCTGCCGGGCGCGGCGCTCGACGCCTCCGAGGCGCTGGTGCTGGCGCCGCGGGATGCCGGCGCCAAGGCCATGCTGGGGCTGGTGATGCTGGAGCTGGGCGAGACCGCGGACGCGCTGGCCTGCCTGCGCGAGGCGGTGCGCGACGCGCCGGGCGTGGCGGCGCACTGGCAGGGCATGGCCGAGGCGCTGCGCCGCGCCGGCGATCCCGCGGCCGCGGCCGAGGCGTTCGATGCCGGCATCCAGGCCGTGCCGCGCCATGCCGGCCTGCGCGCCGCGGCCATGACGCTGGCGCTGCACGCGCGCGATTTCGCCCGCGCCGAGGCGCTGGGCACCGCCGCGCTCGCCGCCGGTGCCACCGATGCCTGCGTGCTCGGCCTGCACGGCCATGCGCTGAGCCATCTGGGCCGCCACGAAGCGGCCGGCGACGCCTACCGCGAGGCGCTGAAGCTGGCGCCCGAGGACCAGTATGTGCGCCACCTGGTGCGCGCCGCCGGCCTGCTGCCGGACAGCGCGCGGGCGCCCGATGACTACCTGGAGGCCGTGTTCGACGGCTATGCCGGCAATTTCGAGCGGCATCTGCTCAATCTCGGCTACCGCGTGCCCGGCCTGGTGCGCGCGGCGCTGGAGCCGCAGCCGGCGCTGGGCCGGGTGCTCGACCTCGGCTGCGGCACCGGGCTTGCCGGCGTGATGCTGTCGGACTTCGCGATCGACACGATGACCGGCGTGGACCTCTCCGGCCGCATGCTGGCCGAGGCCGGGCGGAAAGGTCTGTATGCCCGCCTCGCCAAGGCCGAGATCGGCGCCTTCCTGACCGACGAGCCCGGCCCCTGGGACACCATCGTGGCCGCCGACGTGCTCTGCTATTTCGGCGCGCTCGACGAGGTGCTGAAGCTGGTGCACGCCCGGCTCGCGCCCGCCGGGCGCTTCGCCTTCACCGTGGAGGAAATGCCGGACGGGCCGGACGAACCCTGGCGCCTGGCCAGCCAGGGACGTTTCCAGCATCGCGCCGACTACGTCGCCGGCTGCATCGACGCGGCCGGCTTCGCGGTGGATCACCTCGCCCGCGAGACCCTGCGCCTCGAAGCCGGCGCCCCGGTGCGCGGCCTGTTCGCGCTGCTGCGCCGGCCGGGCCATGGTTGAGACGCTGGAACTGACGCCGACCGATGCGCTGAACCGCGCGCTGGCGGAGCTGCGCAACGGCGCCGTGGCCGCCGCCCGGGCGCGGATGGAGGCGCTGCGCGCCCGCCTGCCCGACTGGGAGGAGGTGCCGCTGCGCCTGGCCGAACTGCACCGCGCCCAAGGCGCGACCGACGATGCGATCGCCGCCTACGAGTCGGTGCTGGAACTCGCCCCCGGGCGGCCGGAGGCGCTGATCGGGCTTGGCACGCTGCTGCTGACGAAGGGCGCGCTGGCACGGGCGCAGAGCCTGTTCCTGCGCTGCTGCGGCGTCGCCCCCGATCGGGCCGAGGCCTGGGACGCGCTGGGCGCGGCGCTGCTGCTGGGCGGCGACGCCGCGGCGGCCGAATCGGCGCTGGCCCAGGCCCAGCTTCTCGATCCCGCCAACATCGCCATCGCCATCCGCCGCGCCGAGGCCGCCCAGGCCGCCGGCAACGCCGCGGGCGAGCTCGCCCGCCTCGACATCGCGGTCGACGCCCGGCCGACCAACGCCGCGCTGCTCGCCGGCGCAGGGCTGCTCAGCAGACGCCGGGCTCCGCGCGGTCGCGATCGATGACGCTGGAGTCCGCCTGCACGCTCGCCCCGACCATGCCGCGCCGCACGGGCTGCTGGCCCAGGCCCTGGTGCGCTCGAGCCGCGTCCTGAGGCTGCCGGCACCTGGACCGCGCCATCGCCCTGGACCCCGAGGCCTGATCCTGCTGTCGCCTACGCGCGCGGCGCTGAGTCCGCCTGCCGCCACCGCGGGGCGCGCGACGCGCTGGTGGCGATGCTGGACGCGCACGGGCCTGGTGGAGCTGCTGTGCAGCCTGTCCAACCGCTGGTCTCGCTCGGCCGCCAGGACGAGGCGCGGCAATCGCACTGCCGCCTCATCCTTGCCTGAGCCAACCTACCCTGGCTGGCTTTGCTATTACAACGCGCTCACCTAATACGTGGAATCGAGCCGCGAGCTGCTCGCCGCCGCGCGCCGGGCCGCGGCCGCCCTGCCGCGCGGGCCGGCGCCGCATTTCGCCAACGCCCCCGATCCGGAGCGCAGGCTGCGCGTGGGCCTGCTGTCGCCGACGCTGAAAACGCATCCGGTCGGCTGGTTCACCGTGGCCGGGTTCGAGGCGCTGGACCCCGCGGCATTCGCGCTGCACGGCCTCGCGCTCGATTTCCCCACCGACCCGATCCAGCGCCGCTTCAAGGCGGTCTGCACCAGCTGGACCGCGGTGGACAGCCTGCCGCCGGCGGAGCTGGTGCCGGCGATCCGCGCCATGGAGCTGGACGTGCTGGTGGAGCTGGGCGGCCATGGCGACCAGGGGCTGCTGGGCCTGTGCGCCCAGCGCCTGGCGCCGGTGCAGGTCAAATGGGTGGGATCGCAGAACCACAGCACCGGCCTCGCCGAGATGGACTGGTTCATCACCGACCGCTGGGAGACGCCGCCGGGGTCGGAGGACCTGTATGCCGAGCGGCTGCTGCGGCTGCCCGACGGCTATGTCTGCTACAGCCCGCCGGCCTACGCACCGCCGGTGGCGCCGCTGCCGGCACTGGCCAGCGGAGCCGTGACGTTTGGCTGCTTCAACAACCTCGCCAAGCTCACGCGGGCCACCATCGCCTGCTGGGCGGGCGTGCTGCACGACGTGCCGGGGTCGCGCCTGGCGGTGAAGTGCCACCAGATGGCCGACGCCGAGACCGCCTTCCGGCTGCGCGCCGCCTTCGCCGCGCACGGCATCGACCCCGCCCGCCTCGACCTGCGCGGCGGGTCGCCGCACCGCGGCCTGCTCGCCGAATACGGCGACATCGACATCGTGCTCGACCCGTTCCCCTACAATGGCGGGCTGACCACCTGCGAGGCGCTGTGGATGGGCGTGCCCTGCGTGACCCTGCCGGGCGAGATCTTCGCCGCCCGCCACTCGGCAAGCCACATGAGCAATGTCGGCCTCGCCGACTGGATCGCGCGCGACGTCCCCGACTACCGGGCGATCGCGCGGCGCTGGGCGTCCGACCTGCCGGCGCTGGCCGGGCTGCGCGCGGGGCTGCGCGCGCGCATGAAGGCCAGCCCGCTCTGCGATGCGCCGCGCTTCGGCCGCAGCCTCGGGGCCGCCCTGCGCCACGCCTGGCGCGACTGGTGCGCCCGCGCATGAACCCGCAGGTCGATGTCAACCTGTTCGTCCACAACGGTGCCGCCACGATCGGCGCGGCGCTCGAAAGCGTGCTGGCGCAGAGCTGGCGCGCGCTTGCCGTCACCGTGATCGACAACGCCTCGACCGACGGCACGGCCGACATCGCCGGGGCCTATGCGGCGGACGACCGGCGCGTGCGGGTGCTGCGCAACCGCGCCAATGTCGGCCCGGTGCTGAACTGCCAGCGCGCCTTCTGGCACGGCACGGCCGATTTCATCCTGCCCAAGACCGCCGACGACCTGCTCGCGCCCGACTACGTGGCCACGCTGATGGAGGTGATGCTGGCCGCGCCGGGCACCGCGCTGTGCCACGCCGCCGGGCTGGTGTTCGACGATGCCGGCGCCGTGCGCATGGTCTACCCGCCCGAGCACCGGCTCGACGCGCGCGGCGACGATCCGGTCGCCCGCGCCTGCCACGTCATGGAACGCTACACCAGCGCGCCGGCCTTCTGGGGCATCTGGCGGCGCGCCGCGGTCGACCTGCTGCCCGCCATCTCCTACCGCGCCGGCTGGGACCACGCGGTGCTGGCGGAGCTGGCGCTCTACGGCGAGATCCGCAGCGTCGACGCCCTGCTGTTCTGGCGCCGCCACGGCGGCAAGGACGTCGCCTCGCTGGCCCGCGGCTGCTCCGAATGGACCCAGCGCGGCCTGCCGCTCGATGACGGCCTGGCCGAGCTGCGCTGGCGCACGCCGCTGGTCACCACCGCCTATGCCCATGTCGAGCGCTTCGCCCTGGCCCGGCTGCCGGAGGCGCACCGTCTCGATCTGATGGAAGCGGCCGTGCGCATCTTCCGCGCCCGCTGGCTCCCGCTCATGCAGCGGGAGGCGGACGCGTTCCGGGCCGGCTTCCCGGCACTGCTGGAGGCGCTGGCGCTGGCGGCGGGCCTCGCCGCGCACAGCCGGGCGCGTCACCTGCTCGACGCCTTGTCGGCGCTCGATGCGCTGCTGCCGGAAGAGGGCTGGGGCGCGCTGCGCTCCGACGTGGTCTCGGTGGCCGGCGCCGGCGCATCCCCGATCGCATGGGCGCGATAGGCGGCGAGCTGCCGCGCGCTGGGATAGGACGCCTCGATCGTGCCGCTGTCGTTGCGGAACTCGATCACCACGAGGCCCAGCTCCGGCTCCAGCCGCAGCGAGGGATTGGGCAGCACGCGCTCGGCCGCGGGATCGGCGCGCGGCGGCGTATCCGGCGGGGCGGACCTGCCGGTTGCGGGTGCGGGCGGGCTCACGGAGGAGATGGCAAGATCGGTCGGCATCGGATGTCCACGGGTTCGTGGCTGGCATCGCGGCCGTTCTGGCGCAGCGGCGGGCATCCTGCGCCAAGGGGTTTGACGAAAGGTTAATCCGGTGGCGCGATGCGGCATGGCGCCCCGGATCGTCCTGCTGGGATTCGTGCTGGCCGCCCTGCTGGGCGGGCTCGCCGCCATGCTTGCCGGCTGGCCGCTCGCCGCGCGGCTGCTGCTGACCGCCGCCGCCCTGCCGGTGGCGGCACAGGTGGCGCGCGAGACGATCCGCGCGCTGCGTGGCGGCGCGCTCGGCGTGGACGTGGTGGCGCTGACCGCGATCGGCACCGCGCTCGCGCTCGGCGAGGCATTCGCCGCGGCGCTGATCGCGCTGATGGTGGCCAGCGGCGGGGCGCTGGAAGCCTTCGCCGAGGCGCGCGCCCGCCGCGAGCTCACCCTGCTTGCCGCCCGCGCCCCGCGCGCCGCCCATCGGCGCACCGACGGCATCCTGGCCGACATCGCCGTCGAGGCGATCCGGCCCGGCGACCGGCTGGTGGTGAAGCCGGGCGAAATCCTGCCGGTGGACGGCGTCGCCGAGGATGCGGCGGTGCTCGACGAGAGCGCGCTCACCGGCGAGCCGATGCCGGTGCACCACGCGCCGGGTGCCACGCTGCGCAGCGGCACCGTCAATGCCGGCGGACCGTTCGGCCTTCGCGCCGGCGCCACGGCGGAGGCCAGCACCTATGCCGCCATCATCCGCCTGGTGCAGGCGGCGGAGGGCGAGCGCCCGCCGATGGCACGGCTGGCCGATCGCTGGGCGATGTGGTTCCTGCCGGCCACGCTGGC
>JBGAIK010000004.1:0-52582 GCA_044225615.1 Acetobacteraceae bacterium | reverse complement strand
CTACGACCAGGCCATGGCCGGCACGCTGGCGCTCTAGTGTCCTGTCCCCGAAGTTCGCCATCCGTCATGGCGGACGTGGGGTGAACGAGACACTGAAAACGAGCTGATGTCGATTCCGACCACTGCACGTGGCAACGAACTTCCGGAATCAGGACACTAGCCGCCCCGCCCCGCCGCGCGCCGCAGGCGCGGCTTCGGCTGCGGCGTGGTGGCGTCCAGCATGGCGTGGATCGCCGCGATCGTCTCCGGCGCCAGCCGGCGGATCGTCTGCGCCAGGCGGTTGGCCAGGGCGGTCTGCTCCGGCGTCAGGCCCGCCGTGTCCACCACCACCCGCGGATGCGACAGCCGCGCCAGCTCGGCGAGTTCCTCGGCCTGGTCCCAGATCAGGCCGAAGGCGTCGCAGACCTGGTGCACCAGCCCCGCGCTCGGCGCCCCCCGCCGCCCGTGCTCCAGGGCCGACAGGTAGGCCGCGGAAACCTCCAGCTGGGCCGCGAAGGCCTTCTGCGTCATCCCCCGCTCGGTCCGCAGCGCCCGCAGCCGCGCTCCGAACGGGGTCATTCGGGTGCGCCCCTTGGCGTCACCGTGGCCGCCGCAACAGCAGCCGCACCGAGCCGGGATTGGCCGCGTGCGGATGGGTCGCCGCCAGCACCAGGGGCCGCAGGGCCGGCAGGTTCAGCCATAGCGGCAGTTCCCGCCGCAGGACGCCGCCGGTCTCCCCGCGCCGCGCCCGGTGATCACCTCCACGCACCGCACCCGGTCGGCATGGGCGGCCTGCGGGAAGCCGTGCAGCGCATGGAACGCGCGCTGCGCCGTCCGCCCGTGCAGGTCGAGCGTCCGCTGCGGCACCAGCTTGCCGCCGCGGAACCGGTTCCAGGAAGAGTTGTCGAGCCCGCCCGGATGATCCCCCACCGAGAGCGGCGCTGGCAGGGCCGGCGGCGGGCGTGGCGCCACCGGATGGGCGGGCCGCAGGATCGGCTCCGGCACGGGCGTGGCCGGCGCTTCCGGCACGGCGCGCCCGGCCAGCGGCGTCACCCGCCGGGCATAGCCCCATTCGGCGCGATCGGTCTCGCTGAGGGTCTTTCGGCGCGGCTTCTCGCAATAGCGGCGGGATCGTCATCCACCAGCAGCACATGGAGCCGGCGGGGGCCGTGGGCGCCGAGCTCCAGGGTGGATTCGATGTCGGCCGAGCGCGACGGCCCGGTCACCAGCATCACGTTGCGCGGCATGAACCCGCCGCTCACCGGGTCCTGCCGCTCGGCGCGCAGGATGTCCCACGCCTCCTCGTAGGCGCCGACGATCCGGCTGGCCCGCAGCACCACCAGGAAGGTGTCGCTGAGCAGGTTGATCGTGGTCGGCCGCTCGGGCGCGGCCGGCAGCATCAGGGTCCCGGTCTCGGCAATCGCGGCATAGCCGTGCTGAAGGCTGACCAGGTCGGTGGGATGGGCGCGACCTTCGCGGATCGCCAGCATCGGCCGCTCCGCCCAGGGAATGCCCTGCAATTCCGGATGCGGGCTCATGGCGAGGCTGGTGGGCAGGTTCTGGGCGGCCAGGTAGTCGGCCACCGCGGCGGGAACGGCGCCGAGATCCGGCACCCGGGCAACGCTGCCGAATTCCTTCTCCACGTTGCGGATGAACAGCGCGACCTGCTCCGGCCGCGCCACCCGGCTCCGCGCCGGGATCAGGTGCCGCGGATGCGCCGCCATCCGCGCCCGCAACGCCATCGCCTGGTCTTCCGGCAACGGCCCGCGCCGCAGCCCGCGCCGGATCGCGCCCAGGATCGCGTCCTTGCTCATGGGCATGCCTCCGGCATGACGCTCATACCCGCCCGTCCCGCTGGGCGCGCGCATATCGGGCAAAGAAGGTGTCGCCTTCAGGCGCCGGCATGTCGCGCCCCTCCGTCCATCCGCCCGCCAGCGGCAGCGAGCGGAACCGTCCGTTGCGCCGCCCCAGCCAGCCCAGCGCCCACGCCGCGAGCCGCGTGCCGAGCCGGTACATGCCCGGCCGCCGCGCGAACCAGCCCCAGAGGGCCAGGCCCCGCCGCATCGCCGGCGGCGTCAGGTGCCGCTCGAACTCGCGCTCCCGCCAGTGCCGCATCAGCTTGGGCAGCGGGATCTTCACCGGGCACACGCTCTCGCACTTGCCGCAGAAAGTGGAGGCGTTGGGCAGGTTGGCCGCCTTGTCCACGCCGACCAGCGCCGGCGTCAGCACGCTGCCCATCGGCCCCGGATACACCCAGCCGTAGGAATGTCCGCCGACGGTGAAATACACCGGACAGTGGTTCATGCAGGCCGCGCAGCGGATGCAGCGCAGCATGTCCTGGAACTCGCCGCCCAGCATGTTCGACCGGCCGTTGTCGATCAGCACCACATGGTATTCTTCCGGCCCGTCGAGGTCCCCCGGCCGCCGCGCGCCGGTGGAGAAGGTGGTGTAGACCGAGAAATCCTGCCCGGTCGCCGAGCGCGCCAGCAGCCGCAGCAGGCTCGTCGCATCCTCCAGCGTGGGCACCACCTTCTCGATGCTGGCCAGCGCGATATGCACTTTGGGCAGCGTCTGCGTCAGGTCGCCATTGCCCTCGTTGGTGACAATCACTGAGGACCCTGTCTCGGCGATCAGGAAATTCGCCCCCGTGATGCCCACGTCGGCGGCGAGGAACTTCTCCCGCAGCCTGGTCCGCGCCTCGGTCAGGATGTCCCGCCGCTCGGCGAATTCGCGGTCGGCCGGCAGGTCGGTGTGGACCTTGCGGAAGCTCTCCTCCCAGTCGTCGCGGTCGAGATGGAAGGCCGGCGCGATGATGTGGCTCGGCGGCTCGTCGCGAATCTGCAGGATGTATTCGCCGAGATCGGTCTCGACCGGGCTGATCCCGTGCTTCTCCAGATGATCGTTGATCCCGAGCTCCTCGGAGATCATCGACTTGCCCTTGGTCACCGTCTGCGCGCCCACGCGCTGGCAGATTGCCAGCACCGCCGCCCGCGCCTCGTCCGCCGTGCTGCACCAGTGCACCTGGCCGCCCGCCTTCTCCACGTTGGCGGCCCAGGTCTCCAGGTAGAAATCGAGATGGGCCAGCGTGTGGTTCTTGATGTCGCGGCCGATGTCGCGCAGCTGCTCGAACTCCGGCAGGTTGGCCACCGCCGCCCCGCGCCGCCCGGCGAAGGAGGGGCGGGTGAATTCCAGCGCCTTCTGCAGGCGCTGGTTGGCCAGCGCGCCGGCGACGTTCGCCTTGAAGGCGGGGGACCGGACCTCCATCAGCCGCGCCCCTCCCCGATCGGCGGCACCGCGGCCGCCATGTCCGCCAGCACCTCCGCCACATGGCGCACGCGCACCGCGCTGCCTTCGCGCTTCAGCCGCCCGGCCATGTTCAGCAGGCAGCCCATGTCGCCGGCCAGCAGCGTGTCGGCGCCGGTGGCGGCGATGTCGGCGGTCTTGTCGCGCACCATGCGCACCGAGATGTCGGGATACTTCACGCAGAACGTGCCGCCGAAGCCGCAGCACACCTCAGCGTCCTTCATCTCCGCCAGCTTCAGACCCGCCACCGAGCCCAGCAGGGCGCGCGGCTGGGCCTTGATCCCGAGCTCGCGCAGGCCCGCGCAGCTGTCGTGATAGGTCGCGGTCCCGGCATAGGCCGCCTGCACCTCCCGCACGCCCATCACGTCGGTGAGGAAGCTGACCAGCTCCCAGGTCCGCGCCGCCAGCGCGTCGGCCCTGGCCCGCGTGTTGGGGTCGTCGTCGAACAGATGCGCCATGTGCTCGCGCAGCATGCCCCCGCAGGAGCCGGAGGGCACCACCACGTAGTCGTAGCCGGCGAAGGCGTCGACGATCCCGCGCGCGAGGTCCCGTGCCGTGGCCCGGTCGCCGCTGTTGTAGGCCGGCTGGCCGCAGCAGGTCTGGGCGCGCGGCACCTCCACCTGGCAGCCCGCCCGCTCCAGCAGGCGGATCGCGGCGAAGCCGACGGTCGGGCGGTGCAGGTCGACCAGGCAGGTGACGAACAGGGCTACGCGGGGCTTGTGCGGCATGGCCGGAGTCTATGCCGCCGGCCTAGCGTGGCAGCAACCGGCGCAGCAGGTTCCCCGGGCTGGCGGGCGATCCGCCACTGCTGCCATCGCCCCCGAGCACGCCGCGCAGCTGGTCCACCGTGCCGGCGAGCTCCGGGCGGTGGCTCGGATTGTCGAGCGGCCCGGTGATCTGCACCGGCACCCGCACCGTGCCCGCGATCTGCACCGTTGCGCGGTAGTCGAGCGTCCGTGCCGGCAAGTTCACCGTGCCGGCGCCCGTGACCGGGGCGATGCGAGTCTTCAGCAGCAGATCGCTGTTGTGCAGGATGCCGCGGTCGAGGGTGAAGGTGCCGTTGAGCGAGCCGAACGTGGTGCTGTCGCCGCCCTCCCGCGCGCCGCCGGGCAGCAGCGCCTGGGCCAGCGCCGGCAGGTTCACCCCCTTCACCACGCCGTCCGCGAGGTTCAGCGCCCCCTTGCCGTCGAGGCTGCCGATCAGCGCCCGCTGGCTGTTGCCCCGCGCCGTCACCGCCAGGTTGAAGGTGCCGGTGCCGGCCAGCCGGTCCATCCCGGCCGCCGCCTTCAGCAGCGGCTCGATCCGCACATGGGCGAGCGTGAAGGACAGGTCGAGCGCCGGGGCCGCCCCGCTGGCATCCACCGCCAGGGTGCCCTGCCCGGCGCCGTCATACATCGCCAGCTCGCGCAGCTGCGCGGCCAGCTTGCCGCCGCGCAGGTTCAGCCCCAGCCGGGTGCGGTCCAGCCGGATGTCGCGCCAGGCGATGGACCCGGCGGTGAGCTCCAGCTCGGCATCGGCAACCTTCAGCGCCGACAGGTCGATCGGCGCGTCGCTCCAGCCGGCCGGCGCGGCCGGTCCGGGCCCGCCCGTGCCCTTGGCCGCCGGGGCGGCCGGCGGCAGGTAGGGATTGACGTCGAGCCGGTCGAGTTCCAGCCGTCCCTTCAGCAACGGGCGCGGCCCGCCGGTCGAGACCGCCAGCGCGCCATGCGCCCGCATCCCGTCCAGCGCGATGTCGGCATCGGCGAACGAAACCTCGTCGCCCGCGCGGGTCAGCCGCCCCTTGATCGAAAGCGGTCCCAGCGCATCGCCCGGCAGCGCCACAGGCGATCCTGTCCAGGCCGCGAACCGGCGCAGCGACGGCATGGCGATGTCCACCGTGCCCGTGGTCTTGGCCGGCGGCAGGCCGGTCAGCGTGCCGTCCAGCTTCAGCTTCACCGGCGCCGCCTCCAGCGCGAGCGCCACCGGGCTGTCCTTCCCGGCCAGCAGCGCACCCGGCGCGCCGGCGGTCAGGCTCAGCGCCACCTTCTCGCCGTTCCACATGGCCGTACCCGCGGCCGCGAGCGGCCCTGCGAGGCCCGGCAGCGACAGCTTCAGGTCGATCCTGTCCAGCACCTGGCCGGTGCCGCTGCGCTGGTCGAGCCAGCTGATCTTGCCGCCCTCCAGGCGCACGTCGTCCAGGTGGATGTCGGGCTGGCCCGATGCGGTGCGCGGCGCGGCTTCTGCCGCCGGGGTGCCCGGTGCGGCGGGCGGCGGGTCGAACACCCAGTTGCCGCGGCCCCTGGCATCCACCTCCAGCGCGATCTCGGGCTCCGCCAGCACCAGCCGCGCCACCTCGATCCGCCCGCCCAGCAGGGCGCGCAGCCGCAGCTCAAGCGCGAGCGACTTCAGCCGCGCCAGGTAGGGCGCCTTGCCGTCGGGGGCGTTGGCGAAGGTCACGTCCTCGGCCCGCACGGCGGGCGCCGGCAGCAGCGTGAAGCGGATCGGTCCGCTGACCCGCAGCTCACGGCCGGTGGCGGCACGCACCTGGTCGGCCAGGCGCGCCCGGAGGGTGTCGGTGGGCACCAGGAACGGGGCGGCCGCGACGGCGATTGCCAGAAGCACAACCAGGGTGCCGAGACCGATCAGGAGCTTTTTCATCAGGCCCTCCAGAGGAAGCAAGGGTGTTCCTTTTTGGAAAAAAGAACCAAAAAACTTTTACCCGTTCGCTGCGAGGCTTCACCGGAACATGCCGTCATGGCCAAATGGATAGAAGTCCTTTTGCTTCCTTTTCTACAGAAAAAGAAGAGTCTTACTCTTGCCTTTCGGGAAACTCTTCGCTGTCCATCCATGCCGCATACGCCGCCTCCAGCGCATTCCCGCTCACCAGCCCGGCCAGTGCCGCCGCATCGTCCGGCCGCAGCAGGCTCACCCAGCCCGCGCCGTAGGGCTCCGCGTTGGCCAGCGAGGGCCGCGCCATCATCGCCCCGTTCACCGCCAGTACCGTGCCGGCGAAGGCGGCGCGCACCGGCCCGACCCATTTGCCGCTTTCGATCACCGCGCAGGATCGTCCGGCCTCCACCGGCAGCCCGGCGCGCTTGGGCGTATAGGCCAGGATCTCGCCGGCGAGGGCGGTCGCCACCTCGGTCATGCCCATGCGCACCCCCTCCGTCTCCATCCGGTACCAGCAATGGTTGGGCACGTCGTAGAGCAGGCCCGAGGGAAAGCGCCAGCCGCGAACGGTGATCATCAGTAGGTCAGCACGCGCGTGCCGTCCTCCATCACCCGTTCCATCATCGCCGCAGCGCCCATCAGCCCGGCGCATTCGGGGATCAGGTCGGCCTCCGTCATGTCGAAAAGGTCGAGATTGGCCGGACAGGCCCAGAGCCGCACGCCGGCGGCGTGGGCGTCGCGGATGAAGTCCAGCACGCTGCGCGGCGAGCCGGGCTTCACGACCAACCCCTCGGCGACGCCGCGCCGGAGCAGGCGCCCGGCGGTGGCGGTGCAGACCACGTCCACCTCGTGATCCATCGCCGCGGCGACGGCGGCGTGGTAGAACGGCGCGCCGAGTTCCTCGCCGTTGCGGGGGTCGGTGTTCACCAGCACGATCAGCAGGCGCTTCATGCCGCCCCCGCGCCGCGGCGCCGCGCGCGGGCCAGCAGCATGACGTCGCCGCCAGCAGTGCGACGCGCGCGGCGGCCAGGAAGGCCGTGGCCGCGGCCTCGGCGCGGTCGAGCGCCACGTCGCGCAGCGCCGCTTCCAGCGCGTGCACCGCGCCGGGCGGGGTGACGAACATGTCGCCGCTGATCCGGGCCGCCGCGATGCTGCCGCCCTGCCGCAGCCGCAGCGCCACGCGAACCGCGGCGCCGGGTTCGGCCAGGTCCGCGACCGCGTCCGGCGGTGCGGATCCGGCAAGATCGGCGCCGTGCACGAAGGCGTCGGTGCCGATCTCGGCATCGTGCAGCCGCGCCGCCAGTGCCAGCTCCGCCGCGGTCGGCCGGTCGGGCTGGAGCACGGTGCCCAGCGCCGCGGCCAGCCCCTCGGCCAGCGCCGGGCCGGGCGGTGCCGTGCAGCCCAGCGCCTGAAGCGCGGTCAGTCGGTCGGCGAACCCGCCGGCGGCGGACAGTTTCTCGGCCGGCAGGCGCAGCGCCGCGGCCATGAAGGCGAGGTCGGGCGCGACCAGCACGGTGCCCTGGAACAGCAGGCGCTCGCCGTCGAAATAGCCGCCGGTGCCGCCCAGCTTGCGCGTTCCCACGACGATATCGTTGCGCGGCCTGAAGCGGGCGGCGATGCCGAGGCGCGACAAGCCATCGGCCGCTCCCTGGCACAGCAGCGCGGCCGCCGCGCCCAGCCCGTCCGGGAAGCGGCGCTGGTGCAGCACCAGCTCCCAGCCCAGGATGCCGGGCTCCATCACGATCGCCCCGCCGCCGGTCATGCGCCGCGCGACCTCGACGCCGGTGCGGGCACACCAGCCGAGATCGACCTCGCGGGCCAGTTCCTGGTGCGCGCCGACGATGGCGCAGCGCGGGAAGCGCTGCAGCCGCAGCACCTCGCCGCCGCCGGCCAGCAGCGCCGCCGTCAGGGCGAGGTTGCGCCGCGCGGGCATCTCCGGGGTGTCGAGCAGCCGCAGCGTCATCGCCGCCCCCCGCGCAGTCGCGCAGCCGCCCGGGCCAGCACGCGGCGCGCGCGGCGCGCATCGCCGGCCAGGCGCAGCAGGCCGGGCAGCTGCCCGGGCTTGCGCAGCAAGGCGGCCAGGACGCGCCCGAGCCCGATCGCGCCCTGCGCATCGAGCGCCGCGAGCGCCGCCTGCGGCAGGTCGCGCTGCGCCGGATCGCAGATGACGCGCAGCACGGCGAAGGGCAGGGCGCGGCGCGCGGCGACGCGAGCGACCGCACCGCTTTCCAGGTCCACCGCTGCCGCGCCGCTGGACAGGAACAATGCCTGCTTGTCCGCCGCCGAGACCACCGGCGCCGGGGCGGCGGCAATCAGCCGCGCCGTGGAACCGCCCAGCAGCGCACACAATGGCGGGTCGGCGGCGATGATGCGCCCATCCTCCCAGACTGCCTCGGCAATGACGACGTCGCCGGACCGCAGCGCGGGGTCGAGCCCGCCGGCGAGCCCGAAGCTGACCAGCGCGCCGGCACCGGCCTCTGCGAGCCGCAACGCCGCCTGTTCGGCACCGGCGGGCAGGCCGCCGCCAATGGCGACCATGCCGCATCCGCGCAGCAGCCGCGCCTCGGCCGCGAGGCCGACGACGAAGCCTGGCGCACGGATTTCGGCCGCCTGGGTCGCGGCGAGAGTTCGGAATGCGGGGCCGTCCATGGCGGCCACACTACAGTGCGGCGCCGGCCCCTAGAAGCGAATTGACCGCGGCCCGGCGGCGGCCTCCGCGCCGCCGCCGGGCAGCCAGATCAGGCGCTGCGCTTGGCGGCCTTGGCCGCGCTGGTCGCATCTTCTGCGCCGCGCTGGCGGCGTCGTTCATGATGCCGCGCAGGTCGCGCAGGAACGCGGTGCCCTTCAGGGTGCGCTGCACCAGCACGCTGCGGCGATCGGCCGGGTCCACCTTGCGGCGGGCGAGGTCGAGCTCGCCGAGGCGGTCGAGGGCGCGGGTGATCGCGGGCTTGGAAACGTTCAGCGTCGCCGCGAGGCCGCGCACGGTGTGGGCGCCGTCCTGCAGATAGCAGGTGAGGAAGACACCGAGCTGGCGCGCCGACAGGTCGGGCCCGTCGCGACGCACGAGGGCGACGATGGTCTCGCGGAGAATGCCGACAAGCTGGTCCGCGGTGGGGCTGGCAGCCATTTGATGTCCTTTCAGGTCATGTCAGTCGAAGTCGTTGCAGGCATAGTCACGTTTCGTGGCGGGCGGCGCCCGCCTGGCATCCGCGATGCCCCCGGCGCCATGCGCCGATCCCCCGGCGCAGCATGGCCCCGCCACAACATGCCTCAGGCATTCCGATGCGCCCGGGCAGCGTGCCCGGCGCCACATCCGTCGCAGATCCGCGCCGTTTCGCACAGTTTGGTTAACGGCAGACTGCCAGAACGGTTCCCGTGCGCGCGTGCGCCAAGCCACCTCGCCAGCGGATGCGAAATGATCAATAGCACCGTCCGCAAGCGGAATGCCATCACGAAAGCAACAGTGCGAATTAAGAATTGTAGAGAAGTGCCTCAACTGCTCACGCGCCCGCGCCGAAACGAGCCGCGACTGCGGCCGCGACCGCCCGGATCGCCATCGCCTCGCCACCCTCGGGCCGCGCGGGGCGGCTGGAATCGTTCCACGCGTAGATGTCGAAATGGGCCCATGGCGTGCCGGGCGCCAGGAACCGGCGCATGAACAGCGCCGCGACCACGGCCCCGGCGAAAGGCCGCGAGGAAACGTTGTTGAGATCGGCCACGTTGCTGTCGAGCCACGACTCGTAGCCGTCCCACAGCGGCAGCCGCCACATCGGATCGTGCACCGCCGCCGCCGCCGCCTGCAGTGCCGCGGCCCAGGCCTCGTCGTTGACGAACAGCGCCGGCAGGTCGGGTCCGACCGCGACGCGCGCCGCCCCGGTCAACGTGGCGCAATCCACCAGCAGCGCCGGCGCCTCGTCCGACGCCTCGGCCAGCAGGTCGCACAGCACCAGCCTTCCCTCGGCGTCGGTGTTGCCGACCTCCACCGTCAGGCCGCGCCGCGTGCGGATCACGTCGAGCGGGCGCATCGCATGGCCGGAGACGCTGTTCTCGACGCAGCCGATGCGGACCGCCAGCCGGATCGGCAGATCGGCGTCCATCAGCATGCGGGCCAGGCCGAGGATGTTCGCCGCGCCGCCCATGTCCTTCTTCATGCGCAGCATGCCGGCGGCGGGCTTGAGGTCGTAGCCGCCGCTGTCGAAACAGACGCCCTTGCCGCACAGGGACACCAGCGGGCTGGCATCGCCTGCGCCGCTGCCGCGCCAGTCGAAGGCCGCCACCACCGGCGCGCGGTCCGATCCCCGCCCGACCGCGGCCACCGTGGGATAGCCGGCATCGAGCGCCGCGCCGGCGACGCGCCGGGTTTGCGCGCCGTATTTCGCGCCGAGCGCGATGGCGGCGTCGGCAAGCTCGGCCGGGCCGAGAAGGTTGGCCGGGGTGTTGACCAGGTCGCGGACCATGAAGATCGCCGCGGCCTGCGACAGCGCGGCCGCCTCGCCGGTCACCGCCAACTGCGCCGGCTTGCGCCTGGCCGGCTTGAACTCCGTGTAACGATATCCACCGAGACAGTAACCAAGTGTGGCGGCGCCCGAATCGAAATCGCCGGGCACGAGCCGCCACACGCCTTCGGGAAGCCGGAAGGCCAACGTGCCGAAGGCGGCATGGGATCGCTCCTGCCCGAGTCCGAGCACCGCGCCGGCCACGCCGTCCCCACCCGGCAGCAGCACCAGCTCGTCTGCCCTGGCCTTGAAGCCGCCGCCTTGCAGGAACGCGGCCTGTGCCGAAGGCAGGCCCGCCGCGAACGCCGCCAGCCCGTCCGGGCGCACCGCATGCACCGGCCGCGCCGGCGCGTCGCCTGCCGCCACGGGCAGAAGCTGATCGATCATCCAGACTCCGTCACGCTACTGCGCCAAAACTGTCGTGTTTTTTTCTGGATGGCATCATCTGAATCAAAAGACAAGCGGTACCATCGGCGCACTCGACAATAACGCTGCGCGCGCGAACAGAGCGCGAATTCTGGCCGGCCACGGTGCGCACGATTTGCATGCACTCGCGTTCATTGCAGGCATGCGCCGGTCCCGCGGCGCGCCGGATGCTCAGCATGCGGGCAGAACGTTCCTGGGCGGACGGGTGCGCCTGGCTAGCCGGCGAGCGCCTGCTCGATTCCACGCGCGAAGGCGGCAGGGTCCTTCGGCAGTTCGCCGTCCTGCACCCGGGCGAGGTCGAGCAGCAGCGCGGCGGTCGCCGCGATGTCCTCGCCCGCCGCGACGCGCGCAGCGAGGGAAGCGACCAGCGCGTGGTGCGGATTGATCTCCAGCACCGGGGCGCTCGCGTAGTTCATCCGCCCCGCGCGCCGCAGCAGCCGCTGCATCTGCAGGTCCGGCCCCGCGCCCGCCGCCAGCACCACCGCGCTGTCCACCAGCCGGTCGGTCGGGCGCACGTCGGAAACCGCGTCGCCGAGCGCCGCCTTCATGGCCGCGACCAGCGCCTCGGTGGCCACCGCCTCGCCCTGCGGCGGCGCGGCCTCGAGCTTCGCGAGGTCCTCCGCCGCCGCGGCCACGGCGCGGATCGGCTTGTCCTCGAAGGCGTCCATCCGTTCCGGCCAGAAGGCGTCGATCGGGTCGGTCAGCAGCAGCACCTCGACGCCGCGCGCCCTGAACCCTTCCAGCTGCGCCGACTTCGCCAGCGCCTCGGCGTGGTCGCCGGTCAGGTAGTAGATCGCCTCCTGCCCCGGCTTCATCCGCCCGACATAGTCGGGCAGCGAGACCAGCCCCTCCTGCGTGGTGGAGCGGAAGCGCAGCAGCGGTGCGACGTCCTTGCGGTGCTCGGCATCTTCCCACACGCCCTCCTTGAGGATGGCGCCGAAATTCTCCCAGAACTTCGCATAGTCCTCCGCATCCCTGGCCTTGCTCTTCAGTTCGGTGATCACCCGGTTGGTCACCGCCTTGCGGATGCGCGCCAGCACCGGCGTCGCTTGCAGCATCTCGCGCGAGACGTTGAGCGGCAGGTCCTCGGTGTCCACCACGCCCTGCACGAAGCGCAGCCAGGGCGGCAGCAGCTCGGCGGCGTCGGTGATGAACATGCGCCGCACATGCAGCCGCACCTTGCTGACCCGCTCCTCCTCCACCGGCATGAACGGCTTCATGCCGGGGATGAACAGCAGCGCGTGGAACTCCACCGTGCCCTCGGCGCGCCAGTGCAGCGTGGTCCAGGGGGCGTCGAAATTGTGGCCGAGATGGCGGTAGAACTCGGTGTAACCCTGCTCGGTGATCTCGGCCTTCGGCTTGCGCCACAGCGCCGTGCCTTCGTTGGCGGGCAGATCCTTGCCGTCATGGGCGATGGTGATCGGCAGCGTCACATGGTCCGCCCATTTGCGCACGATCGCTTCGAGGCGCGCCGGCTCGAGGAACTCGTCGGCGTCCGGCTTCAGATGCAGCACGATGTCGGTGCCCGCCGCCTCGCGCGCGGCCGGCGCCAGGGTGAACTTCCCCTGCCCCTCCGACGCCCACTGCCAGGCTTCCGCGCCGCCGGCCTTGCGGCTGGTCACCTCGACGCGGTCGGCCACCATGAAGGCGGAATAGAAGCCGACGCCGAACTGGCCGATCAGGCTCGGCCGGTCCTCGGGCTTCGCGCTCGCCAGCGTCTCGCCGAACGCCTTGGTGCCGGAGCGCGCGATGGTGCCGAGGTTGGCGATCAGCTCCTCGCGCGTCATGCCGATGCCGTCATCGGAGATGGTGATGGTCCGCTCCGGCTTGTGCGGCACGATGCGGACCTTCGCCCCCTCGGGCAGCGCCATGCCGGGATGCGTCAGCGCCTCGAACCGCCGCCGGTCGGTCGCGTCGGCGGCATTGGCGACCAGCTCGCGCAGGAAGATCTCGCGCTCCGAATACAGCGAGTGCACGACCAGATCGAGCAGGCGGCCGACCTCGGCGCCGAAATCATGGTTCTCAACCGTCGTTTCGTTCATCTCACACACTCCTTGCGCGGCCGGCGATATGCGACGCCGCAGGCCGGATTTCAACCGCGTGCGGGCCAGCCGTGCCGTCTCTTGCATTTCGCACTGCAAGACCCGACCATTTCCGCATGCCCGGATTCGCCGCGCCGCCGCCGCCCGCTGGTCCTCCCCTCTTCGGCCATCGCGTCAAGGCCGTGCTCGGCCCGACCAATACCGGCAAGACGCATCTCGCCATCGAGCGCATGCTGGCGCACGCCTCCGGCATCATCGGCTTCCCGCTGCGCCTGCTGGCGCGCGAGAACTACGACCGGATGGTGGCGCGCAAGGGGGCGCGCCATGTCGCGCTGATCACCGGCGAGGAGAAGATCGTGCCCCCCGGCGCGCGCTGGTTCGCCTGCACGGTGGAGGCGATGCCGCTCGACCGGGCGGTGGAGTTCCTTGCCGTCGACGAGATCCAGCTCTGCGCCGACCCGGACCGGGGGCATGTGTTCACCGACCGGCTGCTGCATGCCCGCGGCCTGGTGGAAACCATGTTCCTGGGGGCCGAGACCATCCGCCCGCTGCTGCAGCGCCTGGTGCCGAACGTGGCGGTCGAGACCCGTCCGCGCCTGTCGCAGATCATTCATGCCGGACCGGCCAAGCTGTCGCGCCTGCCGCCGCGCAGCGCGGTGGTCGCCTTCAGTGCGGCCGAGGTCTACGCCATCGCCGAGCTGATCCGCCGCCGCCGCGGCGGCTGCGCGGTGGTGATGGGCCGCCTCAGCCCGCGCACCCGCAACGCCCAGGTGGCGCTCTACCAGGAGAAGGAGGTCGATTTCCTGGTCGCGACCGACGCGATCGGCATGGGCCTCAACATGGACGTGGACCACGTCGCCTTCGCCCGGCTGACCAAGTTCGACGGCCACCGCCCGCGCCATCTGCTGCCGCCGGAGGTCGCGCAGATCGCCGGTCGCGCCGGGCGCGGCATGCGCGACGGCACCTTCGGCACCACCGGCGACTGCCCGCCGCTCGACGACGACATCGTGCGCGCGGTGGAGGAGCACCAGTTCGAGCCGCTCACCCAGCTGTGCTGGCGCAACGGCAATCTCGACAACAGCACGATCGAGCCGATACTGGCCGCGATCAACGCGCCGCCGCCGCGGCCGGGCCTGGTGCGCGGCAACGAGGCCACCGACGTGGAGACGCTGGCCGTGCTCGGCCGCGACGTGGACATCCGCGCCCTCGCCCATGGCCGCCGCCGCATCGCCGTGCTGTGGGATGCCTGCCAGATCCCGGATTTCCGCAAGCTGTCCGACGACAGCCATACCCGGCTCTGCGCCCGCGTCTTCACCCATGTGGTGCGCGACGGACGGCTGCCGACCGACTGGCTCGCGGGCCAGATCGCCGCGCTGGACCGCGCCGACGGCGACATCGACACGCTGATGCAGCGACTGGCCGGCGTCCGCGTCTGGACCTACATCGCCGCCCGCACCGACTGGGTGCCCGACGCCCTGCACTGGCAGGGCCGCGCCCGCGAGGTGGAGGACCGGCTGTCGGACGCGCTGCACGAGCGGCTGACCGCCCGCTTCGTCGACCGCCGCGCCGCCCAGCTGTTTCGCCGCCTCGATGCCGGCGAGGCGGCGGAGCTGCTCTCCGCCGTCACCCGCAAGGGCGAGGTGGTGGTGGAGGGCCATTCGGTCGGCCATGTCGAGGGCTTCGCCTTCCTGCCCGACCCGGCGGCCGAGGGCGAGGAGCGCAAGCTGGTCATGCGCGCCGCCCGCCGGGCGCTGGCCGGCGAGATCCCGCGCCGGGTGGCGGAACTGGAATCGGCGCCCGACGAGGATTTCGCCCTGGTCCAGGCCGGCGACGCGCTGCTGTTGCACTGGGCGGGCGTACCGGTCGGTCGGCTGCGGCCGGGCGGGCCGCTGCGGCCGCAGGCGGAGGCGCGCGACACGCCGCTGCTGGACGGCGCCGCCCGCGAACGCATCCGCGCCCGGCTGCAGCGCTTCGCCGACGCCGCGATCCGGCGCGCGGCTGGCGCCGCTCTTCGCCGCGCTCGCCGCCCCCGACCCGGTGCTGCGGGGCCTGCTGCACCGCCTGGGCGAGGGCATGGGCGTGATGCCGGCCGCGGAGCAGCCGGCATCGCCCGAGCGGACGCGGCTCAAGGCGCTGGGCGTCCGCGCCGGCCGACATGCGGTGTTCATGCCGGCAATGCTGAAGCCCGCCGCCACTGCGCTGCGGGCCCGGCTCTGGGCATTGCACCAGGGCGCCGCCCTGCCCGACCTGCCGCATCCGTCCGCGGTGAGCCTGTCGCGCCCGGCCGGCTGGCCCGAGGGGTTCGCCGCCGCCATGGGCTGGCTCGATGCGGGGCCGGTGCTGCTGCGCCTCGACGTTGCCGAGCGCGTCGGCGCGGACCTCGCCTGGGCGGGGCGCGAGCGGCCGGTGCCGGTGCCCGACGGGCTGGCCGCGCGGCTTTCGATCAGGGCCGAGCTGCTTCCCGCCGTGCTGCGCCGGCTGGGGTTCCGCCTGATCCCCTCGACACCCCTGGCCGAGGGGCAGTACGGCCCGCCGGCACCGCCGATGCTGGCGCCGCTGCGCCGCAAGGCTGAGGCCGAGAGCGCCCCGGCCGCCGCCGCCGGCCCCTTCGCCGCGCTGGCCACGCTGCGCCCGTCCGCGCCGCGCGCGCGATGAACGGCGAGGACCGCGACTGGCAGCGGCTGGACAAGTGGCTGTGGTGCGCCCGCTTCATGCGCCAGCGTGCCGAGTGCGCCCGCCTCGCCGCCGGGGGCCTGCTGCGCATCAACCGCCAGCCCACCGACAAGCCGCATGCCCGGCTGCGGGTGGGCGACGTCGTCACGCTCGCGATCGGCGAGCGCGTCCGCGTGGTGGAGGTGCTGGCCCTGGCGGCGCGGCGTGGCCCCGCGCCGGAGGCGGCGGCGCTGTACCGGGAGATCCCGCCCGACTGACCTGGGCGCATTGCCGCACTGCACCAACTCCCTTGCGGTGGCGGGCGGATGACGGCATATGCCCCCGACGATGTACGGTACCGGGAGCGTGCGATGACCTACGTGGTCACCGAGGGCTGCATTCGCTGCAAATACATGGACTGCGTGGAAGTCTGCCCCGTGGACTGCTTCTACGTGGGCGAGAACATGCTGGTGATCCACCCCGACGAGTGCATCGATTGCGGCGTGTGCGAGCCCGAATGCCCGGCCGAGGCGATCATTCCCGACAGCGACGACCGCGCCGCCGACTGGCTGGAGCAGAACCGGCAATATGCCGCGCTGTGGCCCAACATCACCCGCAAGGGCGAGGCCCCGGCCGATGCCGACGAGTGGAAGGGCAAGCCCGACAAGGGCAAGCTGTTCTCGCCCGAGCCCGGCACGCCCTGATCGCCGCGTGGGTGCCGGCCGGCACCCCGCAGGCTGCCAAAGGCGCGCCTGGGCACGCCTAGCATGCGCGGTTTCGTGGCTTTTGAGCGGGTTGGCGGCATCAAGACCGCTGACTCCTGCCGACAATCGTGTTACACTGCGCGAGCGGGTGCCGAGGCCGGCTGGGCGAGGAGTATCTGGACGAGGAGCCGCCGCACCGCGTTGATCCGAGAGTAACCGTCCGTGCCACAAGGCGCGGCGCCCGGGACATCCCGGAGCCGCGCCCCGCTGGCACGACGCTGACGGCCCACAGGTTCCCGGCAAGTTCGACGAGCGAGGTTCAGGCAATGAAGGCGTCTTCCGCGACCGCATCCACCGGCACGGCCAGCAAGGCCCGACCCGCGCTGGCCCCGGCCGCGCCAGGCCAGCCGCCGTCCGCCAAGACCAAGCCATCCCTGCCGGCCAAGTCCGCCGCACCGCCCGCCGCCCGGCCGCCGCAGAAGCTGGCCCGGACCAAGGAAACGCCCCCGGAAACAGCCCGGCCCCAGGCCGCGGCGCAAGCCAGGACCCCGGCCAGGACGGCCGCCACCGCAGCCCCCACCCCACCAGCCCCCCGCCCAGGCCGCTTCCCCCGCCAAGCTTCCCACCCCACCCGCCGCCGCAAGCCCAGCGCCCAGGGCGGCCGACACCAAGGCGACCCAAACCAAGATGACCGATGCCCGGGCCCCAGAGCCCAAGACAGTCGAGCCCAAGACAGTCGAGACCAGGCCGAGCGAGACCAGGCCGAGCGAGACCAGGCCGGGCGAGACCCGGGCGGCCGAGGCGCCGCGCCCCGCCGGCCAGCCCGTGCTGCAGAACGGCCGTCCCGTGCCGCCGTCGCGCGCCGCTGCCAAGGAGGAGAACTTCGTTGAGGGCGACTATGTCGTCTACCCGACCCATGGCGTGGGCAAGGTGGAGCGCATCGTCCGCGAGGAGATCGCCGGCCACTCGCTGGAGCTGATCCACATCACCTTCGAGGAAAACCGCATGACCCTGCGGGTGCCGGTCGCCAAGGCCCGCACCGCCGGACTGCGCAAGCTCGCCACCCGCAAGATGTTCGACGAGGCGCTGGCCGTGCTGAAGGGGCGCGCCCGCATCAAGCGCACCATGTGGTCGCGCCGCGCCCAGGAATACGAGGCCAAGATCAACTCGGGCGACCCGCTGGCCATCGCCGAAGTGGTGCGCGACCTGCACCGCAACGCCGGCCAGCCCGACCAGAGCTTCTCCGAGCGGCAGATCTACGAGGCCGCGATGGACCGGCTCGCCGCCGAGCTTGCCGCCCTCGACCAGACCGACAAGCCGGCCGCGATCACCAAGCTGACCAACTTCCTCAAGACCGTCTGATACCGGCCGGCACGAACGCCGCCTCTTCCGGCGTTCGTGCCGGCCGGTATCGCGTGCGGGGATGGTGGGGCGGCCGCGCGCAAAGCCAGGACTCATACCGGCCGTGGCGCCCGCTGCCCCGATCCGGGGGAACGGGCGCCGCGCGGCGGCATCTACCTGATCGACTCGCCGGGCGCGGCGCCGAAGAACTCCTCGCGCTTGAGCCAGCCGCGATAGCCGCCCGCCTGCAGCTCGCACCAGTTCTGGCCGGCCTCGCAGGCGCGGATGCGGCCGACCACGCCGACGCGCAGCACGGCCACCGCGGCCGCGTCGTCGGAGGGCGACTTGCGCAGCACGCGGTCCTTGCCGGTGACGGCGAAGCTGCGCCGGCCCACCAGCGTGGCGGAGTGCACCCAGCCCTTGACCCCGTCCTGGTCGGCGATCAGCCGCCAGGCCTCGTATTCGCGCTGGATTTCCACCGGCAGGTCGCGGCGGCGGTAGACCCATTGCACGGGATAGCGGGTGCCGGGCCCGGAGCGGAGGTTGACCTCGTCGGAGCGCAGCGATGCCCAGCGCGGCAGCGGGGCGCCGCTGGCGCCGATGCTCGGCTCGACGGGCTTTTCCGCCGCGGGTGGCGGGGCGGCGGGTTTTGCGGTGGCCGCGGCCGCCCCGGCCACGGCGGCGCCGGCGACGGGCGCGGCCACCGCAGCCGGCAAAGGCGGCGGCGGCTTGGCGCCCGGCTTGGGAGCCACCTTCTGGGCATGGACGCTCGCCGGCGGCTGCACCACCGGCGTCGGCCGGGCGGCAGGCTTCGGCGGCGGCTTGTTGGTGGCCACCTGCTGGCCCGCGGACGGGCTGGCCGGCTGGCCCGCTTGCTGTCCGGGGGCGGAATGGCCGAGCAGCGAGGGCGAGGCGAGCGGGGCCACCTGCTGCACGGCGGCACGCGGCGCGGGCTTCGGGGGGTTGGTCGCGGGCGTGGCCGCGGGGGCGGCGGGCGCGGACGGGCGGGCCGGCGGCTGGAGCACCTGCGAAGGGTTTTGCGGCGCGACCGTCTGGGCCGGCGCCGGGGTGGCGGCCAGGGCCAGGCACAGAGCGGGCAGGAGGCGGTTGCGCATCCCCCTGGCTTGCCAAGCCGCGCCGCATCGGGTCAAGGCCCGGCTGCTACAGCGACAGCAGCTGTCCGCCGCGCGCGGCCTCCAGGAAGGTCGCCACGCCCGCCCGCTCGACGCCGGCGGCGAGCGGAAGCCCGGCAAGACCGGCCATCAGCAGCCCCGCCTCGCAGGCGATCATGCGGATGCCGAGTTCCTGCGCCGCCGATCTCAATTCCGCGAGACCGGCGACGCCGGCAGCCTGGATGGCGGCCTCGCGGCCGGTGCCGTCCAGGCCCGACCAGTCCGCCAGCAGGGCGTGGCAGCCCGCATTGCTGGCGAACAGCACGACCTCGCGCCCGATCGCGGCGGCCCCGGTGGCGAGGACGAAGGCGTAGTGCGCCCGCTCATGGCTGCCGGAGAGCAGCAGGATTCCCAGCCGCTCAGATGGCACAGGCGGGTGCCTCGGTGGCGGCGTGGGCGGACAGGTCGCGCAGCGTGGCGTCCGGCCCGCAGGCGATGCAGTGGGGGTCGGCCTTGAGCTTCACGGTGCGGAAGCGGGTGGCCAGCGCGTCCCAGATCAGCAGCCGGCCGGCGAGCGTGTCGCCGATGCCGAGGATTTCCTTGAGCACCTCGGTGGCCTGGAGCGTGCCCATGACGCCGGTGACGGCGCCGAGCACGCCGGCCTCGCTGCAGGTGGGCACCATGCCCTCGGGCGGGGCCTCGGGGAACAGGCAGCGGTAGCACGGGCAGTGGCCGCCTTCGGGCAGCGCCACATGCGGCTTGAAGACGGAGAGCTGGCCCTCGAAGCGCAGGACGGCGGCGGAGACGAGGGTGCGCCGGGTCAGCACGCAGGCGTCGGAGATCAGGAAGCGGGTGGGGAAATTGTCGGTGCCGTCGCAGACGAGGTCGTATTGGGCGAACAGCTCCAGGATGTTGTCGGGGCCGAGCCGCAGCCGGTGACGGTCGATGCGCGTGTTCGGGTTGATGGCCAGTGCCCGCTCCGCCGCGCTGTCCACCTTGGCCTGGCCGATCGAGGCCGTGGTGTGGGCGACCTGGCGCTGAAGGTTGGAGATGTCCACCGCGTCGTCGTCCACCAGGCCTATCCGGCCCACGCCGGCGGCCGCGAGATAGAGCAGCAGCGGCGAGCCGAGGCCGCCGGCGCCGACCAGCAGCACCGAGGCGTCGCGCAGCATGGCCTGGCCGGTGCCGCCCACGTCCTGGAGCAGGATGTGGCGGGAGTAGCGGCGGATTTCGTCTTCCGAGAAATCGAGGTTCATGGCGAGACCTGATATAGGGGCACGGCGCGCCCCGTCATGTGGCGGCAGGTGCGCGCGGGAAGCAATACGCGCTAAGCAGGATGGGGAGGCGGCGATGCTGTCGGGATTCGGGAACGAGTTCGCCACGGAAGCGATCACGGGCGCCCTGCCGCAGGGCCGCAACTCGCCGCAGCGCCCGGCCTTGGGTCTCTATGCCGAGCAGCTGTCCGCCACGCCGTTCACCGTGCCGCGGCGCGAGGCGCGTCGGAGCTGGCTGTACCGCATCCGTCCCTCGGCGAGCCATCCGCCCTATCGGCGCATCGACAATGGGATGCTGGCCGGTCCGCTCGCGCCGCCCGACCCGAATCGGATGCGGTGGGACCCGCTGCCGATCCCCGAGGCGCCGACCGATTTCGTCGCCGGGCTGGTCACCATGGGGGCGACCAGCGCGGCCGAGCATGCGGATGGCGTCAGCGTCCATGTCTATCGTGCCAATGCGTCGATGCGCCGGGTGTTCTGGAACGCCGATGGCGAGCTGCTGATCGTCCCCCAGCAGGGGCGGCTCGACCTCGCCACCGAGCTTGGCCGGTTCGAGGTGGCGCCGGGCGAGATCGCCATCATCCCGCGCGGGATGCGGTTCCGGGTCGGCCTGCCGGACGGGCCGTCGCGCGGCTATGTCTGCGAGAATCACGGCGCGGTGCTGCGCCTGCCCGATCTCGGCCCGATCGGGGCCAATGGCCTCGCCAATCCGCGCGACTTCCTGACCCCGGAGGCCTGGTTCGAGGAGCGCGACGAGCCGACCGAGGTGGTGCAGAAATATCTCGGCACGCTGTGGGCGACCGAGCTGGACCACTCGCCACTCGACGTGGTGGCCTGGCACGGCAACTGCGCGCCGTGCAAATACGACCTGGCGCGGTTCATGGCGATCGGCACGGTGAGCTTCGACCATCCCGACCCGTCGATCTTCACCGTGCTGACCGCGCCCACCGACACCCCCGGGCGGGCCAACGTGGATTTCGTGATCTTCCCGCCGCGCTGGATGGTGGCGGAGGACACGTTCCGCCCGCCCTGGTTCCACCGCAACGTGATGAACGAGTGCATGGGCCTGGTGCGCGGCGTCTATGACGGCAAGGCGGACGGGTTCGCGCCGGGCGGGATCAGCCTGCATGCGCTGATGTCCGCCCATGGGCCGGACGCGCCGACCACCGAGCGGGCGATGGCGGCGGAGCTCGCGCCGCACAAGCTGGACGGGACGCTCGCCTTCATGTTCGAGACCGGGCCGGTGCTGCGGCCGACCGAATTCGCCATGGCCTGTCCGCAGCGCCAGAGAGCCTACGATGCCTGCTGGGACGGCATTGCGAAGCGGTTCGCCCGATGATCGACGCGACGCACGATCCCGGCCTGCAATGCTGGGTGGAGTCGGCCGAGAGGCATCCGGAATTCCCGGTGCAGAACCTGCCCTTCGGCGTGTTCAGCCCGCCCGGCGGCACGCCGCGCGGCGGGGTCGCGATCGGCGACATGATCCTGGACCTGCAGGGCGCAGTGGACTCGCATCTGCTGCTCGGCCCGGCGGCGGAGGCGGCGGCGCGGGCCCCGCTGAACGGCTTCCTCGGCCTGGGCGCCGCCGCGCGGCGCGGGTTGCGGGTGGAGCTGTCCGGCCTGCTCTGCGACCTGTCGGCGATGCCGCGGGTGAGGAAGCTGCTGCACAAGGCGGCCGACTGCTCGCTGCACCTGCCGGCCGCGGTGGGCGACTACAGCGATTTCTTCGCCGGCATCGCACATGCGATCAATGGCGGGCGGATCGCGCGGCCGGACAATCCGCTGCTGCCGAACTACAAATACATGCCCATCGCCTATCACGGCCGGGCGTCCTCGATCCGCCGTCGGGCGTGGCGGTGCGGCGGCCGAACGGGCGCAAGCGGCCGGACGAGGCGGCGCCGAGCTTCGGGCCGTGCCGCAACCTGGACTACGAGATGGAGCTGGGGATCTGGATCGGGCCGGGCAACGCGCTGGGCGCGCCGATCCCGATCGGGGAGGCCGGGCACCACGTGGCCGGGTTCTGCCTGCTCAACGACTGGTCGGCGCGCGACATCCAGTACTGGGAATACCAGCCGCTCGGGCCGTTCCTCCAAGAGCTTCCAGACCTCGGTCTCGCCGTGGATCGTGACGCCGGAGGCGCTGGCGCCGTTCCGCATCGCGCAGCCGGCGCGCCGGCGGGCGATCCGGCGCCGCTGCCCTACCTGCCGGACGCGGCCGACCAGGCAAGCGGGGCGCTGGACCTGACGCTGGAGGTGTCGATCCTGGACGCCGGCGATGCGCGCGGCCTGGCACCGCATCGCCTGTCGCGGGCCAATGCGCGGGAGCTGTACTGGACGGTGGCGCAGATGGTTGCGCACCAGACCTCGGGCGGCTGCAACCTCAATCCGGGGGACCTGTTCGGATCGGGCACCATCTCCACCCCCGAACGCGAGGGCTGGGGGAGCCTGCAGGAGCTGACGCTGGGCGGGCGGGAGGCGATCGCGCTGCCGGCCGGCGAGACGCGGCGGTTCCTGGAGGATGGCGACGAGGTGATCTTTGCCGGGCATGCCAGCCGCGAAGGCTTCGCATCGATCGGGTTCGGGGCATGCCGGGGGGTGGTGCTGCCGGCGCGGTGATGAGGGTGGGCAGGCTGGCAGGAATCGCGGCGCGGCTGATCCGATGCCCGCGCGCCGCGACATCATTGCGCTGCCGTGCGGACCGGGCGTAGTCTCGCCAGCGTGCCGTTCGGGAACGGAGGCGGCTGGCGACGGCCATGTCGGAGGAGGGGCAAGTGGCCGAACCGACCGCCGCGCATTTGCGCGCGCGGCGCTTCCGGCACTGTTCGAACGCGATGGAGATCGCTGGCACCGCCTGGCCCTGGTTTCGCCGGCGTATTTTCGCGGCGCGGTCGTGCCCTATGCGCCTGAGCATGCGCGCCAGGAGTGGGACTTTCGTTGTTCCCGGGCTGGCAGGCGTCCGGGTCGACGATCTCGCCCCCTGACGGGTTTGATCACGCTCGGCTGGGTTGGCGGCGGGTTCGATGCCGAGGCGGCGACGCCGCGCGCGGGCCACCGGCCACCTCCTCGATCTCGCGGGCAACAGCATCGGGGATGCGGGCGCGCAGGCGATCGCGCGCGGGCTGACCGGGCTCACCTCCTCGATCTCGGGAGCAACGGCATCGGAGATGAGGGCGCGCAGGCGATCGCGCGCGGGCTGACCGGGCTCACCTCCTCGATCTCTGGGGCAACAGCATCGGGGATGGGCGCGCAGGCGATCGCGCGCGGGCTGACCGGGCTGACCTCCTCCATCTCGGGGGCAACAGCATCGGGGATGAGGCGCGCAGGCGATCGCGCGCGGCTGACCGGGCTCACCTCCCTGTTCTCGGGGGCAACAGCATCGGGGATGAGGGCGCACAGGCGATCGCGCGGGCTGACCGGGCTCACCTCCTCGATCTCTGGGGCAACAGCATCGGGGATGAGGGCGCGCAGGCGATCGCGCGCGGGCTGACCGGGCTCACCTCCCTCGATCTCGGGAACAACGGCATCGGGGATGAGGGCGCGCAGGCGATCGCGCGCGGGCTGACCGGGCTCACCTTCCTCGACAGACAACAGCATCGGGGCTCAGGGCGCGCAGGCGATCGCGCGCGGACTGACCGCCTACCTCCCTCGATCTCGGGCGCAACAGCATCGGGGATGAGGGCGCGCAGGCGATCGCGCGCGGGCTGACCGGGCTCACCTCCCTCCATCTCGCGGGCAATAGCATCGGGGATGAGGGCGCGCAGGCGATCGCGCGCGGGCTGACCGGGCTCACCTCCCTCGATCTCACAGACAACAGCATCGGGGCTCAGGGCGCGCAGGCGATCGCGCGCGGGCTGACCGGGCTCACCTCCCTCGATCTCGGGAACAACGGCATCGGATGAGGGCGCGGCAGGCGACGCGCGCGCGGGCTGACCGGGCTCACCTCCTCGTTCTCGGGAGCAACGGCGTCGGGGATGAGGGGCGCGCGGGCGATCGCGCGCGGGCTGACCGGGCTCACCTCCTCGTTCTCGGGGGCAACAGCATCGGGGTTGAGGGCGCGCGCGCCATGCTCGACATCTGGGCCGCCCCGGGCGGCGCCCCTCCGGCCCGCCTGCACCTTGCCAACAATGCCGGCGTCGCCGATCTCCTGCCCAAGGAGCTGCTCGACTCCCGCGACGGCAGCGCGATCATCGCCGCCTACCGGCGGTTCCGCGGCGAACGCGCCAGAAGCACGCTGCGGCCGCTCAACGAGGTCAAGCTGTTGGTCGTGGGCAACGAGGCGGTGGGGAAGACTTCCCTGCTCCGCTACATGCTCCATGGCCAGGCGCGCGACCCGGGCGAGCGCAAGACCCCCGGCATCGTCCAGCATGAGAAGATCACGATCCAGGGTGGTCGCCCGCCGAGTGTCCGGCCACGCTGAATGTCTGGGATTTCGGCGGCCAGGGAAATGATGCGCGGCACCCACCGCTTCTTCCTGACCGAGCGCAGCATCTACCTGCTGGTGCTGGAGGACCGCCGGCTGGATGACCGCTCGGTCCATGACTGGCTGAAGACCATCCGCAACCGTGGCGGCGAAAGCCCCACCATCATCGTCATCAACAAGTCGGACGAAGGCAAGCAGGACCTGTGGCTGGACGAACGGGGCTTGCAGGAGACCTATCCCAACATCGTCGCCTTCCTCCGCACGTCCTGCGACCCCGGCGACTGGGCGCGGGACAGCATCGCCACGCTCCGGCGCCGCATCGTCGAGACCATCCTGGACGATACGAGGCTGCGCCACGTCACCGACGGGATTCCCGCCGCCTGGTTCGCGGTCAAGGATCAGGTCGCCATGCGTGCCGGGCGCAGCGGTGCTCACCCAGGCCGAATTCGCGACCCTGTGCCGCCAGCCGGCACCGGCCTCGATCCGATCGAGGATGAAAACGAGCAGCGGGCGCTGCTGCAGCTGCTGCACCAGCTCGGCACCATCGTGGCGCACGGGCTTGCCCGCGACGCCTCGGCGGCCCGCCGCGAAATCAGCCTGCTCGACCCCAACTGGCTGACCGGTGCCGTATCGCATTCTCGAAATGGCCAGCGGCGTGACCAGGCCGGCGAATTCGCCCGGTCCCAGCTCGACGCCTGGCTCGATCCGCACCGCTATGCCGCCGCCCGCCACGAATTCGTGCTGGACATGATGCAGGACGACCCGACATCGCCCCTGTGCTTCCCCCCCTGCCGTCGCCCGGCGCGCCGCGCTACCTGGTGCCGGAGGCGCTGCCCGCCAACAGCCCGTTCCTCGGCAATCGCGCGCCGGACCCGCTGCGGTTCCGCTTCCGCTACGGCTACCTGCCGCCGGGCCTGATCCCGCGCCTGATCGTGCAGGCCCACCGCAACCTGCCGCCCGGCCATCCCCGCTGGCGCACCGGGGTGATGCTGGCCGCCGGCGGCTGCGACGTGCTGGTGACCGCCACCCCGACCTGCGCCTGGTCGACCTCCAGGTCGCAGGCCCGCCGCAGATGCGCCGCGCGGCGCTGAATATCGTGCTCAGCGATCTCGACGCGGTGCACCGCCTGAATCCCGAGGCCGCGCCCGACGCGCGCGTGCCGCTCCCCGAGGCGCCCGAGAGGGATGTCGGCTACCAGCACCTGCTGGAGCTGAACGGCGCTACGGGCAGGCGGTCGCTTCCTGCCCGAAGGTGCCACCGCCGAGGTTACGGTCGGCGAATTGCTCGCGGGCGTCCGACTGGACCACGACCCGGCGGCCCGGCCAACGGGCACCTGGGCTGCGCCGGCCGGCGCCCGGCTGGTCATCCTTGTCCACGGCATCCGCACCATGGCGCTCTGGCAGGGTCCACTCCGCCGCACGCTGGAAGCGGCCGGATTCAAGGTCGGGCTGACCAACTATGGCGAGTTCGACCTGCTGCGCTTCCTCTGGCCCTTCGCCTTTTTCCGCCGGAAGGTCGTGGACCACATCACGAAGCAGATCCGGGCTATCGTCCGCCTGGAAGGGCCGGCGACCTGCTCGGTTGTCGCGCACAGCTTCGGCACCTACGTGCTGGCCGAGATCATGCGGCGGCACGCCGACCTGCGCTTCAGCCGGATCATCTTCTGCGGCAGCGTCGTTCCGTATGATTTCCCCTTCGCGGACTACGCGCACCGGTTCGACCAGCCGCTGGTCAGCGAGGTCGGCACCCGCGATATCTGGCCCGCGCTGGCGCAGATGGTGACCTGGGGCTACGGCTCGGCCGGCAGCTTCGGCTTCCGCGGTCCGGGCGTGCGCGACCGCTGGCACAACGGCAAGGCCCACAGCGATTTCCTGAATGCCGAATTCTGCAAGCGCTACTGGGTGCCCTATCTGCGCGACGGCACGGTCGTCGATGATGATCCCGATCCCGAGCCGCCGCCGGCCTGGCTGGCCCTGATCCGCCGCATTCAGCCGCGCTACGTGCTGCTGGTGCTGATCCTGGCGGCTGCCCTGCTGCTCGGCCGCGCCTGGTGGCCCGGTCCCGCCCAGTAGCCATGCGGCGTGCGCCGGCGCTATAGCGGCCCCACCGAACCGCCGCGAGCATCCGCATGTCCGAGTCCGACACCGTCATCGCCACCCGCCGGGGCCGCATCGGCCATATCCTGCTGAACCGGCCGCGGGCGCTGAACGCGCTCGACCTCGCCATGATCCGCGCCATTACCGCGGCGCTGGCCGGGTGGCGGGACGACCCGACCGTGCATGCCGTGGTCATGGAAGGGGCCGGCGGCAAGGCGTTCTGCGCCGGCGGCGACATCCGCGCCATCCGCGCCCTGGCGCTGGAAGGGCGGCACGACGACGTCGCCGCCTTCTTCCGCGAGGAATACGCGCTGAACGCCATGATCGACGAGTATCCGAAGCCCTACATCGCCATCATCGACGGGGTGTGCATGGGCGGCGGCATCGGGCTGTCGGTGCATGGCGACATGCGGGTGACGTCGGAGGCCGGCATGTTCGCCATGCCGGAAACCGCGATCGCGCTGTTCCCCGACGTGGGCGCCACCTTCATGCTGCCGCGCCTGCCCGGCGCGCTGGGCATGTATCTGGGCCTGACCGGCGCCCGGCTGCACGGGGCGGACGCGGTGCATGCCGGCATCGCCACCCACTTCGTGCCGAAATCCGCGATCGCCGGCCTCGCCGACGCCATCGCCGCCGATGGTCCGGCCGCGGCGGGTGCGCTGGCGGTGACCCCGCCGCCCTTCTCCCTCGCCCCCCACCGCGCCGCCATCGACCGCTGCTTCGGCCAGGACAGCGTGGCCGCCATCCTCGCCGCGCTGCAGGCCGAGGGCACCGAATGGGCCGCCCACACGCTGGCCGAGCTGCGCCACGTCTCTCCCTCCGCGGTGCTCTGGACGTTCGAGGCGGTCCGCCGCGGCGCGGCGATGTCGCTGCGCGGCTGCCTGGCCGCCGAGCTGGCCATGACCCGGCATGTCTCGGTCCACCACGAGTTCATCGAGGGGGTGCGCGCCATGCTGGTCGACAAGGACCGCAAGCCCGCATGGAAGCCGGCGCGGATCGAGGACGTCGATCCGGCGGCGATCGGCGCGGTGTTCGCATGACCGCGCTGGCCCGGGGCCGCGCCGCGCTCGTGTGGCTGCTGCTGCCGATGGCGGCGGCGGCGCAGACTCCGCTTGCCGCCCCCGGCCAGCCCGGCTGGTCGCCGGCGGGCAACGGCTGCTTCGTCTGGAACCAGAACCCGAGCCAGGGCGAGAGCGTCAGCTGGTCGGGCCCCTGTGCGAACCAGCGGGTGACCGGCAAGGGCACGCTGATCTGGAAGGAGGGCACCCACGAGCAACGCTATGACGGCGAGATGCGCGACGGCAAGCTGAACGGCCGCGGGATCTACAGCTTCGCCGCGGGCGGGCGCTACGAGGGCGAGTTCAAGGACGACGAGTTCAACGGCACCGGCACGCTGCTCGACGCGGGCGAGCGCTACGACGGCGAATGGCGCGCCGGCAAGAAGCACGGCAAGGGCGTGCTGACCATGGGCAACGGCGCCCGCTACGAGGGCGATTTCAAGGACGACGTGCTGGAAGGCGAGGGCACGCTGACGCTGGCCGGCGGCACCCGCTACAGCGGCACGCTGGTGCGCGGCTATCCGAACGGCCAGGGCACGCTGACCGGGCCAAGCGGCACCTTCGCCGGCACCTGGGTGAACGGCTGCTTCAATGACGGCCAGCGCAAGGCCAGCTTCCTGGTGGACCCGGCGAGCTGCAAGTAGCGGGGACGACGAACGGCGGAACGTGAAGCTGGTGTTTTACGGAGTCGTTGCATCCGGGCCGCCCGCACGCGTATCGTCGCGGTGGCGGCGAAACCGGGGAGCAACCCCGGGCCCGCCGCAGGACGACGTTCCGTTCCGGCCTGCCCGGGCGGGATGCAAGCAACGAGGGTGTTCGGACGGGCCGCAACTGCGCCAGGAACCTACGGAGTCCTGGGAAATCGGCGCATTCGCGTGATCGGCCCCAACCGGGCGTCCGCAATCACGGGAGTCAATACGTCGATGCCCAGAGGCACGGTCAAGTGGTTCAACCCGACAAAGGGGTATGGCTTCATCGCCCCCGACACCGGCGGGAAGGATGTGTTCGTCCATATCAGCGCGGTGCAGAAGGCCGGGTTGCGCACCCTCAACGAGGGCCAGACGCTCGGTTTCGAGATCGAGCAGCAGCAGAACGGGCGGGCGGCCGCGGTGAACCTCGCCGCGGATTAGCGCCCGGCAGGCGTGCAACCGCGCCGTGTGCCGGCCATTCCCCAATGCGCCCTGCACATGGTAAGGGTCGGGCCACAGGCGATTGGGCAAGCGGGCCCATGTCCGTGGCCCGCCCTCGTGCGCGTCGCGACGAACAACAGAGTGAGCCGGCCCCAGCATGAGCCAAGCCGCCCAGACCCAGCGCAGACCGGGCCAACGGACACCTTCGCAGACGCCGCTCGACGCGGATGCGGTGCGCGCCGCCTATCGCCGCTGGGCCGGCGTGTACGACGCGGTGTTCGGCGGCGTCTCCGCCTGGGGTCGCCGGCGGGCGGTGGCGGAGGCGAACCGGCTGGCGGGGACGCGGATTCTTGAGGTGGGCGTGGGCACCGGCCTCGCCCTGCCGCACTACGCGCCGGAGAAGCGCATCACCGGCATCGACCTGTCGGCCGAGATGCTCGACCGTGCGCGCCAGCGGGTGCGCCGCGGCGGGCTGGCCAATGTCGAGGCGCTGCTGGAAATGGATGCCGAGCAGACCAGCTTCGCCGACGCCAGCTTCGACATCGCGGTGGGCATGTTCGTGGCCTCCGTGGTGCCGCATCCGCGCAAGCTGATGGCGGAAATGCGCCGGGTGGTGCGGCCGGGCGGCCATATCCTGTTCGTGAACCACTTCGCCGCCGAACGCGGTCCGCGCTGGTGGGCCGAACGCGCACTGGCGCCGGCCTCGCGGGCGCTGGGCTGGCACCCGGACTTCTCGTTCGACGCCTTGCTGGACCCGGCGGAGCGCGCCGCCGCGCGATTCTCCTCGGTGCCGCCGTTCGGCCTGTTCACCCTGGTGCGGCTGGCGGTCTGACCGGGCCGGTCAGGCGAACTCGGCGCGAATCGCGGCCGAATCCTGGCCGATGGCCGGGACCGGCCCCAGCGCGCGATCGCCGTCGGTGGTAATGGCGGGCGGTGCCGCGATCGCGACCGGGCCGTTCGGCGTTTCCACCGTGACCCGGCGCAGGGCGGGGTGGGTGGCGAGTTCGGCGACGCCGTTGACAAAGCCGTAGGCGGTATTGGCGGCGCGCAGGCGGGTGGCGGCCTCGTCGCGGGTGAGGGTGGCGAAGGCGGCGGCGACATGGGCATCCACGGTGGCGCGGTTGGCGACGCGGATGACGTTGGTCTCGAAGCCGGGGCGGCGGGGCAGGTCGGGCTCGCGCAGGAAGCCCGTGCAGAACTGCGCCCATTCGCGCTCGTTCTGGATGCTGATCAGCACCAGCGCGCCGTCGGACGTGGCGAAGGCGCCGTAGGGGCTGATGGAGGGGTGGGCGAGGCCGATGCGTTCCGGCGCGCGGCCGGTGCCTTCGAAGAACAGCAGGGGGACGTTCATCCAGTCGGCCATGCCGTCGAACAGGCTGACCCTGATGCCCTTGCCCTGGCCGGTGATGCCGCGGGCGATCAGCGCCTCGAGCACGGCGGCATGGGCGGCCATGCCGCAGGCGATGTCGCAGGCGGAGACGCCGACGCGGCCGGGGCCGGCGGGGTGGCCGGTGATGGCGGCGAGGCCGGATTCGGCCTGCACCAGCAGGTCGTAGGCCTTCATCTCGGCATAGTCGCCGCTGTCGCCGTAGCCGCTGATATCGACCGTGATCAGGCGCGGATGGGCGGCGCGCAGGGCGTCGGAGCCGAAGCCGGCGCGGGCGGCCGCCCCGGGGGCGAGGTTCTGGATGAAGACGTCGGCGCGGGACAGGATGCGGTGGAGCAGGGCGGAGTCGCCGGGCGCCTTGATGTCGAGCGCCAGCGATTCCTTGCCGCGGTTCAGCCAGACGAAGTAGCTCGACTGGCCCCTGGCGGCGGTGTCGTAGCCGCGCGCGAAATCGCCCTCCGGCCGCTCCAGCTTGATGACGCGGGCGCCGGCATCGGCGAGGCGGGAGCTGCAATAGGGCGCGGCCACCGCCTGCTCCAGCGCGACGACGAGCAGGCCCGCGAGGGGGCGGGCTTGGGTGGGGTGGGGCATTCGGCCTCCAATAACGGTTATTTAGGAAATTGTATCCAAATTGATCCTGATCTCAATTTCGGACAATTCCCATGGTCTCCGGATGGCAATGCGTGAAGCTCGGCAGTGCCGCGGCGGGTATCGTGCCGGTGGCGCCGTGGATGATCGCGGCCTATCTCGCGGTCCACAAGCTGCCCGCGGACTGTGCGGCGGCGTGCCGGTTCGTGATTCCGGCCGAGGAATTCCGGCGCGGCGGCATGTTCGGGCCGGGCGCGGCGGGGGCGCGGGCGGCGCCGGCGGCGCCGGGAGACGGATATGCCCTGGCCGGCGACTGGGCGCCGTTGGGCTTGCCGCCCAGCCTGATCGTATCCACCGAGGCGCTGCCGCCGGGCGGCGACGGCATGGAGATGGGTGGCAGCGGAGCGGCAAGTCGGGCCGATGCCCGGGCTGGCGAGCCTGACATTCGCCCCCGGCGGCGGCGGCCTGCCATTGCCGCGCGGCCGGGACCGGCCGGATCAGCCGCCCGAAAACGAGGACGTGCCGCCGGCCGATCTGCCGCAGGGCAACGGGCTGCCGGTCGCGCTGCCGGCGCCAGGTGCCTGGAGCCTGCTGCTGGCCGCGCTGCTGGGCCTGGTCGCCGTCAGGAGACGTATTTCACCGTGCAGCCATAGGGGCGGGTGACCGCGTTCTCCACCTTGCGGTTGGCAAGTACCGCCTGCAGCGCGTTGCGGGCATAGGGTGTGGCCTTCGGCAGGTCCTCGACCTTGTTGGTGGCGATGCTGTCGGCCCCGCCCATGTAGGCGAGCTCGCCGGCGGCGGTGATGATGAACATGTGCGGCGTGACCTCGGCGCCGTAGATGCGTCCGATCGCGCCCCTGGGGTCCAGCAGCACATGGGCCGGGGCGGCCTTGCGGGTCCGGGTCAGTTCGTTGGCGCGGGGTCCGTCGGCATGGCCCTGCTCGCCGGGGGGCGAGGAGATGATGCTGAGCCACACAGCGCCGCCGGCGGCAGCCTCGCGCTGCAGCGTCTGCATCGCATCGCTGTTGTACCACTTGCGCACGAAGGGGCAGCCATCGTTGGTCCATTCGAGCACCACCACCTTGCCGCGCAGGTCGGCCAGGCGGACGGTGGCGCCGTTGGAATCGGTGCCGGTGAAGTCGGGCGCGAGCTGGCCGATCGCGGGCGCGGCGAGGGCCGGGCCGGCGGCGGCGAACGGCAGGGCGGCGGGCAGGGCGAGGCAGAGGCGGCGGGTCAGGATCACGACAGGCTCCTTCAGCTCGATTGTTTCAGGTGGGACAGCACGATGTCGGGGGTCAGGATCTGCGGCAGCACCACGCCCTCGCGGCCCGGCGCATACCAGACATAGAGCGGCACGCCGTCGCGGCCGGAGGCGCGGAGATAGGCGGTGATCTCCTTGTCCTGGCGGGTCCAGTCGCCACGCATCAGCACGACGTTCCGGGCGACGAATTCTTCCCGCACCGCGCGCGGGGCCAGCGCCACGCGCTCGTTGACGATGCAGGTGACGCACCAGGCCGCCGTCATGTCGATGAAGACCGGGCGGCCCTGGGCACGCAGTTCGGCGAGGCGCGCGGCGGAATAGGGTTCGGTGCCCTCGACGGTGCGAACCGCCCCCGGGGCGGCGGCATTGGCGGCCGGCAGCAGGACCAGTGCGCCCAGCACGGCGACCAGGGTGAGCGCCTGGCCGACCCGGCGGCCGCGCCCATGGCTGTGCTGGGTGATGCCGTAGACCCAGCCGGCAAAGCCGAGCAGGCCCATGCCGCCGGCGACGATCAGCACCCCGTCGGGGCCCATCTGCTGGCCGGCCACCCACAGCAGCCAGATCGCGGCGCCATACATGGGGAACGCAAGGGCCTGGCGCAGCACCGTCATCCAGGGGCCGGGGCGCGGCAGCCGCCGGGCAAGTCCCGGCAGCAGGGCGAAGGTAAGATACGGCAGCGCCAGCCCGACGCCGAGGGTCGCGAAGATCGCCATCGACGCGGCGGGCGGCGCGGTGGAGGCGGCGGCCAGCGCGCTGCCCATGAACGGCGCCGTGCAGGGCGAAGCCACCACCACGGCGAGCAGCCCGGTGAAGAAGCTGCCCAGATGCCCGTCCCACATGCAGGCCTTCTGCCCGACCCCGGCCATCGAATGGCCGATCTCGAACACGCCGGACAGGTTCAGCCCGACCGTGAACATCAGCCAGGCCATCAGCGCCACGAAGACCGGGGACTGGAACTGGAACCCCCATCCCAGCGCGGCACCGGTCGCGCGCAGCGCCAGCATGCCGCCGCCGATGGCCAGGAACGCCACCACCACGCCGGCGGTGTAGCTCGCCGCCTGGGCGCGCACCGCGCCGCGCTCGGCCGCCGACATCCGCGCGATGCCGAGCGCCTTCATCGCCAGCACCGGGAAGACGCAGGGCATCAGGTTGAGCACCAGCCCCCCGGCAAGGGCGAGCAGCAGGACATTCAGGAAGCCGACCGGCGCCGACTCGGGCCCCGCGCCGCCGGGGGTTGCCCGCACGGTCAGGTAGCTGGCGCTGCCGCGCGGGTCGCGCAGCATCAGCACGCCGTCGAGCGCCTTGGCGGCGGCGAACTCTGCCCCCGGTTTCAGGCGCAGCGCCAGGCCGCCGGCCTCGGGCTGAAGTACCTGCGCCGCGTTCTGATCGATTGCGCCCCAGGCGGCGGGGAAGAACCAGGCTTCGGCCACGCTTTGTGTCGACAGACCTTCGCCCCTCAGGCGCAGCGTGCCGTCGGGGGCGAAGGTGGCGGCGAAGGGGCTCGGCACCGGACGGCGGGCGTCGGCGGCGGCGAACAGCGGCGCGAGGGCGGAGGCGGCGCCGTCGCCCTTCGGCAGGTTGAGGGTGAAGCTGCCCTCCTCCGGCACGCAGATCTTCTCGCAAACGAGCCAGTTGGCCTCCGCCCTGGCGGCGAGCCCGTCGGCGCCGGGGGTCACGGACACCGGCAGCACGATCTCGTCGCTGTAGACGTAGCTGATGACCGCGTCGACCGCGATGCGGTCGGGGCCGGGCCACTGGATGTCGCCGGCGGCGGCGCCTGCCGGCAGCGTCCAGGCGATGTCGGGCGGCATGCCGGCATCGCCGGGATTCTGCCAGTAGATGTGCCAGCCCGGCGCCATGCGGAAGCGCAGCCCCAACCGCACCGGCTTGCCCGCCTGGACGCTGTCGGCTTCCGACACCAGGGTGACGGTGGTGCGCGCGGTCGCCACCGCCGCGCTCTCGGCGGCGAGGCCGAGGGACGGTGCGAGCAGCAGCGACAGGCCGGCCAGCCAGGACAGGCGCATGGGGCGACTCCTATACCGCGGCAGGGACCGCCGACAAGCGCGGGATGTTACGCATCCCTTCAGTAGCTGCGCGGCAGCCCCAGCACGTGCTCGGCCAGGTAGGACAGGATCAAGTTGGTGCTGATCGGGGCGACCTGGTAGAGGCGGGTCTCGCGGAACTTGCGCTCCACGTCGTATTCCTCGGCGAAGCCGAAGCCGCCATGGGTCTGCACGCAGGCCTCGGCCGCCGCCCAGCTCGCCTCGGCGGCGAGCATCTTGGCCATGTTGGCCTCGGGGCCGCAATTCTCCCCGGCCTCGAACTTGCGGCACCCTTCCTGGACCATCAGCTCGGCCGCGCGCATCTGGGCGTAGGCCTTGGCGATCGGGAACTGCACCCCCTGGTTCTGGCCGATCGGGCGGCCGAACACCCGGCGCTCGCCGGCATAGGCGGTGGCCCGGGCGATGAACCACTTGGCGTCGCCCACGCATTCGGCCGCGATCAGCAGGCGCTCGGCGTTCATCCCGTCGAGGATGTAGCGGAAGCCCCGGCCCTCGACGCCGACCAGGTTCTCCGCCGGGACCACCATGTTGTCGAAGAACACCTCGGTCGAGTTGTGGTTCATCATGGTGCGGATGGGCCGGATGGTCAGGCCGTTGCCCAGCGCGGCGCGCATGTCCACGATGAAGGTGGAGAGCCCGTCGGTGCGCCGCGCCACCTGGTCGCGTGGCGTGGTGCGGGCGAGCAGCAGCATCAGGTCGGAGTGCTCGGCCCGGCTGGTCCAGACCTTCTGGCCGTTGACGACGTAGGTTTCGCCCTCGCGCCGGGCGAAGGTGCGCAGGCTGGTCGTGTCGGTGCCGCTGGTCGGCTCGGTGACGCCGAAGGCCTGCAGCCGCAGCGCGCCGGTGGCGATGCCGGGCAGGTAGGCCTCCTTCTGCGCCGGGGTGCCGTGCCGCAGGATGGTGCCCATGATGTACATCTGCGCGTGGCAGGCGGCACCGTTGCAGCCCTCGGCCTGCACCGTCTCCAGGATCGCCGCGGCCGCCGACAGCGGCAGGCCGGCGCCGCCGTACTCCTCCGGGATCAGCGCGCCGAGATAGCCGGCCTCGGTCAGCGCCTGCACGAACTCGGTGGGATAGCCGCGCGCCTGGTCCAGCCTGCGCCAGTATTCGCCGGGGAAGCGCGCGCAGAGCTTCCTGACTTCGTCGCGGATCTCGGCGTGGTCCATCGCGGGCCTCCTGGGAAGAGGACCCGGACGTAGAGGAATCGGCCGCCGGCGGCCAGTATCACCTGTTCGGTGGCCAGCGGCCGCCTTATTCGGTGGCCGGTGCGGCCAGCGTGCGGTAGGCGGCGATCGCGCGGGCGGCGTCGGCCTCGCTCATCGACTCGCCCAGCACCTGGCCGGCCGCGGCGGTGTTGCCGGCGATGGCCAGGGCGAGGCCCAGATTGTCGCGCACCTTGCGCCCGCCCTCGCCGCTCTGGGCGAGGCGGTTGAGCATGGCGACACCTTCCTGCGGCCGGCCCGAGACGGCGAGCGAGAGGGCCATGTTCTGCTGCGCGGAGGCGAGGCCGGGCGCGGCGTCGAGCGCCTGCTGGTAGGCCTTCTGGGCCTCGGCATGCTTGCCCTGGAGGTCGCGGGCGACGCCAAGATTGTTCAGCGCCTGGGCGTTGCGCGGCTCCTTGGCGACGACCTCCTCGAAGATGCGCTCCGCATCGGCGGCGCTGGTGCGCATCACCGCCTTGCCAAGGCCGAGCCGCGCCTCGGTGAGGCGCGGGTTCACGACCAGCGCACGACGGAAGCTCGCCTCGGCGGCGTTGGCGTTGCCGACGATGAGCTGGGCGCGGCCCTGGCGGAGCAGCGCGTCGGTGTTGCCCGGATCGGTCTTGAGGATGTTGGCCGCGACCTGCAGCGCGACCTCGGGCGAACCGGAGGCCATTGCCGCGTCAGCGACCCGCAGCGTCTCCGCCTGTCCGCCGAGCCCGGCCTGTCCGGCGGGCGCGCCGCAGCCGGCCAGGCCGGCCAGCAGGAACAACACCGAAATGGAACGCATGGCTGGACCCCGTGTTCATTTGAACAGCTTCAGCGCCTGGATCACCGCCGGTCCGCCGACCACCATGAAGAGGACCGGCAGAATGAACATGATCATCGGCATCGTCAGCAGCACGGGGAGCTTAGCGGCCTTCTCTTCGAATTTTGTTAATATTTCCTGCCGCATCTCAGCCGACAAGACACGGAGCGCCTCGGCGAGCGGCGTGCCGTATTGCAATGTCTGCGCCAGGGTGGAGACCACCCGCCGCATCTCCGGGATGCCGGTGCGCTCGCCGAGACTTTCCAGCACCCCGGCGCTGTCGGTGCTGATCTGGAACTCGGCCGAGGTGAGCAGCAGCTCGGCGCCGATGGCCGGATGGGCGGCCGAGATCTCCTGGCCGACGCGCTGGATGGCCGGCTCCAGGCTGAGGCCGGATTCGGCGCACATCACCAGCATGTCGAGCGAATCGGGCAGCCCGTTGGCTACGGCAAGCTGGTATTTCTTGCGCAGGGAGCGCACCACGTAGTCGGGCGCGAGCAGGCCGCCGACCGCGGCGGCACCGAGCATGACGGTGCGCAGCGCGCCCTCGATGCCGAACCGGTGGGCGAGCACGAAGGCGACCAGGGGGCCCGCCACCGCGAGCATCAGCTTGGCGGCGACGAAGACGCCGACCGCGTTGCGGTTGCGGATGCCCGCCTCTTCCAGGCTCCGGGTCAGCGCGTCCACGGTCTGGCCCGAGACGACGCCCGAGCGCAGGATGCCCTGGCCGACGCCGGCCAGCACGCGCATCGCGTCGCGCGAGCGGGCGCCGCCCGGCTCGTCGCGCGCAGCACTGCCGACGCGCCCGGCCTGGACGTCGCGCATGCGCAGCTCGATGCGCTTCTCCGTCGCCAGCTGGCGCATCATCGCCACGCCCGCGACGAGCATGACCAGCGAGACGCCGACGCCGATCTCCAGGAGGTGATCGGCGATCATGCCAGCGCCTTCTCGATGATGGCGCGCATGACGAAGGCGCCGACGCCAAGCATGACCGCCGCGGCGCCGAGGATGATCTTGCCGGTGGGGTCTGTGAACAGGACCATGATGTAGGCCGGGTTCATGAAGTAGAGCGCGGAGCCGGCGAGCAGCGGCAGGCAGCCGAGGATGAGCGCGGTGGTGCGCGCCTCGGAGGCGAGCGCCCGGCCGCGCGACTTCAGCGCCATGCGCTTGCGAATGATGCCGCCCAGATTGTCGAGCGTCTCGCCGAGGCGACCGCCGGTCTGGCTCTGCAGCGTCAGCGCGGTCGAGAAGAAGCGCAGCTCGGTGATCTCGTTGCGGTCGGCGAGCGCCTTGAGCGCATCCGAGATCGGCACGCCGATCGAAAGGTCGCCGGAGACGCGGCCGAACTCGTCGCTGGAGGGCATCGGGCTCTCCTTGGCGACGATGCGGATCGCCTCGGTCAGCGGCACGCCGGCGCGCACCGAGCGGACGATCATCGAGAGGCAGTCGGGGAACTGGTTGTAGAGCGCCTGGCGCCGGCGGGCCATCATCATGCTGAACACGGTACGGCTGCCCATGATCCACACCGCCGGAAATGCCAGCCAGCCGAAGGTGCCCACGATGCTGACGATCACGCCGGCGATGAGCCGGGCGGCGACCGCGACCACCAGCACCACCAGGTACCACTTGACCGGGTACTGCTCGAGGCGGTTGACGCTGAAGCCGAACAGCTGCGCGACCTGGTCGAGGGGCGAGTTCTCGGGCTCCGGCAGCTTGGTGCGGATGATGCGCGGCGCCTCGATGCGGCGGATGCGCAGGTGCGGCTCGGTCGCGGTCTGGAACCGCTGCTTCAGCCGCTCCTGCCTGGACTGCCCGGTCACCACCAGGAAGGCGGTGACGCCGAGGCCCGAGAGCCCGACCACCGCGAACAGCATCAGCAGCGCGAGGTTCGACACCGCCTAGACCTCCGCGTCGTCGAGTGCGGCGGCCCAGGCGCGGTCCAGGCCGAAATAGGTGATGCGCGACTGGAAGGCGGGACGGCTGCGGATCGCCTTGTAGTGGCCGCGCAGGCGGCCGTCGGAGCCTTCGCCGTCGATGTTGAAATGGAAGATGTCGTTCAGCAGCACGATGTCGCCTTCCATGCCGCAGACCTCGGTCACCTGGGTGACGCGGCGGCCGCCGTCGCGCTGGCGCTCCACCTGCACGATCAGGTCGACGGCCGAGACGATCTGGGTCCTGATCGCCGACAGCGGCAGGCCCATGCTGCCCATCTGCACCATGTTCTCGATGCGGATCACCGCGTCGCGGGTGTTGTTCGCGTGGATGGTGGACATCGAGCCGTCATGGCCGGTGTTCATGGCCTGCAGCATGTCGAAGGCCTCGCCGCCGCGCACCTCGCCGATGATCACCCGGTCGGGGCGCATGCGCAGCGCGTTGCGGACCAGGTCGCGCTGGTTGATCTCGCCCTTGCCCTCGAGGTTGGAGGGGCGGGTCTCGAGCCGGACGACATGCGGCTGCTGCAGCTGCAGCTCGGCGGCGTCCTCGATGGTGACCACGCGCTCGCCATGGTCGATCAGGCGCGAGAGGGCGTTGAGCAGCGTGGTCTTGCCCGAGCCGGTGCCGCCCGAGATGATCACGTTGAGGCGGATCTGGGCGCAGATCTCCAGCACCCGCGCGACCGGGCGGGTCATGGCGCCGAACTCGATCAGGCGGTTGAAGTCGATCGTCTTCTTGCTGAACTTGCGGATCGAGACATAGGGCCCGTCCAGCGCCAGCGGCGGCAGCACGATGTTGACGCGGCTGCCGTCCTTGAGCCGGGCGTCGACCATCGGGCTCGATTCGTCCACGCGGCGGCCGACATTGGCGGCGATGCGCTGGCAGACATTGATCAGATGCATGGTGTCGCGGAACTTGGTGGGCGCGACATAGACCTTGCCGCGCCGCTCGACGAAGGTGAGTTGCGGGCCGTTGACCATGATGTCGTTGATGGTCTCGTCCTCGAGCAGCGGCTCGAGCGGGCCGAGGCCCAGCATGTCGTCGACGATGTCGGTAGCGAGCTGGCGCTGCTCGCGGCCGTTGAGGTTGATGCGGCGCTGATCGGCGATCTCGGAGATCAGCCGCTCCACCTCGGGGATCAGCACGTCGGGCGGCGTGCTGGCGATGGCGTTGGGGTCGAGCTGGGCGAGACACATGGTGCGCAGCTCGAGCATCAGCGCGTCGGGGGTGGGGGATTCCACCTCCGCCGGGACGGCGGCGGCGCCGGACGGCGATGCTTCCGACATGTTGCCCGGCGCGGCGAGGCCGCGGCGGCCGAAGGTCGCGGTCTGCACGCGCATGCGCTACTTGCCCCCGAACAGGCGCCAGCGCCTGCGACCCTCGGGCTGCTCCGGCGCGGCGCCATCCTTGCCGTCGAGCAGGCGGACGAAGGCGGTCAGGCGGGCGAGCTCGACGATGCCCTTGCGGAATCCGTTGCGGCCCTTGCTGACGGCCTCGCCGAGGGTGGCCGCGAGCTCGGCGGCGCGCGGGATGTCGGGGATCGCCACGTCGACCTTGGTCTTCAGCGCCTCCTCGATCTTGCGGCGGCTGAGCCCGCCGGGCTGGCCGAGGCGGTTGAGCACGATCACCGGGCGGCGTGCCTGGCTCGGGCCGGGCGGCATGGCCAGGAAGCGCAGCGCGTCGCGCACGCAGGCGAGCGTGGGCTCCATGACCAGGATGCGCTGGTGCGCGAGGTCGAGCAGGTCGCGGAACATCGGGTGCGGCTGGAACGGCACGTCGGCGACCACGAAATTGTAGCGCCGGGCGAGGGCCTGCAGCAGCGTCTGGGCGGCGTTGGGCGCGTAGTCCGGCTGGTCGGCGAGGCGCACCTCGCCGGCCATCACGTGCAGCCTGCCCGCGACCGGCTGGGCCGAACGCTCGACGAACAGCTCGTCCACCCGGTCGGGGCTTTCCAGCGCCATGCGCAGGCCGGGTCCGGCGGGGCTGTCGAGCAGCATCGCCGCCGTGCCCAGGTGCAGGTCGGGGTCGAGCATCACGGTGTGGCGGTCGGCGACCACGCCGAAGTGATGGGCGAGGTTGACGGCCACCGTGGTGGCGCCGACGCCGCCGCGCACGCCGGTGACCGAGAGCACGCGGCCGCCCTGGCCGGTCTCGAGCTCCGGCGCCCGGCCCACGATGAGGGGCGAGAAGTGCCGGCTGACCATGTCACGGGTGACCGGCTTGATGAGGTATTCGAGCGCCCCCAGGCCGCGGGTGACCTCGCGATAGAAGTCGAGGCTGTGCATCTCGCCGATGACGAGAACGCGCACGTCGGGTTCGGTGACCAGCGAGAGGTCGTGCAGCGCCGAGAGCGGCTGCTCGACGCCCGAGACGTCCACCACGAGCACGCGCGGGGTGGCCGCCTTGCGCAGCGCGTTGATCGCCGCCTTGATCCCGCCGCGGCGGATGTCGAGGTCGCCGAGCGAGACCTCGGCGAGGCCCTCGCGCAGCGCGGTCTCGGTCGCACTGTCCTCGACGAAGGCGACCAGCGCCGGGCGGTCGTGGCGGCCTGCGTGGTGCGGCAGGTCGGCCTGCGAGGCGCGCTGCAGCGTGAGGGTGTCGCCGTCGGCCATCACTTCGCTCCCGTGCCGATAGCGGAGACACCGGTGCGGGGCAGCGGCCGCTCCTTGTCGGTGCGGTAGCGCTCGATCGCGGCGGCAGCCTGGAAACCGTCGGCGTCGTCGGCGCCACGGCCCATCACGAGATCCGAGGCGCGGGCGACCTGGAGCTCGAAATTGGTCGTGTTGGCGCCGGAGGGCCGCCACATGCCGACCCGCTGGTAGGGGTCGACGCGATCACAACCGGCGATGGAGACGAGAGGAAGGGTGAGGGCGAGCAGCCTGAGGGCGTATGATGTGCGGGTCATTCGAGAACGAATCCTGCCTGGCCGGGGAGATGCTGGGCGACACGGGCGACGCCGCGGCCCACCTGGCGGAGCTGCAGCAGCCGCTCCACGTCGGATGGGAAGCGGTAGGAGTCGCTGGGCGTGCGCAGCGCGGTGGGGTCGCTCACCGGGCGCACGATGTAGGGGGTGACAATGATCACCAGCTCGGTCTCGTTGCGGGTGAACGCGTCGGAGCGGAACAGCGCGCCCAGCACCGGCAGCTCGCCGATGCCCGGCAGGGCCTTCACCATCTGGTTGGTGTTGTCCATCAGCAGGCCGGCCATGGCGAAGCTCTGGCCGGAGCCGAGCTCGATCGTGGTCTCGGCGCGGCGGACGCTGAGCGCCGGGATGGTGACGGTGCTGTTGCTGTTGATCGCCAGGCTCACCGCGCCCTGGGTGGTCAGCTGGCTGACCTCGGGGCGCACGCGCAGGCGGATGCGGTTCTCGGCCATCACGGTGGGCACGAAGGACAGCGCCACGCCGTACTGCTTGAACTCGACCGTCAGCGTGTTGCTCTGCTGGGCGACCGGGACGGGGAACTCGCCGCCGACCAGGAAGCTCGCGGCCTCGCCGCTCATCGCGGTGAGGTTCGGCTCGGCCAGCACGTGGATCAGATTGTCGTTGGCCAGCGCGTCGATCAGCCCGGTCAGGCTGTTGCCGCGGCCGTCGCTGTAGGCGCCGGCGAGGCGGCCGAGGGTGCCGAGCCCGGCATCGACGTAGTTGGCGGTGGCGAACCCGATGCCGAGCTTGCCGAAGGCGCCCATGGCCTGCCAGTTGACGCCGAGGGCGCGGGTGACATTGCGCGAGACCTCGGCGATGCGCACGCGCAGCCCAACCTGGATCTGGCTGCCCACGGTCTGGTGGTTGTCGACCGTCTGGCCCTCGCCGGCATAGGCCGCCGCGGTGGCGGAGGCGGCATGCGCCTCCGCCGGCGTGGCGGCGCGGCCGCTGACGACCAAGCGCCGGGGCTGCGCCTCCACCCGGGCGCCGCTGCGGGGCAGGGCGCGCTGGATGGCGGCGGCCGCCTCGGTGCCCGGGGCGGAGGAGGTGCGGACCGTGACCTCCAGCTGGCGAACCGTGTTGCCGTCGGCGTCGATCGCCGCGACCGTGGTGCGGCCGGGGGTGACGCCGAAGACGAACAGGCTGGTCGGGCTGGCCGGCCGCACCTCGACGACCTTGGGGTCGGAGACGAAGACGTTCGCGACCGGGGCGGGCAGCGAGATGACGCGGCCGGCGCCGGATTCGACGATCACGCTCGCCTGGCTGCCCGGCGCCGCGACGGCAGGGGCCGCGGGCGGGGCGGCTGCGGCCGGCAGCAGCATGGTGCCGGAGAGAAGCAGCAGGGCGAGGGCGGAGCGCCGGAGGAAGGGCGAGCGGTTCATGGGAACTTGTACTCCTGGCCGTCGGAAATGCCGCGGAAGACGCGGACCAAGCGGGGGGCGCTCTTCGTCGGGGCGTCGTTGCTGAGCGCGGGGGAGACGGCATCGGCATAGGTGATGCTGGGCAGCGCCGGCGCCGACGGTTCGGCCGGGGCGGGCGCGGGCGTGTCGCGCTGCGCCTGCTGGGCGGGCTCTGCCGTTTCGTCGCTCTGCCGGGCGGCGCGCACCACCAGCGAAAGGCGACCGAGCCGGCTGGCGACCGAGACCCGCTCCGATTGCGTGCCGGCGACCTCGAGGGTGACGGTGGCGGCGGGCTTGGCGTCGGCGCTGCCCGGGGCGGCGCCCTGGACCAGCTGCTGGTCGATGGCGATGACGCGGACATTGGCCAGCACCGTCTCGGCCGCGAGGCGGCGGCCGACCGGACGGGTCGGGTCGTCGATGTTGTGGGTCAGCAGGACGTCCACGCGGTCGCCGGGCCAGATCAGGCCGGCGGTGCCGGTGATGGCATCGACGCCGATGGTCACCGCGCGCATGCCGGTGCCGAGCACCGCGGCGAGGAAGCCGTGGTCGCCGGGGCGGAGCAGGTCGCGCATCATCAGCCCATCTCCGCCGGGGACGCGCCGGCGGACCATGCTGCCGGTGAGAATCATGCGATTGGCGGTGGTGTCGAGCGAGGCGCCCTCGGGCACGTCATCCTTGGCCACCTGGCGCGTGGTGATGTCGTCGGGCTTGACCAGGGCGCCGGCATGCAGGTCGCGGGTGGCGACCAGGTAGGCGACCTTCTGGATCACCGGCTCGCGCGCCTCGGCCTGGGCCGGTGGCTGCAGGCTGATCCAGGCCACGGCGCCGAACCCGAACAGGCCCAGCGACATCATGACGAAAACGACAATGCGGAGCATCATGGCGGTTCAGCCCGTTACGGTTGTGAACAGGGCGCCGGCGGCGATGGCCGAGGCGTAGGGAAGCGGCGAGCCGCGCAGCAGGCGCCAGTGCTCGGCGCGCAGGACGCGGCGCAGGAATCCGTGAACGGAGCCGCGCTCGGCGCGCCCGGCGGGAAGGCCGGGAAGGGCGCCGGTGCGGCGGACGATGGCGCGCAGGGCGAGATAGACCAGGCCGACGACGCCGCCGAAGAGGGTGGTGGAGATGATCATGCTGCCGACCAGCGCGGGGGGGACGAAGATCGCGGCGGCGGCGAGCAGCTTCACGTCGCCGCCGCCCATCCAGCCACGCAGCCAGCAGGCCAGGCAGATGGCGAAGACGATGGCGCCCATGGCGAGCCCGGTGAGGAGCTGGCTGTCCATGCCGCGCAGCCAGAGGCCGAGCACGGCGAGCAGGGCGGATACGGTGTTGGGGATGGTGCGGGCCGCGATGTCGTGCAGCGCGGCGAAGATAAGCAGCGCGGAACCGGCCAGGATCGGGGCGGTCTGGCCGAGCTGCGAAACGATGTCGTTGCCCATGCCTGCTTCCCTCCGGCGATGACGTCCGCGCCTTCCGGAACCCAGCACGGAAGGGCCAGGCCCTGCCGTGCCGGCGTTCCCGGGGTGGGCGCCTTACTGGATGGCGGTCGCCTTCGCCTCGAGCTTCGAGCCGATCGTGCCGTAGGCGGTGGACAGGCTGGTGCCGAAGGTGTTCGCGGCCGCGATGACGACGCCGCCGATCACCGCGGCGATCAGGCCGTATTCGAGAGCCGTCACGGCGCGGCGGTCGCCCGACATCACCTGGCGGATCTTCTTCATGAGAGCGGTCATGTGCAGTCTCCTGGTTGGAACTTTGAAATCCGCCGCCCGGGGGCCGCCGAGGGTTCGGATGCCGTCAGGCATTCCCGCCGGCAGAGGGAGATAACCACCCCCGCTGTTAAGTGGCTGTTAAGGGGTGCACAGAAAACTTCAGATATTTGCTGGAAACTTTCGCGACCCGCGCCCGTCGCGTTAAGGGAAGGTAAAGATGCAGTCTGTGCCTTCAACTTTGGCCACCCATCCCGTGCCGACAGCGCATCGACAGGGTGCGGGCGCGGGGCGCCGCGCGCCCTGGCGTTGATCCGGCGGTGCGGCAGCGGCAGAGGTTGATCGGGCTGGCCGGGGCCGGCCGGTGCGGCCCGCGTTACCTGCGGGCGGGCGGGCTGCCGGCGATGACGCGCGGCAGGCCGGTGGCGCCGGGCCGGGCGGCGGCGGGGGCGGCGGACCAGACCCGCACGCCCATCGCCTCCGAGGAGACGGTCCAGACCCGGGTCGGCGCCAGCGGCAGGCTCGGCTGGGCGGCGGCGACCGGGATGAGCATGCCGCGCGCCGGCAGCGCGGCCAGGCGCGGCGGGGACGGCTGCGCCGCGGCGGCGGCCATCGGCGCGCCCGCCCAGGCGGCCATCACGCGGGCGCGGTAGGCGTCGCCCCGTGCCGCGGTGGCCGAATGATAGGCACCGATCGCGCCGTCCCAGCTGCCCGTGCGCTCGCGCAGATTGTCGAGGAAGCGGGCGGCGTACTGGGCGTTGGCGAACGGGTCGAAGGCCTCCTCCAGCGAGGCGAAGGCAGCGGGATGGTGCTGGAGGTTGATCTGGAAGCAGCCGACGTCGATGGAGCGGACGCCGCGCGCCTGCAACAGCTGCACGACGCGGATCGCCTCTTCCTTGCCGTCGAAATGGTAGCCCTGGCCGGCGGCGTTGATCGTCCAGGGCCAGGCGCCGGGAATGCCGCGCCGGCCGCTTTCGACCTGGCCGATCGCTGCCAGCAGGCCGGTCGGCAGCGACCACTGCCGCTCCGCCACCTGGCCGGCCGCCGCACAGCCCGGCCCGACGCCCTGCGCCGCGGCCGGGCGCGGCAGCGCCACCGCCGCGCAGGCGGCAAGCAGCACCGCGGCAAGGCGGGATCGGTGACGGCGCGCCGGGGCGGGGATCGCGGGCATGGCACCCGGTCTGTGCGGCCCGCCGTGTCAGAAGTCGGTTAAGAGCCGCCTATTGCGCGAGCACGTCGCGGTCCTGTGCGATCGCGTAGCCCTGGCCGCGCACCGAGACGATGACGCTGAGCGCGCCATCCTCGGAAAACAGCTTGCGGCGCAGGCTCAGGATCAGCTGGTCCACCCCGCGGTCCTCGGCGTGGAAGGGGCGGCGCAGCGCCATGGTGCACAGCGTCTCGCGCGGCACCGGGTGCGGGGCGGCGCTGATCAGCTGCTCCAGCGCGGCGAAATCGGCGGCGGTCAGGTGGATCGGCACGCCGTTGGCCGCGGTGGCAACGCGCCGGCGCAGGTCCACCCGCACCGAGCCGATCGTCGCCTGGGTCAGCGTCGCCGGCGCGGCAGGAGCCGGCTCGGCCGGCGCGGCGGCGGCGCTGTTGCGGATGGCACGGCGGTGGACGGCGCGGATGCGCGCCACGAGTTCGTTCATCAGCGGCGGCTTGGTGACATAGTCGTCGGCACCGAGCTCGATGCCCACCACCCGATCCACTTCCTCGGCACGGCCGGACACCACGATGACCCCGCAGTCGCGCTGGTTGGCGAAGCGCTGCACCAGCTGCCGCCCGTCGACGTCGGGCAGGGTCAGATCGATCAGCACGATGTCGGGGCGCATCGATTCCTTGAGCCGCGCCGCCTCCGCCCCGGTGGCGGCCCAGGCAACCTTCATGCCCTGCCGCTCGATGAATCGGCGCAGCATCTGTGCCACGTCGGCATCGTCCTCCACCACCAGCACCGAAGGGTTGGGGACCAGGTCCGGCTCCGTCTGCTTGCGGGCGTCATCGCTCATGAGCAAGGGTTAACATGTGTTAATCGCGTCGTGCAATTCTTGGTTATATGAAGAATCACGACATTGCGGCCTGTCCTGCAAGCACAGGGTGAGCGCTGGCGGCTCAGCCGAAGGCGCGACGGATCGCGCCCCACTCCTCGATGGCGGATTCCTGGCCTGGTGTCAGCTGGATGGTGAACTGGGTATAGCCGGCCGCGCCGAGCCGGGCGATCCGCTCCAGCAGCTCGGTGCGGGTGCCGGTGAAGGTGGTGCGGCGGATCAGCTCGGCGGTGACGAACGGGCGCTCCTCGGCCTTCACCGCCATCAGATGGCCGCGGTGGTTCTCCAGATATGGCGCCTCGGCGGGGATGAAGCCGCGCGCCAGCGCCACGTAGCCGGCGACCTCGGCGGCCACCGCTTCGGGGACCGGCGAGGTGTTGGGCAGGCCCGACAGCGCGGCGTCGGCCGCCCGGTGCAGCAGCACGGCGGCGCGCGGGCCGGCCTGGGCCATGCCGCGCGGGCCGTCCACCGGCTCGCCCGGCTCCAGCACGCAGCCGAGCGCGAAAGCGACGGCCGAAAGGGTGGCGGGTTCGCGCCCCGTGGCGCGCCAGGCGGCGCGCATCGCCTCGGCGGCGCGGGCACCACTGGCCTCGTCGCCGACGAAGTTCAGCCAGCCGGCGCCGAGCTTCGCCGTGAGCGCCATCGCGCGCGGCCCATAGGCGGAGACGTGCAGCGCCACAGGATCGGACAGGTTGGTCAGCCCGAGCTCCGGATTGAGGAAGCGGATCAGGTGCTCCTTGCCCTCCAGCCGGGCATTCACCGTCTCGCCGCGCAGCAGCCCGGAGACCGTATTGATGTAGTCCTCCATCTCGGCCAGCCGGATGGCCCCCTGGCCCATGGCGCGGCGGCCGGTGAAGCCGGTGCCGACGCCGAAGTCGATCCGCCCCGGCGCCAGCTTGTTCAGCGTGGCGAAGGCGTTGGCGGCGACCGGGGCGATGCGGTTGGACGGGATCAGCACCCCGGTGCCAAGCCGGATGCGGCTGGTCTTCACCGCGGCCGCGCCCATCGCGACGAAGCAGTCCGCGCTCAGCATCTGGGTGTCGTAGAACCAGGCGTGGGTGAAGCCGAGCGCCTCGGCGCGGGCGACGACGCGCCAGGAGTCCGCGTCGGTGGCGAGCGCGATGCCGAATTCCATGCGAGGTCTCCTCCGGTGAGGCGCGAGGCTATCCGCCGGCCGGAAGCGAGGGCAACCGGGATTTACCGCGTGTTAGGGCGCGAATGCTTCGATCGGGCGATGATGGCGAGGGGATCGGCGGTGACGGCGACGACGGAATGCGGGCCGGAGCAGATCGAGGCGCTGATCCGCCGCAGCGTGCGCGAGGAAACGGCCGGCCTGATCGACGGGCTGCAGCGCTTCGTCGACCGGCGCATCGCCGAGCTCAGCATGGAGGTCAGCGCCTCGGTGCAGCTGATGGACTACAGCGAGAGCAACCTGTCGGGGCAGATGGCCCGCATCCACGAGCAGATCGCCCGCGTCGTGGCCGCGCCGAGCCGGGAGGCGCGCAACAGCGGCGTCGAGCTGGAGGCGATCGTGCAGGTCACCGAGACGGCCGCCAACCGGATCATGGAGGCGGCCGAGGCGATCGACGACTGGGTGCGCCAGGGCCGGCGCGACGCGGACGGCATGGCCTCGGTGACGGAGCGGATCGGCGCCATCTTCGAGGCCTGCAGCTTCCAGGATCTGACCAGCCAGCGGGTGCGCCGGGCGATCGAGCATCTGGAGAAGGTGGAGGCGATGCTGGGCACCGCGGCCACGCCGGCGGACCTGCCGCCCGACGCCGGACCCACTGCGGAGCCGCAACCGGCCGGCCTTGCCGGCCCCGACCTGGCGCAGGATGCAATCGACAGGCTGCTGGCCGGGTAGGCGTCAGCTCGCTCCTTCGAGATCACCGCCCAGATACAGCGCCGTCAGCGCCGGGTCGTGCTTCAGGGTGGCGGCGGGGCCATGCAGCCGGATGGCGCCGGTTTCCAGCACGTAGCCCTCGTCGGCGATGTCGAGCGCCGCCCGGGCATTCTGTTCCACCAGCAGGATGCCCACGCCGCGGTCGCGCAGGCCGGCGATGATGCGGAAAATCTCGGCCACGATCAGCGGTGCCAGGCCCAGGCTCGGCTCGTCGAGCAGCAGCAGCCGCGGGCGTGCCATCAGGGCGCGGCCGAGCGCGAGCATCTGCCGCTCGCCGCCCGAAAGCGTGCCGGCGGACTGGGCGCGCCGTTCGGCGAGGCGGGGGAAGAGGGCATAGACCTCGGCCAGGCCGGCGGCGATGCCCGCGCGGTCGCGCCGGTGCGGCCAGGCGCCGAGCAGCAGGTTGTCGGCCACCGGCATGTCGGTGAACAGCTCGCGCCGCTCCGGCACCAGGCACATGCCGGCCTCGACGCGGGCCTCGACCTCGGCGCCGGCAAGGTCGGCGCCGGCATGGCGGATGCGGCCGGTGCTGGGGAGCAGGCCCATGATCGCGGCCAGCAACGTGGTCTTGCCGGCGCCGTTGGGGCCGATGACGGTGACGATGCGCCCGGCATCGAGCGTGAGCGACACGCCGCGCAGGGCCGGGATGCGGCCATAGGCGACGTGCAGGTCCTCGACGGCCAGCAGGCTCATGGCGCGGTTCCCAGATAGGCGGCCTGCACCCGCGGATCGGCGCGGATCGCGGCCGGCGTGCCGGCGGCGATGCGGGTGCCGAACTCCATCACCACCACGCGGTCCACCAGGCCCATGACGAACTCCATGTCGTGCTCCACCAGAAGGATCGAGAGCCCCTCGCCGCGCAGGCCGCGCAGCAGGCCAGCGAGCGCCTGCTTCTCGTGACGGCGCAGGCCGGCGGCCGGCTCGTCGAGCAGCAGCAGCAGCGGGTCCGCGGCCAGCGCGCGGGCCACTTCCAGGATGCGCTGCTGGCCCAGCGGCAGCGATCCGGCCGGCGCGTGCGGGGCGTCGGCCAGCCCGACCCGGCGGAGCTGGCGCATGGCCTCGCCGGCGATGGCGCGCTCCTCGGCGCGGTCCAGGCGCAGCGCGCCGGCCAGCATGCCGTGGCGGCCGCGCAGATGGGCGCCGAGCATCACGTTCTCCAGCCGGCTCATCGCCGGGCGCAGGCGGACATGCTGGAAGCTGCGGGCGATGCCGCGGGCGGCGACGTGGCGGGCCGGAAGGCCGGCGAGATCGTGGCCGAGGAAGGCAATGCGCCCGGCATCGGGCCGCAGCGCGCCGCTGGCCAGATCGAACAGCGTGGACTTGCCGGCGCCGTTGGGGCCGATCAGGCCGAGAATCTCGCCCGCGCGCAGGTCGAGATCGACCCGGTTGACGGCGACCAGGCCGCCGAAGCGCTTCTCCAGCGCGGTAACGGCGAGCAGCGGCGTACCGGGTTGCGGCTGCGGTCGGCGCGGCAGGCCGGCTTCCTCGGGCAGGGGCGGGTGGCGGGCGGGCAGGCGGGCGGCAAGCGCCGGGATGAGCCCGCCGCGGGCGCGGTGCAGCACCAGGATGAACAGGCCGGCAAAGACCACCGCCTCCAGCGGGCCGGGATTGCGGGCGACGAGCGGCAGCAGGTCCTGCAGCGCATCCTTGGCCAGCGTGACCACGGCGGCGCCAAGCACCGCGCCGCCGATTTGGCCGGCGCCGCCCAGGATGGCCATGAACAGGTATTCGATGCCGGGCCCGACGCCGAAGGCGCTGGGGCTGACATAGCGCTGCACATGCGCATACAGCCAGCCCGACAGGCCGGCCAGCATGGCGCAGAGCACGAACACCGCCAGCCGGATGCGAAACGTGTCGACACCCAGGCTCTCGGCCATCGCCGCGCCGCCGCGCAGGGCGCGGATGGCCCGCCCCTGCCGCCCGGCGAGCAGGTTCCGGCTGAGCAGCAGCGCGGCGCCGAGCGCGAGCCAGATCATCGCGTAGCCGGCCGTGCCGGAGCGGAGCTCCAGGCCGGCCAGCGCGGCGGGCGGGATGTCGGCGATGCCGTCGTGTCGTCCCAGCCCGGCGACATTGCCGAACACGAAGAAGATCGCAAGGCCCCATGCGATGGTCGACAACGGCAGCAGGTGGCCGCCCAGGCGGAGCGTGGCAAGCCCCAGCAGCAGCGCGATGCCGCCGGTCAGCGCCAGGCCGAGGACAAGCCCGATCCAGGGCGAGCCGCCCATCCGCGTCGTCCACCAGGCGGTGGCATAGGCGGCGATGCCGACGAACGCGGCCTGCCCGAACGAGGTGAGGCCGCCGACGCCGGTCAGCAGCACGAGGCCCAGCGCCGCCAGCGCCGACAGGCCGATATAGTTCATCATCGTGATGAAATAGGGCGGTGCGGCGAGCGGCAGCGCGGCCAGTGCCAGGATGCCGACAGCGAGAAGGACAGGGCGGATCATTCCTCCGCCTCCTCGGCGTCGGCCTCGCGCAGCAGCAGCGAGCGCAGCACCAGGATGGGCACCAGCAGCGCGAACACCACCGCATCCTTCAGCGCGCTGTCGTAGAAGGCGGCGAAGCTTTCCAGCTGGCCGACGGCGAGCGCGCCGAGCGCGGCCAGCGGCGCGCTGACCAGCCCGCCGATGATGGCGCCGACGAAGGCCTTCAGGCCGATGACGAAGCCGCTGTCGAACACCAGCGTGGTCACCGGCCCGATCAGGATGCCCGACACGGCGGCCAGCGCCGAGGCGATCAGGAAGGCCCCCGCGCCGGCCATCCCCGGGCGGATCCCGACCAGCCTGGCCCCGGTGCGGTTGATCGCGGTGGCGCGCAGCGCCTTGCCGGCCAGGGTGCGGCCGAAGAAGAGCGCCAGCGCCAGGGAGGCGCCGGCGGAGACGGCCAGCATCAGCAGCATCTGGCCGGTGAAAAACATGCCGGCCAGCTCCACGCCGCCATCCACCAGCAGGTGCGGCCGCGCGCCTTCCGGCCCGAACGCCATCAGGGCCAGGCCGGAGACCGCGAAATGCAGCACGACCGCGACGATCAGCAGCACCAGCACCGGCGCATCCGCAATCGGGCGGAAGGCGATGCGATAGAGCAATGGGCCGATCGGCAGGATCAGGGCCACCGTGAGTGCCCAGTTCGCCGCCGCCGGCAGCGTGCGCCCCGACAGCAGCAGCGCCACCGCCACCGGCAGCAGCGGCAGCACGCCATAGGCGAGCGCCGCCCGGCCGAAGCCGCGCCAATCGCCGCGGGGCAGGCGCGAGACCGCCTCGAACCCCACGGCAAGCCCGGCCAGCAGCACCACCAGCCAGACCGCGCCGGGCCGCTTGCCGGCCTCCAGCGCCGCGAGGCTCAGCGAGGCATAGGCCACCAGGTCGCCGAACGGGACGAAGATCACGCGCGTGACGACGAAGACCTGGACGATGCCGAGGGCAACGAGGACGTAGATGGCGCCGTTGGCGAGGCCGTCCTGGGCGAGGAGGAGGGCGAGGTCAGGGGTCATGGGAGGAAGCGGGCGAAGGGCCTCCGGCGGGCAAAGGCCGGGGGCCTTTGCAAACCGTTCCTGCAGGCGGCTGGGGCGATGGCCTGCGGTGATTGGCCGCAACGTACTTCTTGCCTTCTTGCGCCGCAGGCAATCGATCGGTGCCCCCGCATGAGGCCTGGTGCGGGGAGGCAGGTGCGCCGATCCCCCGGCGCTTCGGCCAATCACCGAAGGTCCGCAATGCAGCCGTCAGCGGAAATGGTTTCCAAAGGCCAATGGCCTTTGGCCGCCGGAGGCCCTTCCCTTCGCTTGTCAAAGTGCTGCCATGCGGGCTTCGCGCATGGCGTTGAATCCGAGCAGCCCCTCGATGGCCATGCAGGCTTCCAGGATGGCGCGTTCGGCGTATTTCGGGCCGACGACCTGCAGGCCGATGGGCAGGCCGGACGGGGTGAGGCCGCAGGGCAGCGAGGCGGCAGGGTGGCCGGTGAGGTTGAAGGGCAGCGTGTAGGGCACGCCGTCGCGCCAGCGGTCGTAGCCCTGGGCGTTGTATTCGGTTTCCACCGCTGGGGCGGCGTGGGGGGTGGTGGGGGTGATGAGCAGGTCGTGGGCGCGGAACAGGGCGGCGAGCTGGCCGTGGAGGCGGGCGCGTTCCTTCTCGCCGGCGAGCACCGGATCGACGCGGAGCTCCATTCCGAGCTGCGCGACCTGGACGTAGCCGGGATCGACCAGGTCCCACTGGTCCCGGGGAATGGCGCGCAGGCGGGTGGCGAAGCTGGCGCGCCAGAACGCTTCGAAGGCAGGGCGCAGCGGCATGATGACAGGGCCGGCCTCGGTAATCTCGGCGCCGGCGTTGCGCATCGCGGCGATGGCGGCATCCGTGCCGGCCTGGATGTCGGCGTCGGGTTCGGCGCCGCCGAGATTGGGGGCATAGGCGATGCGCAGACCGGCGAGGCGGGGTTGGATGTTGTCGAGCCAGCCGGCGGCGGGGGGTGGCAGGGCGTACCAGTCTCGGTCATCGGGGCCGGCCATGATGGCGAGCGTGGTGGCGGCATCGGCGACGCTGCGGGTCAATGGTCCGCCGGCGACCACGGTGGCGAAGAAGCCTTCGAGCGGCGTGTGGGGGACGCGACCGAAATTGGGCTTGATGCCGAACACGCCCGCGAGCGCGGCAGGGATGCGGATGGAGCCGCCGCCGTCGTTGCCGAAGGCGACGGCGCCGA
>JBGAIK010000303.1:0-5698 GCA_044225615.1 Acetobacteraceae bacterium | reverse complement strand
GGGGCGCGACCGGCACGGCCGGCGGCGCCGCTGCCGCCGGCGCATCCATCGGCGGCAGCGGCGCGGGGGCCTGGGCGAGGGCCGGTCCGGCCAGCAGGGACAGGACCATCAGGGGGATCTATGCGCGCATCGGGGCTGCTCCTGGAGGCGGCGATGCGCGCATTCTACGTCAGACTTTGTCCCCGATGCGTTTCAAATGTGTCATCACGCTGACGCCGCCGCTTCACGAATGACGGCGATGGCGGTGTCGATGTCGGCCGCGGTGACGTCGAGATGGGTGCAGGCGCGGCCGCGGAACTTCTGGTTGACCGAGAAGCCGACGCCGTGGGCGCGGGCCTTGAGGTTGAGCGTGTTGGCGTCCATGCCGGTGCCGGAGGTGTCGAAGAAGACGAGGTTGGTCTCCGGCTCCTCCACCGTGATGCCGGGGATCTGGGCCAGGCCGCGGGCGAGGCGCTTGGCGTTGGCGTGGTCCTCGGCGAGGCGCGCGACGTGGTTCTCCAGCGCGTAGAGGCAGCCGGCGGCGGAGAGGCCGCCCTGGCGCATGGAGCCGCCCATGCGCTGCTTCCAGCGCCAGGCGCGGCCGATGAAGTCGCGGCTGCCGCAGAGCACGGCGCCGAGCGGGGCGCCGAGGCCCTTGGTGAAGTCGAGCCAGACGCTGTCGAAGCCGGCGACCATGTCCTTCGGCGCGATGCCGGCGGCGACCGTGGCGTTGGTCAGGCGGGCGCCGTCCATGTGGGTCGCCATGCCCTTCTCATGGGCGAAATCGGCGATGGCGTTGAGGGTCTCCAGCTTCCAGACGGTGCCGCCGCCGGAATTGGCGGTCTGCTCGACCTCCACCAGCGTCTGCGGCGGGGCGTAGCGGCTGTGCGGGCGGATGAAGGATTTGAGCGTGTCGAGCGTGTACTGGCCGCGGGGCCCCGGCATGCCGGTGATCTGGGCGCCGGCGAGGGCGGCGCAGCCGCTGCCCTCGCTGGTCAGGATATGCGCCGTCTCGTGCGCCAGCACCTCGTCGCCGGGGCGGCAATGGGTAATGATGGCGACCTGGTTGCACATGGTGCCGGAGGGCAGGAACATCGCCGCCTCCTTGCCCAGGAAGGCTGCCATCGCCTCGCAGAGCTTCGTCACCGTGGGGTCGGTGCCGGCCTGCTCGTCGCCGACCTCGGCCTCCATCATCGCCGCCTTCATCGCCGCGGTCGGCTTCGACTGCGTGTCGGAATAGAGGTTCACGCTCATGGGCGGCAGGTCCGCCGGCATCGGCGGGGGCGCGAAGGAGATCTCGTGGATGGCGGCCATGAACGGTTCCCAGTGGTCAGTGATCAGCGGTCGGACACGATCACCGACGGCCGAGCAGTGTCAACTGTCCGGGCCGGCCAGGGTCAGGCGCCCGATGAACACGATGGGGCCGGTGGGCCGCCCGGTGGGCGAGCCGCCCTCCGGCTCGACGCTGATCTCGATCAGCATGCCGGGAACCGGGGTGACGCGGGGAGAGGGAATGGTCACCACCTTGCCGGGCTCGTGCGGCAGCACGGCGAGGCTGGTGGGCGCGCGGTCGCCCGGGGCGAGGCCCCATACCTGGAGCGTGCGGCCGGACGGCGCCTGGAGCTGGCGGCCGGTGACGGCCGGGACGGTGTTGAGCCGCAGCTCGCCGCGGCGCCCGACTTCGGCCATGATGGCGGGAACGTTCCGGTCGGTGACCAGCACCGTCATCATCCGCGTCTGCGCACGCGGGTAGAACATGAAGGCGGCGAGGCCGGCGGTGGCGAGCGTTGCGCCCAGCGCCCAGCCGCGCCACAGCCAGGCCCAGCGCCGCTCGCGCTTCTGGCGCGGCGACGCGGCGGGCGCGATGCGGGTCTCGATCCGGTCCCACACGTTGGGCGGCGGCGCCTCGGGGCGGGCGAGGGCGGCGAGCGGGGCGAGGCGCTCTTCCCAGGCGGCCACCGCCGCGCGCCAGTCGGGGTCGGAGTCGATGGCGATGGCGACGCGGGCGGCGCTGCGGGCGTCGAGGGTGCCGAGCACGTATTCGCCGGCCATCGCCTCGCGGCCGGCGGCGTCGGCGGGCAGGCCGGGGGGAAGCGTGCCGCTCATGCCAGGCATTCCCTGAGCGAGAGCAGGCCGCGGCGGATCCACGACTTCACGGTGCCGAGCGGCTGGTCGAGCCGGGCCGCGACCTCGGGATGGGACAGGCCGTGGACGAAGGCGAGGATGATGCCCTGGCGGTTCTTCGGCTCCAGCCGGCCCAGGCAGTCGCGCAGGCGCTTGCCGGATTCGCTGGCCAGCAGCGCGTCGAGCGCGTCGGGGTCGATGGCCGTGTCGCCGAGGTTGGGGTCGTCGGACGGCGTCTCGCGGCCGCGGGTGCGGGCGACGTCGAGGGCCGCGTAGCGAACGATGGCGGCGATCCAGGCCTCGGCGTTGCCGCGCGCGGCATCGAACTGGCGGGCGCGCTGCCACAGCTTCAGGAAGGCGTCCTGCAGCACGTCGGCGGCGGCGGTGCGGTCGCGCAGGATGGCCATGGCCACTCCGAACAGGCGGGTCGACTGCCGGACATAGATGGCCCGCAAGGCCGCCCGGTCGCCGTTGGCGACCTTCACCAGCAGGTCCGTCAGTTCCGTCTCTGGGGCCATTACGCGCGGGGGACCTGCATGGATGCGGGGATGGCGCAGCCTCTACCACGGCAGCGGGCGCGCCGGCCAGCCGGCTCACGGGAATGCGAGCGGGCGGCGCGCCTGCTACGCCGCGGCCTTCCGGAAGCCGCCCGACTGGCGGCGCCACATGCGCGCATAGGGGCCGTTGCGCTGCAGCAGCGCGGCGTGGCTGCCCTGCTCCACGATCCGCCCGTGCTCGAGGACGACGAGGCGGTCCATCTGCGCGATGGTGGACAGCCGGTGGGCGATGGCGATCACGGTGCGGCCGCGCATCAGCGTTTCGAGCTGTCCCTGATCGCCGCCTCGACTTCCGAGTCGAGCGCCGAGGTCGCCTCGTCCAGCACCAGGATCGGCGCGTTCTTGAGGATCACGCGGGCGATGGCGATGCGCTGGCGCTGGCCGCCGGACAGCTTCACCCCGCGCTCGCCGACATGGGCGTCGAGCCCGCGGCGGCCGTCCCAGTCCTCGAGCGTGGCGATGAAGTCGGTCGCCTCGGCCTGGGCGGCGGCGGCGGCCACCTCCGCCTCGGTCGCCCAGGGGCGGCCGTAGCGGATGTTCTCGCGGATCGAGCGGTGCAGCAGCGAGGTGTCCTGCGTGACCATGGCGATCTGGGTGCGCAGGCTCTCCTGCGTCACCTGCGCGATGTCCTGGCCGTCGATCAGGATGCGGCCGCTCTCGGGCGCGTGGAAATGCAGCAGCAGGTTCACCAGGGTGGACTTGCCGGCGCCCGAATGCCCGACCAGGCCGACGCGCTCGCCGGGGGCGATGTGCAGGTCGAGGTCGTGCAGCACCCCGCGCTCGGTGCCGTAGCCGAAGCGCACATGCTCGAAGCGGATCTCGCCCTTCGTCACCGCAAGCTCGGTGGCGCCGGCGGCGTCGGGCATCTGCCGGGCGACGGCGATCGAGCGCATGCCTTCCTGCACCACGCCCACGTTCTCGAAGATCGCGGTCACGTTGTCGCCCACCCAGCCGGCCATGTTGGCGATCTGCCAGGCCAGCGGCAGCGCCATGGCGACGACGCCGACCGCGATCTCGCCCGCCTGCCACAGCCCGATCGCGGTTGCCGCCGTGCCCACGATCAGGAAGGCGTTGAGCAGGTTCAGGGTCAGGATGTAGCGGGTGGTCATGCGCAGCTGGCGGCGGAAGGTGCCGGTGTGCTCGTCCACCGTCTCGCGCACGAAATCGTCCTCGTCGCGCGCGCGGGCGAACAGCTTCACGGTGAGGATGTTGGTGTAGCTGTCGACGATGCGGCCGGTCAGCTTGGAGCGCACCTCGCTCATCGCCCGCGAGCGGTCGCGCATGCGCGGGACGAAGTAGTAGAGCATCAGCCCGTAGCCGCAGAACCACACCAGCATCGGGATGGCGAGCCGCAGCTCGATCCGCGCCAGCAGGATCACCGCCGAGCTGCCGTAGACGATGATGTACCAGACGGCGTTGGTGGAGGCGACGACGCTCTCGCGCAGCGCCGGGCCGGTCTGCATCACCCGGTTGGCGATGCGCCCGGCGAAGTCGTTCTGGAAGAAGGTCCAGCTCTGGCGCACCACGTGCCAGTGGCTCTGCCAGCGGATCAGGTTGGTCATGCCGGCGTTGATCGCCTGGTTGGTGGTCAGCACCCGCAGCAGCAGGGCGGCCGGGCGCAGCACCAGCATCACCAGCGCCATCAGCGCCAGCACGTGCCAGTGCTCGGCCAGGATCGTCTCCGGGGTTGCGGTGCTGACCAAGGTCACCACATGGCCGATCATGGTCGGGATGGTGACGTCCAGCAGGGCGACCAGCATGCCGGCGAAGAACAGCAGCACCAGCAGGCCGCGGGCCTGGTCCATGAAGTGCAGGTAGAAGCGCAACAGCCCGCGCCGTCCGGCCAGCACCGGCGGCGGACGCTCCGGGGGCACGTCCGTGGGGCGCAGCAGCTTCTCGAAGAAGGCGAACATGTCGGGGGCCGTCGGCTTGCGGGCGCTGTTTTTCGCCGCGCGCTCGGTTGCGGTCAAACGCAATGACGGTATTGCAGACCCCAGCCGGCTGGTATGAGGGGGCACCATTCCCGCGCGGAGCCGCCATGCCGATCAGGACCGTCATCTGGAACGAATTCATCCACGAACGGGAGAACGCCGAGGTCAGGGCGATCTATCCCGACGGCATCCACGGCGCGATCGCCGCCGGCCTCGCCGGAGATGCGAATCTTTCGGTGTCGTTCGCCACGCTCGGCGAGCCGGAGCACGGGCTGCCGCAATCGCGCCTGGACGCGACCGACGTGCTGTTGTGGTGGGGGCACCGCGCCCACGGCCAGGTCAGCGACGCGGTGGCCCAGCGCGTGCAGCAGCGGGTGGCCGAGGGGATGGGCCTGATCGTGCTGCACTCCGGCCATTTCTCGAAGGTGTTCAAGCTGCTGATGGGCGCGCCGTGCAGCCTGCGCTGGCGCGAGGCCGGCGAGCGCGAGCGGGTCTGGGCGATCAACCCGAGCCACCCGATCGCCGCCGGCATCGGCCCCTGCCTGGAACTGCCCAACGGCGAGATGTACGGCGAGCCGTTCCTCGTGCCCGAGCCGCTGGAGACGGTGTTCATTTCCTGGTTCCAGGGCGGCGAGGTGTTCCGCTCGGGCCTCACCTACCGGCGCGGCGCGGGCAAGATCTTCTACTTCTCGCCGGGCCACGAGACCTATCCGATCTACCACCACGAAGGCATCCACCAGGTGCTGCGCAACGCGGTGAACTGGGCCTACAACCCGGCGCCGCCGTGGAAGGACGTGGCGAACGCGCCCAACGTGCCGGTGGAGCGGGCGCGCGAGCCGATCACCCAGCAGGGTGCGGCGCTGCACCGGCCGGGCGAGGCGGGGCTGCGGTGACCCGGCTGCTGTTCCTCGGCACCGGCTCGATCGCCGCCAGCCACGCCCAGCGCTTCGCCGCCCTGCCCGGCATCGCGCTTGCGGCGGCGGCCGATTCCAACCTGGCGCGCGCCGAGGCCTATGCCGCCACGCACGGCATTCCCCGCGCCTTCGGCAGCCTGGAGGACGCGCTTTCCTGGGGCGGGTTCGACGCGGCGGTGAACGCCACGCCCGA
>JBGAIK010000302.1:0-5755 GCA_044225615.1 Acetobacteraceae bacterium | reverse complement strand
CACCGCGATTTCGGCCGGCGCGGGCGAGTGGGCAACGTGCTCGATCGCGTTGTGCTGCTTGCGCACCGGATAGTTGTAGACCGAGCCGACCGGCGGGCCGATGGTGTCCCAAACCTTGGACTCGTTCATCTTCTGGTACGGCGGCAGGTCATAGCCGAGCACCGCGGTGGAACGCGCGTCGACGTTCTCGATCTGCATCAGGAACTCAATGAGCTCCTTGGCCGCCGACTTGTTCTGGGCGAACTGCCAGATGCCCCAGAAGTTCATGCTGTGCGGCACGAAGCGGCCCTTCGGGCCGGACGGGACCGGGAAGTGCCAGGTGTCCTTGGCGACGTCCGGCGCATCGCGCACCGCAACCGCCCAGGCCGACGGCGGGTTGTAGATGAAGCTCGCCTTGCCGGAGATCAGCGCACGGTTGTTGGACGCATCATCCCAGGACTGGGCGTCGTCGGGCAGGAACTTGACGAACTTCTGGCAATATTCCAGCGCCTGGCGGACTTCGGCCGACTTGATCTGGATCTTGCCGTTCACATCGACCAGCTCGGCGCCGAAGGAGGCAAAGATCGAGCCGGCGGTGTCCACGTTGTCGGCCGTGGTGCCGAGGCCGATGCCGAACGGGAAGCCGGCCTTGTGCATGGCCTCGGCCGCCTTGAGCATGGCGTCCAGCGTCCACGCCTTGGCCTCCGGCGTCTCCGGCACGTTGGAGGCCGGGTACATCTTGGTCACATCGATGCCGGCATGCTGCTTGAGCAGCGAGATGCGGCCGACCGGACCCTTGTTCTGCGTGCCCCAGGAAGACGGCACGGCCGCCCACTTGCCCTTGTTCTTGCCGAAGTAGTTCGACGGGCGATTGGCCGGGCCATAGGCCTTCTCCAGCCGGCCCACCACGTCGTCGACGGGCTCCAGCAGGTCGGCCTGGTCGCGCACGTTCCAGTTGGCGATGGTGATGATGTCATGGCCGCGCTTGGCCTGCGCCTCGGCGTTGATCGTCAGCAGCGTCTGGTTGCCCATCGAGGTGATGAAGTCGGCCTGCACCTCGACCTTGTTCTTCTCCGCCCAGGTGGCGACCTGCTGCTTCATCACCACATTGCCGGCCGGCACCCAGTGATCCCAGAAGAAGATCGAGACCTTCCCGGCGGCGCCGGCGGTGCGGATATGGACGAGTGGCAGGGCGGCCGTCGCCGCCCCCAGCTTGAGCGCCTTGCGCCGCGAAAAGCCTGTCTTGGACGTCGTCATCGATCAGTCTCCCCAGAACGCCGGCCTGTGCCGGCTTTGATGGCCACTTGCAGCGCCCGCGCATGCGGACTGCCAAACCCGCGGCCCCGGTTCCGGTGAGACTCCCCCTGGAGAAGATGGCCGCCCTGCGGCCGATGCGGCCTTCGCCGCGCACGCTTCCTTCCCTGGCGGTGTCCCGCGGCAACCGCGGACCCACGAATCCCCGCGGGTTCGTCCCGCTGTATCCAAGCTGCAACTTAGGCACATGCGCGCTTCGGAGGCAACGCGAAGATCGGCGAATGCGCAGGTTTTTGGTAACAGTCCAGGTCATGCGGGCCTGCCGGCAATCCCGGCCCAGGCCCGCCGGGCAGGGGACAGCCTCGTCCAGTCCGGGGCCGCGGCCAGCTCGCCCACCGTCAGCGGCTTCAGCGGAGCGCGCAGGCGATGGTGCCCCGACAACCTCCATCGGCAGGCCGTGCGACTCGGCCATCAGCTCGCTCACCACCGGCCCGCACAGCCGGCCCTGGCAGGGCCCCATGCCGGCCGCAGGAACGCCTTGGCCTGGTTCGGCCCCTGCGCACCCGCCCGCGCCGCCGCGCGCACCGCGCCGGCCGTGACCTCCTCGCAGCGGCAGACGACGACGGGGTCGGCGGGCCGCACCGCCCAGGCGGGCGGCGCGAACAGCCGGTCGAGAAACGGCCTGACCGTGAGATGCGCCCGCCTGAGGCGCCGTTCGAACGCCTGAGGCGGTCGCGCGCGGCCGCGTCCAGCCGGCCAACACGGTGCAGCGCCGCCGCACCGGCGATGCGGCCGGCATGCTCGGCCGCCGCGCACCGCCGATCCCGGCGCCGTCGCCGGCCACCAGCACGCCCGCCATGCTCGACCAGCCGAACCCGTCCACCACCGGACGGAAGCAGCGCTGCGCCGTCCCAGGCGATCGCAGCCGAGCATGCGGGTGAACTGCTGCGCCAGGATCACCCCTTCGTGCAGCGCGATCACCCCGGCCGACAGCCACAGCGGCCGTCCGTTGCTGTGGAACGAGATGTCGGTGACCTCGGCGCGCCCGTGCAGTTCGATGTCCGTCACGTGCCGGAACAGCTTCACGCCCTCGCGCCGCAGCACCGTGCGCAGCCCCTTCCACAGATAGCCTGGCCCGGCCCCGCTGGCTGCCGGCAGATGTGGAAGGGCAGCAGCGGGTGCCACGCGGGGGTGGTGTCCAGCACCATGATCAGCCGCGCACCGGCGGCCAGGCATTGCGCGGCCAGCAGCAGCACCAGCGGCCCGGCGCCGGCCAGCACCATGCCCTCGGGCACCACGCCGGCCGATTTCAGCAGCACCTGCACCGCGCCCGCGCCCATCACGCCGGGCAGCGTCCAGCCCGGCACCGGCACCGGCCGCTCCATCGCGCCGGTGGCAAGGATCAGGGTGCGCGCCTGCACCCGCAGGCTGGCGCCGCCGCGGCTGGCCCAGATCTCGTGCGGCGTTCCCGGCGACTGGTCGCCATGCGCGCCCGGCAGTTCATTCCCGGGCGTGCCCGGCACCACGTTCCACACCGTGCAGCGCGGCTGGTATTCGGCGCCGCAGGTGCGGAAGCGCGCGGCCATCTCGTCGCCGCGCGCATAGTCCTTGCCCATCGCCTGGAACAGCTCGGGCATCTGCAGCGACATCGATTCCACGCCGCGGTAGATCTGCCCGCCCGGCGCCGGCTGCTCGTCCAGCACCAGCACCCGCGCCTGGTGGTCGGCCATCACCGTCGCCGCCGCCATCCCGGCCGGACCGGCGCCGACCACCACCGCGTCATAGACGATGCTCACGCGCCGAACTCCGCCTCGTCCAGCGTGTCTTCCGGTGCCGCGAGCGACAGCGCCGCGCTGGCGCCACCTGTGCCCGGCTGCACCTGCCATGCAGCCCTGGCGGCTGACCACGCCGTCGATTTCCAGCAGGCAGTCGAAGCAGATGCCCATCATGCACCAGGGCGCGCGCGAGGCGCGGAGACCGGGGTGGCACGGAAGCCGCGCAGCCCGGCCGCGACCAGGGCCGCGGCGACCAGTTCGCCCTCGCGCGCGGTCACCGTCGGCGGCGAACTCGAACGCCACCTCGGCGCGCGCGTCTTCAAGCCGCCCGGAACATGGAACCGCCTCGCCGAGAACGCGTCCAGCGCCCGGCGGCGCGCCGGCCATGATGGCGGGGGCCAGCGCCAGCGCATGGGCGCCTGCCAGCGTCACGCCGCTGTGGCAGGTGGCGGCGAAGGCGCCCGGATGGGTGGCCGACTGCTCGTAGATCGGGAACCCGTCGGGCGACATCACCCGCAGCGCCCCCCAGACGCGCACCACGCTGGCATCCCTCAGGATCGGGAAGGTCGCGAGGTTGCTCGCCGCGATGTCGCGCATCACCGGCAGGGTGGTGCCGTTGTCGAAGCCCACATCCTCCTGGCTGGTGCCCATCAGCACGCTGCCCTCGTCGGTCTGGCGCAGGTTCACGGTGGCGATGTCGAGCAACGGGCGCAGCCGCTCGGTCACCACGATCTGCCCGCGCAGGGGGGAGACCGGCATGTCCAGCCCCACCATCGGCGCCAGCTTGCGGCTGCCCAGGCCGGCGGCGATCACCAGCTTGCCGGCGGCGAACGCTTTCCGCCCCGGCCCGCACGGTGAAGCCGCCGTCATGCTCGATCCCATCCACGCTGCGGCCCGGCAGGTAGATCGCCGCCGGCACGCGCCAGCGCCGCGTGCAGCCCCTTCAGCAGCTTCAGCGGGTTGGCGTGCCCGTCCACCGGACAGAACGAGGCGCCGACCACCGCATCGCCGATATGCGGGATCATGGCGCGCAGCTCGGCGCGGTCGATCATCCGCGTGCCGATGCCGCCGCTCTCGTTGTGCATGCGCTGGATCAGCGCGGCGCGGGCTTCCATCTCGGCGTCGCTGAGGCAGAAGATCAGCCCGCCATTCTGCCGCAGCGCGACGTCGGTGTCGGTCTCGCGCACCAGCGCATGGGACAGTTCCGGCCACAGCTCGGCCGACCGGCGCGTCCAGTGCGCGTAGGGCGGCATGCCGGCGCCCTTGCTCTGCACCCACACCAGGCCGAAATTCCCCCGCGCGGCGCGATAGGCCACGTCCCCCTCGTCGATCAGCGCCACCGACGCGCCCAGCCGGGCGGCACCCCAGGCAATGGCGCCGCCCACCAGCCCGCCGCCGATGACGATGAGGTCAATGAGCCTTCATCCCCTGCTCCGAATCGTGTCCGCTGCACAAGGCTCGCACCCGGGCGCGCCGGGGTCAAACCTCCCGTCCGGCGCGGGCCGATTGCCGGTGCGGACGGGGGCGGCTAGCCTTGCCGCATCCGAGCGCCGCAACGAAAGTCGAGGAAATGGCCGTCAACACCAAGCGCGTCTTCTACGTGAAGTATCTGGCTGCCCGCAATTTCCAGGACATCATCGCCGCCCGCCCCGACGTGAGGCTCGACCGGCACTGGAGAACGACAGCCCGCCGGCCGCGGCCGATCCGGTGCTCGCCGCCGCGCGCACCTACCAGATCGGCGCCGCGCGCGACGAGATCGATCCGCAGTTCTACGCGCAGAAGACGCTGCTGGCCCGCGCGCCCAACCTGCTCGTGGTCTCCAGCAACGGCGCCGGCTACGACACCGTCGATCTCGACGACTGCACGAAGGCCGGCGTGCTGGTGGTGAACCAGGCCGGCGGCAACAAGGAGGCGGTGGCCGAGCACGCGCTGGCCATGATGCTGTGCCTGGCCAAGCGCATCATCGAGACCGACCGCCGCATGCGCGCCGCGCCGACGCGAGGACGCCTACATGGGCACGGGCTTGAAGGGCAAGACGCTCGGCATCGTCGGGGCTCGGCCATGTCGGCGGGCAGCTGGCCGAACTGTGCCGGGCGCTGTTCGGCATGCGCATCCTCGCCGTGGACCCCAACCTGTCCGAGGCGCAGATCGCCGCCAAGGGCGCGGAGAAGACCACGCTCGAGGCGATGCTGCCGCTGGCCGATTTCGTCTCCATCAACTGCCCGCGCATCAAGCCGACGATGAACCTGATGGACGCCCGCACCTTCGGCATGATGCGCAAGGGTGCCTATTTCGTCACCACCGCCCGCGGCGGCATCCACGACGAGGCGGCGCTGGCTGACGCGTTGCGCAGCGGCCACCTGGCCGGCGCCGGGCTCGACGTCTGGTACAAGGAACCGCCGCCGCACGACCATCCGCTGATGGCGTTCGACAACGTGGTGGTCAGCCCGCACACCGCCGGCGTGACGCATGAATCGCGCGCCAACATCGCCACCATCGCCGCCGAGCAGATGCTGGACATACTGGACGGCAAGCCACCGGCACAGGTGCTGAACCCGGAGGTCTGGCCGGCCTACGCCAGCGTTTCGAGCAGACTTTCGGCTTCACGCCGGCGCCCCCGGCATAGCATTGCTGGCCGGTGCACCGATCGATCCGGATGCGGTGAGGGTGGCGCAATGCCACCGCCACCGCGTCTTCCGAGAATATGCGGCTTCCGGGCCGCCGCCTCTACCTTTCCGCCGGCCATT
>JBGAIK010000301.1:0-5442 GCA_044225615.1 Acetobacteraceae bacterium | reverse complement strand
GCGGGTGCGGTCGTTGAGGTCCCAGTAGAATCTCTCGGTGCAGGCCAGGCCCTGCGCCACCTCCCGGCCCAGCGAGTGGATGTCGCTGATGAACACCAGCAGGCCGCCCAGCGTCTGCTTGATGCCGAACTCGCGCGCCTGCTTGATGCAGTTGATGGTGTCGCCGCCGGCATTGGCCAGGCCGATCACCTTGGCCCCGCTGGCCTGGGCCTGGAGCAGGAAGGCGGAGAAGTCGGTGGTGGCCGGGAACGGCGTCGCCACCGAGCCGAGCACCTTGCCGCCCGCCGCGGTCACGAAGCCGGACACGTCGCGTTGCAGCGCGTGGCCGAAGGCGTAGTCGGCGGTGATGAAGAACCAGGTGTTGCCGCCCGCCCCCACCAGCGCGCCGCCGGTCGAGCGGCCGAGCATGTAGGTGTCATAGGCCCAATGCACCGTGTTGGCGTTGCACAGCTTGCCGGTAAGGTCGGAGCTGGCCGGGCCGGAGGTCAGATAGACCTTGTTCTTCAGCTTGGCGACGCCGGAGACCGCCAGCGCCACGCCGGAGCTGCCGCCTTCCACGATCACGTCGACGCCGTCGCGGTCGTACCACTGCCCGGCAATGCCGGCGCCGACATCCGGCTTGTTCTGGTGGTCGGCCACCAGCACCTCGACGCTGTAGCCCTTGGCCGCGAGGTCGTGCTCGTCCACCGCCAGCCGCGCCGCCTCGACGGCGACGGGACCCACGATGTCCTGGTAGGTGCCGGCAAGATCGGTCAGCACGCCGATACGGATCACCTTGGCCTGCGCCCGCGCGCTGCGCCCGGCGAGGCTGCCGCCGGCGAGCGCGCCTGCGCCCGCCAGCAGGGACCGGCGGCGGATCACGCCTTCACCAGGGGGCAGCCGCCCTGGTTGAGCGGGCGGAAGGCATCCGCCGCCGGCGTGGTCGCCAGCAGCTTGTAGTAGTCCCACGGCCCCTTGCTCTCGGCCGGCGACTTGACCTCGAACAGGTAGGAGGGGTGCAGCTTGCGCCCGTCCTCGCGGATGGTGCCGGCGCCGAAGCATTCGTCCTCGGTGGGCATCGCCTTCATGCGCGCGACCACGGCGGCGCCGTCCTTCTTGGCCTCGGCCGCGCCGACCGCCTTCACCGCCTTCAGGTAGTGCAGCGTGCCGGAATAGTCGCCGGCATGGACCATGGTGGGGCGCTTGGAGGGGGCGGCGGGCTTCAGCCGCTCGGAGAAGGCGCGGGTGCCGGCGTTGAGGTCCCAGTAGAAGCTCTCGGTCAGGACCAGCCCCTGGGCCGTCTGCAGCCCGAGCGAATGCACGTCGGACAGGAAGACCAGGAGCCCGCCGAGCTTCTGCTTGATGCCGAATTCCTTGGCCTGCTTGATGGTGTTGATGGTGTCGGCGCCGGCATTGGCCAGCCCGATCACCTTGGCGCCGCTGGCCTGGGCCTGGAGCAGGAAGGAGGAGAAGTCGGTGGTGCCGGGGAAGGGGGTGCGGACCTCGCCCAGTACCTTGCCGCCGGCGGACGTGACGAAGCCGCCGACATCGCGGCTCAGCGCATGGCCGAAGGCGTAGTCGGCGGTGATGAAGAACCAGGTGTCGCCGCCGGCCTTGGTCATCGCCCCGCCGGTGGACCTGGCCAGCATGTAGGTGTCGTAGACCCAGTGGATGGTGTTGGAATTGCAGGCCTTGCCGGTCATGTCCGAGGTGGCCGCGCCGGTGGAGATGCAGACCTTGTTCTTCTCCTTGGCGACGCCGGCGACGGCGAGGCTGACGGCGGAGTTGGCGAGGTCGAGCACCATGTCCACCCCGTCGCGGTCGAACCACTGGCGGGCGACGGCGACGCCGACATCGGACTTGTTCTGGTGGTCGGCGCTGAGCACCTCGGCGGTGACGCCCTGGGCGGCGAATTCCTTGACCGCCATCTGGGTGGCGGCCACCGAGAGGTCGCCGGCGATGTCCTTGTAGGGGCCGGACAGGTCGGTGAGCACGCCGATGCGGATGGTGCCGGACTGCGCGCGGGCGCGGCCGGCGGGCAGGGTGGCGGCCGCGGCGGTGCCGAGCAGCGTGCGACGGGACATGTTCATGCGTGGAGTCTCCTGTGATTGCCGGCTGTCTCGCCGGCTTGTGGATCAGACGCCGAGATAGTCGTGCAGCTTGTCCATGCTGCTGGCGAGCGCGGCGTTCGGGATCATGTCCACCACCTTGCCGTGCTCCATCACGTAGTGCCGGTCGGCGACGGTGGCGGCGAAGCGGAAGTTCTGCTCGACCAGCAGCACGGTGAAGCCGCGCTGCTTGTCGGCCAGCGGGGCGGCGAAGCGGAAGTTCTGCTCCACCATCACGATGGTGTAGCCCTGCTTGCGCAAGGCCACCACCATCTCGGCGAGCTTGTGCACGATCACCGGCGCGAGCCCTTCCGAGATCTCGTCGAGCAGCAGCAGCTTGGCGCCGGTGCGCAGGATGCGGGCGATGGCGAGCATCTGCTGCTCGCCGCCGGAAAGCTTGGTGCCCTGGCTGCGCGCGCGTTCCTTGAGGTTGGGGAACAGCGCGTGGATGGTGGCGATGTCGAGGCCGCCGGGCGCCACCGGGGGCGGCAGCAGCAGGTTCTCGGTGACGTCGAGCGAGGCGAAGATGCCGCGCTCCTCCGGGCAGAAGGCGATGCCGGCGCGCGCGATCAGGTCGGGGCGCATGGCCACCGTCTCCGCGCCCTTGAAGGCGATGCTGCCCTCGCGGCGGGGGACGAGCCCCATGATGCTTTTCATCGTCGTGGTCTTGCCGGCGCCGTTGCGGCCGAGCAGGGTGACCACCTCGCCCTCCTGCACGGTCAGGTCCACGCCGTGCAGCACGTGGCTTTCGCCGTACCAGGCGTTCAGGTTGCGGATCTCAAGCATCGGCGCTTCCCAGGTAGGCGGCGACCACGTCGGGGTTCTTCGAGACCGCGGCATAGTCGCCCTCGGCCAGGATCTGCCCGCGGGCGAGCACGGTGATGGTGTCGCACAGGCCTTCCACGACCGAAAGGTTGTGCTCCACCATCAGGATGGTGCGGCCCGCGCGGATGCGGCGGATCAGGGCGACGATGCGGTCCACGTCCTCGTGCGTCATGCCGGCGGTGGGCTCGTCGAGCAGCATCATCTCGGGATCGAGGGCGAGCGTGGTGGCGATTTCCAGCGCCCGCTTGCGGCCATAGGGGAGTTCGACCGCCGGCGTGTCCACGTAGTCGGCCAGCCCCACGTCGTCGAGCAGGGCGCGGGCGCGGTCGTCGTAGACGTGCAGCACCTCTTCCGAGCGCCAGAAGTCGAAGCTGCCGCCGCGGGCGCGCTGCAGCGCGATGCGCACGTTTTCGAGCGCGCTGAGATGGGCGAAGACGGCCGAGATCTGGAAGCTGCGGATCAGGCCCAGGCGGGCGACCTCGGCCGGGCGCAGGCCGGTGATGTCGCGGCCCTTGAAGGTGATGCGCCCGCGGCTGGGCGGCAGGAACTTGGTCAGCAGGTTGAAGCAGGTGGTCTTGCCGGCGCCGTTGGGGCCGATCAGGGCATGGATGGTGCCCGTACGCACCGCAAGCGATACGTCGTTCACCGCGACGAAGCCGCGGAACTCTTTCGTCAGCCCTGCCGTAGCCAGGATGGTGTCTGACACCCCGGACTTCCCTCTCGCTGTTGCTTTTTGACCGTAGGGGCTGATTTGCATATCACGCGGGGCGGCGCAAGTTTGTTTCAGGGCTTGGCGAGGGAGCGAAATGAACCGATTTTCATGGCGGGGGCGGAATTGATGAGGTTGCGCAGCCCGCTGTTCGCGCCGGGGGATTCGGCGCGCAAGGCCGAGAAGGCGCTGGCCGGGCCGGCCGACGCGGTGATCCTGGACCTGGAGGATTCGGTCGCCCCCGCCGCCAAGGACGCCGCCCGCGCCCAGGTCGCGGCCCTGCTGCCCGCGCTTTCCCGCCCCGGCGTGATCGTGCGCATCAACCCGCGCGGCACGGAATGGTACCTGCATGACCTCGCCGCCGTCGTCCCCGGCCGCCCGGCGGCGGTGATGCTGCCCAAATGCGCCGGCGCCGACGATCTTGCCGCGCTGGACCACCATCTGGAGGCGCTGGAAGTTGCCGCCGGGCTCGCGCCGGGCAGCATCGGGGTGCTGCCGATCGTCACCGAGACCGCCGCCTCGGTGCTCGGCCTGGCCGGCATGGCGGCCGCGGCCCGGCGCGCGCTGGCCTTCTGCTTCGGCGCCGAGGACCTCTCGGCCGATCTCGGCATCCCGCCGCGCCGGCCCGACCAGTCCTATCCCGCGCCGGTTGCCGCCGCCCGCGCCGCGGTGCTGGTGGCCGCCGGGGCGGCCGGCATCCCGGCGCTGGACACGCCCTGGCCCGACCCGCGCGACCCGGCGGGGCTCGCCGCCGAGGCCGCGGCGGCGGCCGCCGACGGGTTCAGCGGCAAGCTGTGCATCCACCCCGACCAGGTCGCGGCGGTGAACGCCGCCTTCACCCCGGATGCCGCCCGGCTCGACTGGGCGCGCCGGGTGCTGGCGGGCTTCGCGGCCAATCCCCAGGCCGGGGTGTTCGCGCTCGACGGCAAGATGATCGACCGGCCGCACCTGAAGCTGGCGGAGCGCATCCTGGCGGCGGGGGGGTAGCGACCAGACCTATCGCGGCAGGCCCTGCCCGCCGTTCACGCTCACGATCTGCGCCGTCACCCAGCTCGCCAGCGGCGAGGCCAGGAACACCACCACGTTGGCGACCTCCTCGGCGGTGCCCATGCGCCCGTTGGGGCAGGAGGCGAGGGCGGCATTGTAGACGGCCGGGTCGGTTTCCTTGCGGGTCGCCCACAGGCCGCCGGGGAACTCGATCGAGCCCGGGGCGACGCAGTTCACGCGGATGCCCCTGGTGATCAGGGTGGCGGCCTGGGTGCGGGTGTAATGGATCACCGCCGCCTTGGCCGCGCCGTAGGCCGGCGTGCGCACCGAGGGGTTGAGCCCGGAGCCCGAGGCGATGTTGATGATCGAGCCGCCCTGCTTCAGCAGATGCGGCAGCGCCTCGCGCGAGGCGCGCACGGCGGCCAGCACGTCGACCGCGATCGACTGCTCCCAGGAGGCTTCGTCGTCGGCGAAGCCGTAGCCGGTGGCGTTGTTGACCAGCACGTCGATGCCGCCCAGCGCCGCGGCGGCGGCGGGGATGTAGGCGGCGATGTCGGCTTCCTTCGACAGGTCGCAGGGCGCGGCGTGGGCGATGCCGCCGAAGGCCGCCATCTCGGCGCGGGTCGCTGCCAGTGCGGCGGCACCGCGGGCGCAGATCGAGACCGCGGCCCCGCCCTCGGCGAAGGCGAGCGCGATGGCGCGGCCGATCCCCTTGCTGGCGCCGGCCACGACCACCCGCTTGCCCTTCACGTCGATCTGCATATTCATCCCTTTCGCGCGTGATCGCTTGAGGCCGAAGGCCGGAAAGCGTGAATCACGCAACCAGACACTGAC
>JBGAIK010000300.1:0-6178 GCA_044225615.1 Acetobacteraceae bacterium | reverse complement strand
ATCAAGGCCCACGCGCCCGGGCTGTTCGGCGCCAGCCTGTTCATCGCCGTGCCGCTCGCCTTCCTGGTGTCCGGCGCCGTGGGCGTGGCCATCGAGCGGCTGATGCTGCGCTTTCTCTACGGCCGGCCGCTGGAGACGCTGCTGGCCACCTGGGGCCTGTCGCTGGTGTTGCAGCAGGCGGTGCGGACGATCTTCGGGGCCTCCAACCGCGAGGTGGGCACGCCGGCCTGGATGAGCGGGGCGACGCAATGGGGGGGGCTTACCATCACCTGGAACCGCCTGGTGATCATCGTCTTCGCGGTGCTGGTGGTTGCCGCGCTCATGGCCGCGCTGCGCTACACCGCGCTCGGCCTGCGGATGCGCGCGGTCACCCAGAACCGGCGCATGGCGGCCGCCATGGGCATCCGCACGCCCTGGGTGGATGCGCTGACCTTCGGCCTCGGCTCGGGCGTCGCCGGCATGGCCGGCGTGGCGCTGAGCCAGATCGACAACGTGAGCCCCAACCTGGGCCAGGGCTACATCATTGACAGCTTCATGGTGGTGGTGTTCGGCGGCGTCGGCAACCTCTGGGGCACGGTGGTCAGCGCGCTCACGCTCGGCATCGTCAACAAGTTCCTGGAGCCGCTGGCCGGTGCCGTGCTCGGCAAGATCGTGGTCCTGGTGCTGCTGATCCTGTTCATCCAGCGCAAGCCGCGGGGGATGTTCCCGCTCAAGGGACGGGCCGTCGAATCATGAGCCGTACCGCGACACTCATCTGCCTGGTCATGGTGGTCGGCGGCGCCGTGCTGCTGGCGCTGGGCAATGCGTCCGGGCAGGTGCCGACCTATGTCGTCTCGCTGGTGGGCAAGTATCTCTGCTACGCCATGCTGGCCCTCGCGGTCGATCTGGTCTGGGGCTTCGCGGGCATACTGAGCCTCGGGCACGCGGCCTTCTTCGCCCTCGGCGGCTACGCCATGGGCATGCACCTGATGCGCCAGATCGGCACCCGCGGCGTCTACGGCAACGCGATCCTGCCCGACTTCATGGTGTTCCTGAACTGGAAGGAGCTGCCCTGGTACTGGCACGGCTTCGACAACCCGCTCTTCGCCATCCTGATGGCGCTCGCCGTGCCCGGCCTGCTCGCCTTCGTGTTCGGCTGGTTCGCCTTCCGCAGCCGCGTCTCGGGCGTCTACCTGTCGATCATCACCCAGGCGCTCACCTACGCGCTGCTGCTCGCCTTCTTCCGCAACGACATGGGCTTCGGCGGCAACAACGGCCTGACCGACTTCAAGGACATCTTCGGCTACCCGCTGCAGTCCGATGCGGTGCGCCGTGCGCTGCTGGTGGCCTCGGCGGCCTTCCTGGCGCTCGCCCTGCTCACCGCCCGCTATCTGGTCACCAGCCGGTTCGGCAAGGTGCTCATCGCGGTGCGCGACACCGAAAGCCGCACGCGCTTCCTCGGCTACCGGCCGGAGCGCTACAAGCTGTTCGTCTTCGTGGTCTCGGCGGTGATGGCCGGGATCGGCGGCGCGCTCTACGTGCCGCAGGTCGGCATCATCAATCCGGGCGAGTTCTCGCCGGCCAACTCGATCGAGGCGGTGATCTGGGTGGCGGTGGGCGGGCGCGGCACGCTGGTGGGCGCGATCCTGGGGGCGGTGCTGGTCAACGCGGGCAAGACCTTCTTCACCGGCGCGCTGCCGGAGCTGTGGCTGTTCGCGCTGGGCGCGCTGTTCATCCTGGTGACGCTGCTGCTGCCCAAGGGCATCCTCGGCCTGTTCGCGCGCCGCGCGGCGCGGCCGGCCCCCTCCCCTGCTCCGGAGCCCGCGCAATGAAGGGCGACACGCTTCTCTACCTGGACAACGTCTCGGTCAGCTTCGACGGGTTCAAGGCGCTGAACGCGCTGTCGCTGTTCCTGGAAGCCGGCGAGATGCGGGCCGTGATCGGCCCCAACGGCGCGGGCAAGACCACGATGATGGACGTCATCACCGGCAAGACCCGTCCCGACGAGGGCAAGGTGGTGTTCGGCAAGGATACCGACCTGACGCGGCTCGACGAGCCCGGCATCGCCGCCCTCGGCATCGGCCGCAAGTTCCAGAAGCCGACCGTGTTCGAGCCGCACACGGTGTGGGACAACCTGCTGCTGGCGCTGGCCGGCGACCGGCGGCCGCGCTTCACGCTGTGGGCGCGCGAGACGGACGAGGAGCGCGACCGGATCGCGGCGATCCTGGACACCATCCGCCTGTCCGACCAGCGCGCCCGCCGCGCCGGCGATCTCAGCCACGGCCAGAAGCAGTGGCTCGAGATCGGCATGCTGCTGGCGCAGGAGCCGCAGCTGCTGCTGGTGGACGAGCCGGTCGCCGGCATGACCGACGCCGAGACCGAGCAGACCGCCGAGCTGCTGCGCGAGATCAACAAGACCCGCTCGGTGGTGGTGGTGGAGCACGACATGCACTTCGTCCGCGCCCTCGGCGTGCGGGTGACGGTGCTGCACGAGGGATCGGTCCTGTCCGAGGGCAGCATCGACCATGTCAGCAACGACCCGCGCGTGGTCGAAGTCTATCTCGGGCGCTGAAGAGGGGGCGCTGGGTCATGCTCGAAGTCCGCAACGTGGTCCTGCATTACGGCGCCGCCCTGGCGCTGCGCGACGTGTCGCTGAAGGCGGCTCCCGGCGAGGTCACCTGCCTGCTCGGCCGCAACGGGGTCGGCAAGACCAGCCTCCTGCGCGCCATCACCGGCGCGCATCCGGTCAGCGAGGGCAGCATCGTCTGGGAGGGTGCCGACATCACCCGCATGGCCACCTACGAGCGCGCCCGGCGCGGCATCGCCAGTGTGCCGCAGGGGCGCGACATCTTCCCGCTGCTGACGGTGCGGGAGAACCTGGAGACCGGCTTCGCGGTGCTGCCACGCGGGCAGCGGCGCGTGCCGGACGAGATTTTCGAGCTGTTCCCGGTGCTGAAATCCATGCTGCGCCGGCGCGGCGGCGACCTCTCGGGCGGCCAGCAGCAGCAGCTCGCGATCGGGCGGGCACTGGTGATGAAGCCGCGGCTGCTGGTGCTGGACGAGCCGACCGAGGGCATCCAGCCGAGCATCATCAAGGATATCGGCCGCATCATCGACATGCTGCGCAGCCGCGGCGACATGGCGATCCTGCTGGTGGAGCAGTATTTCGACTTCGCCCGCGGGATCTGGCGAGCCGTATCGCGGTGATGGATCGCGGCGACATCGTGCTCGATGGGCGGCGCGAGGAACTGGACGAGGACGATGTGCGGCGGCGGCTGTCGGTGTGAGGCGAAGCAGGAAGGATTCACAGGAGCGGGGAGGCGGGAGAAGAAGGGCTTGAGTTCTCTTCTCCCTGCCTCCCTCTTCTGTGGTGAAGCTGCTGGAGAAATGCGGCATTGGATGGTTTGACGGTGGCGTTGGCTGGCCATCAGCGCACCCGCGGCAGCCTGCGCGGGTGCGGGGTGGGGTGCGGGATAGGCGGACGGTGCTGCGGGATGTGTTCAGGAAGGGTGCCTGAGGCGCGGTTTCCGCACGGCGCGGGGTGGATGGAGCGGTGACGCTCAATACCTCGGACGTGGCGAGCGGGGATACGCTGGACGGGCGGTTCGTGAGGTGGAGGCGGGGGCGCAGGCGACGTTCTCGGCCCAGGCGGCCGAGCGGTTCTACCGCGCGCTGCCGGACAGCCCGGCCTCGGCCGTCTCGGCGGATCGGGGTGGCGCGCGGGGCGGCGGCGAGTGGCTGCCGCCGGAGACGATCCCTGTTCGACCGCTGCGCGGTGGCGCGGCGGCTGGGTTTCGCTGGCGGCGGGTGCCCTGGTTCCTGGGCGTGGAATCGCTGGTGTTCGGGCGGGCGGCGATGGGGAGCAGGTGCGGACGGCGCAGATCAGCGACACGATCGTGGTGCGGCGGGAGGGGCGGCTGGTGCTGCACGACGCGATCCGGCTGTCGGGCGACGTGGCGGCGGCGCTGGACGGGCCGGCGACGGCGCGCGGCGCCGCGGCTGTGGCAACGCTGGTGCATGTGGCGCCCGACGCGGAGTCCCGGGTGGACGAACTGCGTGCGGCCTGGGCGGACGTGCCGGCCGAGGCGGGGGCAAGCGCGTGGGACGGGATGCTGGTGGGCCGCGTGGTGGCGCGGGACGGGGCGGCGCTGCGGGAAACCGTGACCAGGGGATTGCAAACGTTGCGTGGTTCGCGTCCGCTGCCGCGGGTGTGGATGTGCTGAGGAGACGGGGATGAACCTGACGCCGCGCGAGAAGGACAAGCTGCTGATCTCGATGGCAGCACTGGTGGCGCGCCGGCGGCTGGAGCGCGGCGTGAAGCTGAACCATCCGGAAGCCATCGCGCTGATCAGCGATTTCGTGGTGGAGGGGGCGCGGGACGGCCGTTCGGTGGCCGAGCTGATGCAGGCCGGCGCCCACGTGATCACGCGCGCCCAGGTGATGGAGGGGGTGGCCGAGATGATCCACGACGTGCAGGTGGAGGCGACGTTCCCGGACGGGACCAAGCTGGTGACGGTGCACGAGCCGATACGGTGAGGTCAGTCGGTCCAGGGATTGACGAGATCCACGCCACATCCTCCGAAGTCCGCAATGTCGCGGGTGGCTATGGCTGCCCCACGGGCGCGTGCGATGCCGGCGATCTGGTTGTCTTCTGTATCGACGGGGCGTCCCGACGCCCGGCGAAGGGTCCAAAGGCGCGCGGCTTCCTCTGCCGCGAGAACGTCCAGAAGCGCGATGCGACCGCGAAATGCAACCGCGAGGATGTTCGAAATGTGGTGTGCGAGTTGGCTGCGCCGACGCCCTTCGGGCATGACCGCGATGCCACGATGAAGCTCATAGACGGTGACGACCGTCGTCCACACGGAGTTTGCCGGCTGGTCGTTGAGCCAAGCGACGACGCGCGGCTCCGGCCTCGGCAGGACCAATGCCGACATGACATTGGTATCGAGTATGATCATTGGGCGCGGCCGGGTTCATCCTCCGGCGGATCCCATTCCGGGCCACTGAAATCGAGCACGGGCCGGCTCGTTCCTCGGATTTCGGGCAACTCCGGGAATTCATATGGACATTCCTTGACAAGCTGCATGATGAGCGTGCCAAGCCCGACCTCAGGCTCCGTGCGAACGGCCTCGGCGCGAAGCACGTCACGCACATATTCCTCGAGGCTGCTGCCGACCCGCTTCGCCCGCGCGCGCAAGGCTTCCTTGACGTCGTCCTCGATGTTGCGGACCAAGATTTGCGCCATGGGGGACCTCCGATGATATCAAGATATCGTTTCCTCCTCCCCCCGCACAAGGAGGCCGCATGATTCCCGGCGAAATCGAGACCCAGCCCGGCGAGATCGAGCTCAACGCCGGCCTGCCGCGCACCACGCTCACCGTGGCCAATACCGGCGACCGGCCGATCCAGGTCGGCAGCCACTACCATTTCGCCGAGACCAACCCGGCGCTGTCCTTCGACCGCGCCGCCGCGCGCGGCCAGCGGCTCGACATCGCCGCCGGCACCGCCGTCCGCTTCGAGCCGGGGCAGACGCGCGAGGTCACGCTGGTGCCGTTCACCGGCGCCCGGCGCGTGTTCGGCTTCCGCGGTGACGTGATGGGAGACATCTGACATGGCCCGGATCACCCGGCGCGCCTATGCCGACATGTACGGGCCGACCACCGGCGACCGCATCCGGCTCGCCGACACCGAATTGTGGATCGAGGTGGAGCGCGACCTCACCACCTACGGCGACGAGGTGAAATTCGGCGGCGGCAAGGTGATCCGCGACGGCATGGGCCAGTCCCAGGCATCGCAGGCGGAGGGGGCGGTCGACACCGTCATCACCAACGCGCTGATCCTCGACCATTGGGGGATCGTGAAGGCGGACGTGGCGATCACCAACGGGCGGATCGCGGCGATCGGCAAGGCGGGGAATCCCGACGTGCAGCCGGGGGTGACGATCATCGTCGGGCCGGGGACGGAGGTGATCGCGGGCGAGGGCAAGATCCTGACCGCGGGCGGGATCGACAGCCACATCCATTTCATCTGTCCGCAGCAGGTAGAGGAAGCGATCGCATCCGGCATCACCACGCTGGTCGGCGGCGGCACCGGGCCGGCGACCGGCACCTCGGCCACCACCTGCACGCCGGGGCCGTGGCATCTGATGCGCATGATCCAGGCGGCCGAGGGCCTGCCGGTGAACCTCGCTTTCGCCGGC
>JBGAIK010000299.1:0-5471 GCA_044225615.1 Acetobacteraceae bacterium | reverse complement strand
ACCGCGCCGCCGCCGGGCGCCCGGCGGCGAGGCCCGCGGCGTCGGCGTCGCGGCCGGCGCCCACCAGCCCCTGCACGTAGAGCGCCGCCAGCAGCGCCGGCGCCTCGGCATGGCCGTGCGCGCCCGCCGTCTCCAGCCAGTAGCCGGCATCGGGCAGGCTGCGGGGGACGGCGATGCCCTCCAGATAGGTGCGCCCGACCAGGAACTCGGCCTGCGCCTCGCCGGACTGGGCCAGCGGGGTCAGCAGCTTGAACGCCTCGGCGCGCTCGCCGGCGGCGATCAGCTCCTCGGCCCGGCGCAGCCGGGCGGCGGGCGAGCCGAGCAGGCCGGCGACGCGGGAAATCAGGCGCGCCATCGTCTCAGCCCCCGGCCCGGCGGATCGGTTGCGCGCTCACGGCTCGCGGAACCCTTCGGTCACGGCCGGCACCACGCGCTGGAACAGATAGGCGAGGAAGGTGCGGTGGCCCGCCAGCACGTCGATGGTGACCTGCATGCCGGGGGTGACATGGAACCCGTCCGGCACCGCCACCAGCTCCAGCTTCTCCATCGTCACGCGGGCCTTGTAGTAGAGGTTGCCCGACGCCTGCTCGGCGGAGGTAAGGCTCGCCGGGGTGCTGATCGGGTTGTAGGGCTGGCGCGAGGAATCGGGGCTGATCACCCGCACCTTGCCCGAGCCGGTGCCGTGGACAACGTAGGGGAAGGTGTCGAACTTGATGGTCGCGCGCTGGCCGGGAATGACGAAGCCGGCGTCGGTCGCGGCCACCACCACCTCGTATTCCAGCGGCGAGTCGAGCGGCGTGAGCTGCATCAGCTGGGAGCCGGTGGTGACCACGGTGCCGACATTGGCCGGCGCCACGTTGAGCACCGTCGCGTCCACCGGCGCGCGCAGCTCCACCATCCGTGCCGCCAGGCGCGCCTTGTCGAGCGACTGCTGGGCGGAGAGCAGCTTGATGTTCTCGTCGTTGAGTGTCTGCGAGGTCTGGGCGCGCCAGTTCTCCAGCGCCTGGTCGCGCTCGGCCGTCATCGCGTCGAGCGAGCCCTGCGCCTGCACCAGCTGGGCCTTGGCGGCTTCCAGCAGGCGCTCCATCTCCACGCGCGTGTCGGCGGCCTGGAGGGTGTTGAGCTGGCTGCCGACCTGCAGCCGCTCCAGCTCGCGGCGCTTGGCCTCGACCGTGCGGGCGTTCCCGAGGCGGTCGGAGTACTGCCGGATGTCGGACTGGGACTGCCGCACCGGCCCCTTCAGCGCCTCGATCTTCTGGGTGTAGTTCTCCATCTGCGAGGAAAGCTCGGCGCGGCGCTGGGCATAGATCACCGCCTGGGTGTCGCCGTATTTGGTGCCGTCGGTCGCGTAGATGCGGCCGGCGAGCTCGGCCTTCAGCCGGTCGGTCTCGTGCGAGAGGGAGGCGACCTGCTCCTCGAACGACAGCAGGTCGGCCTGGGCCGCCGTCGGGTCCAGCGTCATCAGCAGGTCGCCCTTGCGGACCACCTGGCCCGGGCGGGCGACGATCTGGCGCACGATGCCGGTCTCCAGCGCCGCGATGCCGGTCTGCGGCTCCACCGTCACCACCTGGCCCACGCCGGTGATGACGCGGTCCACCGGGAACAGCAGCGCCACCAGGAACAGCAGCGTGAACATCGAGAAGATGATGTAGGTGGTGTAGCGGGAGCGCAGCGGCACCGGCTGGGCGAGGTAGAAGGCCGAGGGGGACTCGAACTCCAGCACCACCTGGCTGCTGCGGGCGTCCTCCTCGGCCGGCAGGGCCGCGGCGGACTGGCGCAGCGCAAGCTCGCGGGCGGCGTTCGGCGCCGTCTTCGGCGCGGCCGGGGCGGGCCTGGGGGCGGTCGGCGTCTCGCTCATGCTGTGCGTCCTTCCCCGCTCACTGGCCCGGCGCCAGCGCCGGCTGGCGGCCCATGGTGCGCGCGTTGTCCATGTGGCGGTTCTGCTGCTGCCAGAGCTGGCGGTAGACGGTGCAGGTCTCCAGCAGCTGGGTGTGCGGGCCGATATCCATCACCTTGCCGCGGTCGAGCACGAGGATCTGGTGGCTGTCCACCAGCGAGGACAGGCGGTGGGAGACGATCACCATCGTGCGGTTGGCGGCGATGCGGGCGATGTTGGCGTTGACCAGCGCCTCGGACTCGGGGTCGAGCGCGCTGGTCGCCTCGTCCAGGATGAGGATGCGCGGGTCGTGGATCAGGGCGCGGGCGATGGCGAGGCGCTGGCGCTGGCCGCCCGAGAGGTTGGGGGAGCCCTCCTCCACGATGGTCTCGTAGCCCATCGGCATGCGCTCGATGAACTCCTCGGCGCCGGCGAGGCGGGCGGCGCGGACCGCGTCGGTCAGGGTGAGGCCGGGGCGGCCGGCCAGCAGGTTCTCGCGGATCGAGCCGCGGAACAGGAAATTCTCCTGCAGCACCACGCCGAAGCTGCGCCGCAGATGGGCGAGGTTGATCTCGCGCAGGTCGGAGCCGTCGATCTTGATCTGGCCCTCGTACTCGCGGTTGATGCCCTGCAGCAGCCGGGTGATGGTGGACTTGCCCGAGCCCGAGCGGCCCACCAGGCCCAGCATGGTGCCGGCCGGGATCTCGAACTCGATGCCGTCGAGCGCGCGGGTCTTGGTGCCGGGATAGGTGAACTTGACGTCGCGGAAGGCGATCGCGCCCTCGAAGCGCGGCCTGAGGCCCGCGCCCGGCGTGGTGGTCTCGGGCCGGTGGTTGAGCACGATGCCCATCATCATCACCGAGGCACGCAGCTCCTCCAGCTCCTGGAGCAGCTTGGCGAGGCCGGCCAGCGGGCCGGAGACGCGGCCGCTGATCATCATGAACGCGAGCATCGAGCCGACGGTCGCCGCACCGCCGGTGATGGTCATGTAGGCGCCGATCAGCAGCACGCCGCGCGTCATCAGCGTGTCGAGCGGCGTGACCAGCGTTTCCGGCCAGTTGGAGATGTCGTCGAGCTTGCGCCGCCAGTGCGCGCTCTCGGCCGAGCGACGGTCCCACATCTCCTTCTGCACCGGCTCCAGGGCCAGCGACTTGATGGTGCGGATGCCGTGCAGCGTCTCCACCAGCACGGTGTTCTTCAGGATCTCCATCTCCAGCCAGCGGCCGTAGACGCGGCGGATCGGGTTGATGAAGACGAAGATGATCAGCGCCATGATGCCGCCCAGGGTCAGCACCATCCAGGCCAGCGGGACGCTCATCCAGAACAGCACCGGCAGCACGACGATGAGGTTCACCAGGTCGAACATGGTGCTCATCATCTTGCCGGTGACGAAGCCGCGGATCTTGTGGCTCTGGCCGATCATGTAGGCGATGCGGCCGGTGGGCGTGCGCTCGAAGAAGTCGATCGGCAGCGACAGCAGGCGGCGGAAGACGAACAGGCTGATCTTGATGTCGAGCCGGAGCGCGATGATGGCGCTGAGCTGGCGGCGGACGTAGCCGAGAATGGTCTCGTAGAGCAGCGCGATGCCCATCACGGTCGCCGCCATGATCAGGGTGGCGAGCACCTTGTAGCCGATCACCTTGTCGATGACGGTGATGGTCAGCAGCGGGGGCACGACGGAGAGGAAGGCGAGCACGATGGCGCCGAGCCCGAGGTCGCGCAGGATGGTCTTCTCGGTCATCACCACGCGGGCGACCCAGAGCAGGTTGAACGGCTCCTGGTCGAGCCGGCCGGTGCGCTCCTGGCGGATCATCAGCACGCCGCCGTCCCAGACCTGGGACAGGCGCAGCTCGTCAACCGGCACGCCGTCCTGCTCGAACTGGATCGCGGGGTCCTTCAGCCAGACCACGTTGCGCACCGGATCGGCGCGCACCATCAGGGCCGCCGAGCCGTCCTTGAGCAGCAGCACGGTGGAGCCGGTGTTCTGCAGCTTGACCAGCTGCTTCCAGTCGAGCCGGGCGGCGCGGCACCACAGCCCCGCCCCGGTCACCCACTCGGCGAGCGCGGCCGGCGAGGGCGCCTCGCCCGGGGGCATGCGCAGTTCCTCGCGGTCGAGGTCGGCGCCCTGGGTGCGGGCGCCCATGATCACCGCCTGCAGGCGCAGGTCGAGCGGCGTCGTCGTCGGCCCCGGCTCGGGCGGCGGGGCGGCGCCCGGGGCCGGGCCAGGGGCGGTGGCGACGCTGCGCGGATCAGGCTCCAAGACGGCTACCTCTCAAAGTGCTGCTCCCGCCCGGACCATCCGGCGCCGCCTGCGCCCGTTCCGCCGGCGCGCCGGGCGTGAGGTTCGTGCGGCCGGTGGCTGCGGCGAAGGCTGGTGACGCGGCGCGGACCGGAGCGATATCGCCAAATGGTTAAAATTCGTCATCAATCGGCCCGATGCCGGCCAGCCTGTCCAAATCCCGATCCGGCGATCCCCGTCGCGCCGCCCGCATCTCGCAGCGCGGGCGCGACGGCCGGACTTATACAGGCCCGCCCGCCAATGCCCAAGCGCCGGACGACGACGGGCCTATAGCATAAGCGTGAACCGGAAATTATGAAAAAGACGGCAGGCTGCGCCCGCCAGCACCGGCGCCGCCGGCCCGCGGCCGATTGCCGCCCCGCCACAGACATGGCAAGCACCGCGGCGCGGCGCCATGCGGGGGGCGGCGGATGCAACCGACGGTTGAAGCCTTCGACAGGGACACCGCGAGGCGATGAAACACATCCAGGCCGGGGACTATGGCCGCGACGTCGAGGTCTGGCAGCGCTTCCTGGCGCAGCTTTGGCTGCTTGACCGCAACGACTCGATGCCCGGCAGCTTCGATGCCGCGACCGAGGCGGCGACCCGCGCCTGGCAGGAGGAATGCGGGTTGGAGCCCACCGGCATCGTCGACCGCGACACCGTCGCCCATGCCGGCAACCGCGGCCTCGGGCTGATCGACGCGCAGGTGCCCGGCCGCGCCCCGGTCAAGATGTTCATTGCTGTGATCAGCGCCTTCGTGCTGACCATCCTGATCACGCAGTGCATGGTGCTGCCCAATTCGGGCAAGACCATGCAGGGCGTCCAGCTGCCCGTCAGCCCGGCGCGGACGCCAGAGGTGATGCAGCCGCGGGCCTGTCCGGCGTGGGATTGCTGACCGCCCGATAGCGCCCGGCGACGAGGCGGTCCCCCGCCAGCGCATCGCGCACCGCCGCCTCGCCGGCCGCGTCCAGCGACACCAGCAGGCGCGGGAAGGCCGCCACCTCGCCCCGCGCCCGGGCCAGGAACAGCGCCGCCATCGCCAGGGCCACGGCGCTGCGGGACACGCAGCAGTTGCAGCCCGGCGCATGCGCCGCCGCCACGCCGGCCACCCGCCCGACCACCCGGCCGGGCGGTGCGGCGGCGTCGCCGTCCAGCAGCAGCGCATCCGCCGCGCCCGCCTGGGCGAGCGTGCCGAACACAACTGGTATGCGGGAATCGGGGTCGTTCATCTTATGTTAGACATAAGGATATCTTTATACGATAACAAGCCATGGAACCGCTTCTCGCCGCCCTGCGCGCCGCCGCCGAAGCCAC
>JBGAIK010000298.1:0-5505 GCA_044225615.1 Acetobacteraceae bacterium | reverse complement strand
GCGAGCTGGCGCACCTCGGTGGCCACCACGGCGAAGCCGCGGCCGGCCTCGCCGGCGCGCGCCGCCTCGATGGTGGCGTTGAGCGCAAGCAGGTTGGTGCGGGCGGCAATGTCGGCGATCATGCCGGCCGCCTCGGAAACCGCACCCACCTCGCCCTGCAATGCGAGAATGCGTGCCTGCGCCGTCTCGCCCACCTCCACCGCGTGGCGGACCACGCGGGAGGAATGCTGCACCTGGGTGCTGATTTCGCTGATAGAGGCGGCGAGCTCCTCGGCGGCGCCGGCCACGGTCTGGATGTTGCCGAGCGCGCCGGTCGCGGCCTCGGTCGCGTCCTGCGCGGAGGCGCCGGTGCGCCGGGAGGTGGCGCGCATCGTCCCGGCAAGCCCGGTGAGGGCGGCGGAACGCTGGTCGATGTCCGCCAGGGCGCGGCCGGCCTCTGCCTCGACCGTTTCGGCCATGCGCACCAGGGCGGCGACCTTGTCGCGGTCGGCGGACTCGCGCAGGGCGTCGCGCTCGCCTTCCATCCGGCGGTTGTCGAGCAGGCTGGCCTTGAAGACCCGCACCGCGGCGACCATGGCGCCGATCTCGTCGCGGCGGCGCAGGTCGGGGACCGCGACCTCCAGCTCCTGCCGGGCCAGCGCCCGCATGCAGCCGGCGAGGCGGCCCAGCGGGCCGGCCAGGCGGCGGGCGGTGACGATTGCCAGCGCCGTGCCGGTCAGCACGCAGAGCAGCACGGCGCCGCCGACGATGGCGAAGGACTGGGTGAGGGTGGCAGCCACGCGATCCCGGGCGGCGGCGTTGACCCGCGCGGCGATCGCCTCGACCTCGTGCAGCGCGTGGGCCTGGGCATCACCGGCGGCGCGCAGCCTGCCGATGGCGGCCTCGCGCTGGGCGGTGGCGGCCAGCGCGGCTTGACGGGCGGCAAAGGCGCCCTCGGGGCCGGTGAGGCTGGCCGCGAGCGCGGCGAAGCCGCCGGTGATGGCGGCAAGGTCGGCCTTGCCCTCGTCGCTGCGCAGCCGCCCGGCCAGGCGGCGGGTGACGTTGGCCACGCCCTTCAGCAGGCGGGCGCCCTCGGCCTCGATTTCCTTGAGGCGGGCCGGGTCGGTTTCACCGGAATCGCGTTTCGCCAGCTCCTGCAGCAGGATCACGTCGCGCATCAGCCGGCTGGCGCCCTGCGCGCCGGGATAGATCTCGTTCATGGTGGCGTCGAACAGGCCGGCGAGCCATTCCAGGCTTGCCTCGCCGGTCTGGACCTTGATCTTGGCCGAATCCTCGGCCTCGGTCATCTGCGCCTCGGCCCGCGTGGCAAGGCCTGACAGGACGCGGTTGAGCGCCTGGCGGACGGTATCGAAGGCGGCGAGGCGGGCGGCGGCGGCGGCCTCGGCGGCGCGCTCGGCCGCGTCGGCGGCAAGCGTTGCGTCCATGGCCGCAAGCGCGTCGGCATGGGCGTCGGTCAGCTGCTGCAGGGGCAGTTCCAGGCGGCCCGCGGCGGCAACGCTGGCCAGCCTGGCGCCGGCGGCACGGCCAGCGGCATCCAGCTCGGCAATGCGGCGCCTGGCCTCCTCCGCGGTGGCGCGGCCGGTCAGCGCCGCGTCCAGTTCCGCCGCCAGGCGCAGCCGGTTGGTGGCCAACGCATCGCTTTCGGCCAGCAGCGGCGCGGCGATATCGGTCAGCGTGGTGACGCTCGCGCCGAGCAGGCGGACAAAGCTGAGGCCCGTTGCGCCGCATGCCGCCGCGAGCATGATCAGCGGCAGGAAGGCGCCGAGGATGCGCCAGATCAGGCCGTGGCGGCCGTGGGAGCCTGCGGAGGCGGCGGTCATGGCGGGACTTTCGATCGAAGGGTCGGCGCGGGCGCGGCTGCCCCCTTCGCGCCGGAAGGGGGCGCGCGGCTCAGCTGCGGGCAAAGGCGCCGGTCGGGCGGAACACCTGCACGCGGTTGTTGGCGGTGTCGGCGACATACACGAGGCCGGTGCGCGGATGCACCAGGATGCCGTGCAGGTTGCCGAACTGGCCGGCTTCCTTGCCCTTGCTGCCCCATTTGGTCAGGAACGTGCCCTTGGCGTCGAACACCTGCACGCGGTCGTTGCCGATCTCGGTGACGTAGACGTTGTCGCGCGCGTCGATCGACAGGCCGGCGGGGGAGCGGAACTCGCCATCCCCGGTGCCGGTGCGGCCCCAGCCGAACTGCAGCTTGCCCTGCGCGTCGAAGACCTGGACCCGGTCGTTCTTGAGGTCGGTGACGTAGAGCAGGCCCGCGCTGTTGAAGCGGGCGGCCTCGGGGTTGTTCATCTTGCCGGGCTCGGTGCCGAAGCCGCCGAAATCGAACAGGAACTTGCCGTCGAGGTCGAAGACGTTCACGCGGTGGTTGCCCGCCTCCGGCATGAACAGCTTGCCGTCGCGAATGTCCATGAACTCGGATTTCTGGTTCTGGCCCTTGGCGGAGCCGTATTCGCTGAAAGTGAGCAGCCACTTGAATGACGGGTCGTATTTCTTGACGAAGCCGGTGTTGTAGTCGGCGACGAAGATGTTGCCGGCGGGATCGACGGCGATGCCCTCGGGCTTCTCCAGGTTCTCGTCGTTGTCGCCCTTGCCGCCGAAGCGGGCGAGATACTTGCCGGTTGCGGCGTCGAACACCTGCACCCAGGCGTGGAACGCGTCGGTGGCCAGGATGTGGCCGTCCCTGGTGAGGGCGAAGTCCTCGACGTATTTGAACTGGCCGGGGCCGGTGCCCTCGGCGCCGAAGGCGAAGGCGAACTCGAAGCCGGCGGCGCCGGCATGGCCGGGACGGGCGAAGGCAGCGGCAAGCCCCGCGGCCAGCAGGCCGCGGCGGGAAATTTTGGCGGACACGCGCAGTCTCCATGCTGTGGTGGCCGCAGCATGGTGCCGGGAGATTACCAGCGAGTTATGTGCGTTCCGGGATGAACTGGTGCCGGTGGCTGCCGGGCGGGGTTCAGGGCCGCACGCCGGCCGACAGGAAGCCGCCGTCCACCGCCAGCACCTGGCCGGTGGTGAAGCCCGACTCGTCACTGCACAGGAACACCGCCGCCCTGGCCACCTCGTCGGCGGTGCCATAGCGCGCCATCGGCAGGGCGCGCAGCCAGGCCTGCCGGTTCACCGTGCCCTGCATCGTCTGCAGCAGCGGCGTCTCGACCGGGCCGGGCGAGATCACGTTCACGCGGATGCCGCGCGGCGCGAGCTCGGTTGCCATCACCTGCGACAGCGTGATCACCCCGCCCTTGGAGGCGCCGTAGGCGGCCCGTCCCGGATTGCCGCGCATGCCGGAGACGCTGGCGATGTTGACGATCGCGCCGCCCTTGCCGATGGCCCGGGCACAGGCCTGTCCGATCAGGAACGTCCCGCGCAGGTTCACCGCCATGATCCGGTCGAACAGCGCAGCCGGCGTCTCCAGGAACGGCACGTCGGCGGCGATGCCGGCGGCGTTCACCAGGCAGTCGAGCCGGCCGTGCTCCTGCACCACCCGCGCCACCAGTGCGGCACAGCTTGCCGCGTCGGCGACATCCAGGCGGTACTGCGCGCCCTCGGCGATGTCGCCGGCGATCGCCACCGCCCCCTCTGCGGCGAAGCGCGCGGCGACGGCCGCGCCGATGCCCGACAGCCCGCCGGTCACGATTGCAACCTTGCCCGAAAGACGCATCGCCGATGTCCGCCCCGTGGTGACGCTGGCAGGATAGGGTGGCGACGGAGGAACGCCAGACCGGTATCGTCCGCGGCCGGGACGTCGCCGGATGCAGCAGGGAAGGGCCCGCGATGGTCGCATGCGTCGTGCTGGCGGGCGGGCTGGGCCGGCGCATGGGCGGCGGCGACAAGGCGCTGCGACCGCTTGCCGGCCGGCCGCTGCTCGACCATGTCATCGCCAGGGTGCGGCCGCAGGTGGCGGCGCTGGCGCTGAGCGCCAACGGCGACGGCACGCGCTTCGCCGCCTGGGACCTGCCGGTGCTGCCGGACACGCTGCCCGGCCATCCGGGGCCGCTGGCTGGAATCCTCGCCGGCATGCGCTGGGCCGCCGCGCTGGGATTTGCCGACCTGCTGTCGGTGCCGACCGACACGCCGTTCCTGCCCGCCGACCTCGCTGCCCGGCTGGACGCGGCCCGCCGGGCGGCCGGCACGCCGCTCGCCTGCGCCGCCTCGGGCGGACGGCGGCATCCGGTGGTGGCGCTCTGGCCCGTCGCCCTGGCCGACGCGCTGGAGGCGTCGCTGCGCGGCGGCGCGCGCCGGATCGGGGCCTGGATGGCGCCGCACGGCGTCGCCCTTGCCGACTACGCGGGCGCGCCCGATCCGTTCTTCAACGCCAACACGCCGGAAGAGCTGGCCGAGGCGGCGCGCGCGCTTACCGGTTCGCCTGCCGCAGCACCGCGTGCATGAGCACGTCCACCCCCGCCGCGCAGTGCTCGGGCGTGCACCATTCGAGCTCGCTGTGCGAGATGCCGTCGCGGCAGGGCACGAAGATCAGCTCGGTGGGACAGATGCGGCTCATGTTGAACGCGTCGTGCCCCGGCCGGGTGCGCATGCGCTGGACGGAGTGGCCCAGCGCCTTCGCCACCGTCTCGGTCAGGCCGATCAGGCCCTCGTCGAAATGGAACGGGTCGCGCTTGCGCCGGACCAGCGTGTTGAAGGCAAGGCCCGTCTCCGCCGCGATGCGCGCCTGGGCGGCTTCGACCGCCTCCCCCATGGCCAGCACGCCCGCCTCGTCCGGGTGCATGATGCCGTAGCTGAAAGTTGCCCGGTGCGGGATGTTGATGCGGTTGTTCGGCCAGCAGTCGATCACCACCGCGCTGGCCGAGCCGGCCGGGGCGTGCGCCCGGCCCACCTGGTCGATCGCGTCGATCAGCTTCGCCGCCCCCACCAGCGCGTTGCGCCGGCGCAGCATCGGCTCCGACTGGATATGCGCGTTGGCGCCCAGGCATTCCATGTCGCAGAAGATCGAGTAGTGGCTGTGGGTCACCGCGCCGATGGTGATGCCGGCGGCCTCCAGCAGCGGCCCCTGCTCGATATGCAGCTCGAAATAGCTGTCGGGCACCCGCCCGCCCACCGGCGCCGCGCCGGCATAGCGGATGCGGCGCAGTTCTTCGCCGAAGCGCAGCCCGGCGCGGTCGGTGCTGGCATGCGCCTCCTCGATCGGCAGCACTCCGGCGAACACGGCCGAGCCCATCAGCCCGGGCCCGAAGCGCGCGCCTTCCTCGTTGGTCCAGTTCACCACCTCCAGCGGCCGCCTGGTCACGATCCCGGCCTCGTGCAGCGTGCGCACCGCCTCCAGCGCCCCCAGCACGCCGAGCGGCCCGTCGAACTTGCCGCCCGGCGACTGGGTGTCGAGATGGCTGCCCAGCATCACCGGCGGCAGGCTGTCATCGGCGCCGGCGCGGCGGGCGAACATGTTGCCCATGCCGTCGATGGTCAGCGCCAGTCCCGCCTCCCGGCACCAATGGGCGAACACGCCGCGCGCGTCGCGGTCGCCGTCGGTCAGCGACATGCGGTCCAGCCCGCCCT
>JBGAIK010000297.1:0-6547 GCA_044225615.1 Acetobacteraceae bacterium | reverse complement strand
TGCCGCCGCCTGGTTCGCCCAGCTCGCCTACGAGACGGCCGACACCGCCAAGCTCGGCCGCGTGCTGAAGCAGTGGGGCTGGCGCCTGCTCGGCTGCCATGCCGGGCGGCTCGGATCCATGCCGCCGCTGCTGAGCTCCCGCGGCTTCATTGCCACCTCCGGCGAGGCCGCGATGCTCGTCTTCTGCGGCACCGACCCGCTCAACCTGGCCGACTGGATCCGCGACTTCTCCATCCACCGCACCGCCGAAGGCATCCATGCCGGCTTCGAGGCCGGGATCGCCGCCATCTGGGACAGCATCGCCCCCGCCATCGCCGCCATCGAGGCGCCGCTCGCCATCGTCGGCCACAGCCTCGGCGGCGCCCTGGCCGCCGTCGCCGCACGCCGCATGCTCGCCGAGAACGTCACCAGCCTGGACCGGCTGCGCGGCGTCTACACCTTCGGCAAGCCCCGCACCGGCGATGCCGCCTTCGCCGCGCTCTATCGCGCCATCGGCGACGGCGCCCTGGCCGCCCGCACCTTCCGCCTGGTCCACGGCGCCGACATCGTGCCCGCCGTGCCGCCCTGGGCCGCCCCCTTCGCCTTCCGCCACTTCGGCGCCACCCGGGCCTGCGACCGCGGCGGCCGCTTCGACCCGGCCGCCCTCGCCGCCGACACCGCCGAAGACACGCCGCCCCCCGCCCTCGGCCTCGATTTCCTGCGCGACCTGCTCCCCCGCCGCGACCTGCCCCGCTTCCCGGGCCATCCGGTCGCCGCCGCCCTGGTCGATACCCTGCCGGCGCCACTGCGCGACCCGTGGATGCTTGTCTTCGGCCTGGGGGTGATCGAGCTGGAAAGCAGAGGCCTCCGGCTGGCCGGAAGCCGATGGCCTTGGAAACCATTCTTGCCGCTACGAAACGTCGAACCGATGTACAACTGATACCGTGTGTGCGGCGCAATTTGTTGCCGGCGCCGGGAAGGCGATGAGCTGAAGCCCGTCCGGCGACTTGATGTTTGACAACCGGAAGATGATGATCAGCGCGGCGATGAACTTCAAGGCCAACGGCAGCGCCGAAACCTATCACCGCCAACACCTGCCGCCCTGGCGCAGGCATACCTGCAGGTCGAGGCATTGCACGGTGCATCGCCAGCACTTCCATCCCGGCGTTGATGATCCCCCGCGCACCGCCATTCGCGATGCGGACGCGGCGTCGATGTCCTCCACGTTGAAACCGTCGCCGAGGCCGGCATCGCTTCTGCGCCGGCTTGTCGAACATGCCCCCATCGCCACGCCGCCGGCGAACAGCTGAGTGCTGCATGGGCGATATCCCACCGCGCGGTCGCCCCTGCCAGCCGAACATGGCCGCGTAGAACTCGAACGCCTGCGGCCAGTCCCCGGCCATCAGCTCGTGCCAGCCCACCCGCCCCGCGGCCTGCAGCGAGGCCGGCGGCATCTCGCCGTCGCCGGCGAACAGGCAGATCACCGCCCCCTGCGGGTCGCCGAGCACCGCGAACCGGCCGATGTCCGGAATGTCGGTTGGCGGAACATGCACCGCGCCGCCCAGACCCTGTGCCTGCGCCGCCGCGGCATCGACATCCGCCACGCTCCACGCCATGTAGCCGGCGCTATGTACGCGGCGCCCGCGGTGGCGGCGCATCATCCGCCTGCTGCGTCATGAACTGAAGTCGGCAAGTACTCTTCCCCTCCATCGGCACCGGCGCCAATGCCGCAGCCCAACGCGCTGCCATACAGGCCTTGGCCCTGCCGTGTCGTTCGTCATCAGCTCGTACCAGATGAAATGCCGTCCCTGCATGCCGTCCTCCTCGCGATGCCCGACCATAGCCTTTTAAACCTGTAGCGCCCCGGCGGATGACAAGCTGCGGAAGCTCAGCTCCCAGCATCGCCCGCGGCAAACGCGCCGCCCCGGCCGCATACAGCGGGCAGGGTTTCACCGCCGCGCGGCTCTCATGCGTGGCCGGGCGCGGCGGCAGGACGAAACCATGGGTCGGATACGTGCTCGTGCCGAGCTGGTCGGTCGGCGGGTGCACACCCGCACCTCGGTCCAGTCGTTGCGCGGCGAGACGTCCACCACCAGCTGGTCCTGCTGCACCTCGTCGGGCACCCAGTTGGCCTGGAACACCTGCACCACAATGGCGTGAGGATGCGCGAGACCACCGCCACGTGGCCGGACCGCAGGCGGGACGAGCGCCGGAACACCAGCGCCGCCCCCACCACGGGCCGGCTGCCGCGGTCGTAGCGGCCGGCCGCCCCGTCCCACCAGCTTGCCGCGTCGCCATACAGGGCGATGCCCGACAGCTCGCGGGCGAAGGGGGCGCAGGTGATGCCGGCCTGGCGGGTCGCAAAGCCGGAATTGGCGCTCGGCGGCGACACGCGGGTGCCGCAGGCGGCGAGTACCAGGCACGCAACAGCCAAAATCATCCAACTACGGCGCATGGCCGCAACCCTACATCAATATCTCCCGGCAAGCATCAGGAATCATGCAAGCAAGGTCTTGAGCACATACTCCGTATGGGCGCCCACCACCAATCCCCGTCCATGCCACCACTTCCGCCGGCCGCGTGCCGTCGAAGCGCATGGCGGGGCCGAATTGCAGCGTTTTTCCGACCAGCGGATCTCGTCGATCTCCAGCACCGAGCCGCGCGCCCGGAAATGCGGGTCGGCGGCGATGTCGGCGATGTCGTAGAGCCACGAGCACGGGATGTCCGCCGCGCCAGCATCGCCTGCGCGCCTCGGCCGCCGGCAGCGTGCGCGTCCAGGCCGCGATCAGCGCGTCGAGCTCCTCCACATTGGCGCAGCGGTCGCCGTTGGTGGCGAAGCGGGGCGCATCGGCCAGCTCCGGCCGGCCGATCAGGGCGCAGAGGCGGCGGAAGATCGGGTCGGAATTGCCGGCGATGCACAGCCACCTGCCGTCGGCGCAGGGATAGGTGCTGGTCGGCGCCGCGGTCTGGATGCGCGCCCCCACCGGCTGCCGCACCCGCCCGTCCATCGCGTATTCGGGCAGCATGCCCTCCATCAGGCTCAGCACCGAATCCACCAGCGTGATGTCCACGATCCGGCCGCGCCCGGTGCCGGTCACGTCGCGCTCGTAGACCGCCGAAAGCAGGCCGATCGCGGCATGCAGCCCGGCGAGGTCGTCGCTGATCGAGATGCCGCAGCGCGGCGGCGGCAGCTCGGTGGCGCCGGCGGGATGGCCGGTGAGGTGGCGGATGCCGCCCATCGCCTCGCCGATGGCGCCGAAGGCCGGCTTGTCGCGATACGGGCCGTCCTGCCCGTAGCCGGAGATGCGCGCGATCACCAGCCGCGGATTGCGCGCCTGCAGCACGTCGGGGCCCAGCCCCAGCCGCTCGAGCTGCCCGGGGCGGAAATTCTCCACCAGCACGTCGGCCCGCGCGGCCAGCGCCAGCGCCTGGTCCTTCTGCCGCTTCAGGTCCAGCACCACCGACAGCTTGTTGCGGCCATGGATGCTGAACCACACCGGATGCCCGTCCTTGCGCGCCCCCCAGCCGCGGATCGGGTCGCCCTCGGGCGGCTCCACCTTGATCACCTCGGCGCCGAGATCGGCCAGCACCCGGGTGCAGAACGGGCCGGCGATGTAGTGGCCCAGCTCCAGGACCTTCAGCCCGGCCAGCGGTCCGGTGCGGGGCGGCGGTTCATTCATCGGGATTCATCCTGTTTTCCGGGATTCTCGCGAGACCGGAGAAAAAGCGGCTTTCCTACGAAAAATCCAGCTGCGCTTAACCCCCTATTGACCTTCGTCACGGCATAGTCCTGTCCGAGGCCAATGGCTGGCTTCGAGCTCCCTCCTAACCCGCGAGCGCCCCATGTGGCAGCACGCGGCACCTCAGCGAGGGCGACCGTGCGCCCTTTTGCCTTCCGCGCCCCGCTTCGCCAAGATGCGGCCATGGACAAGCAGACCGCCGCCATCCTGGCCCGCCTCGCCGGCCTCGACCACGCCCTGGCCGACTTCGACGACGTGCTCGCCGCCGCATCCCAGGCAGAACTCCATCGCGGGATCATGCAGGCCCCCGAGGACCCGCCGAGGCCGTGGCCGCCGATGCGCGCCCGATGAGCGACCTGCACTGGCTCGGCGCGGCCGCCGCCGCGCGCGCCTTCGCGGCCCGCCAGCTGTCGCCGGTCGAGCTGATGCAGGCCCTGCTCGCCCGCATCGGCGCGCTCGACCCGCAGATCAACGCCTTCATCCGCCTCGACGCCGAGCCCGCCCTCGCCGCCGCCGCGCCGCCGAGGCCGAGATCCATGCCGAGCGCATCCGCGGCCCGCTCCATGGCGTGCCGGTCGGCATCAAGGACATCATCGACGTCGCCGGCCTGCCCACCACCTGCCACTCGAAAATCCTGCTCGACAACATGGCCGCCCGCGACGCCGCCTGCGTCGCCCGGCTGCGCCAGGCCGGCGCGATCGTGATCGGCAAGCTCTCGACCACGAATTCGCCATCGGCGGCCCCAGCTTCGACCTCCCCTTCCCGCCCGCCCGCAACCCGTGGAACCGCGACCACCATCCCGGCGGCTCCTCCTCCGGCTCCGGCGCCGGCCTCGCCGCCGGCTTCTTCCCCATCGCGCTCGGCACCGACACCGGCGGCTCGGTCCGCAACCCGGCCAGCGCCTGCGGCATCGTCGGCCTCAAGCCCACCTACGGCCTGGTCTCCCGCCGCGGCGTCTTCCCGCTCGCCTTCACCCTCGACCATGTCGGCCCGATGACCCGCACGGTCGCCGACAACGCACTGCTGCTCGACTGCCTGGCCGGCCACGACCCCGAGGACGCCGGCAGCGCCGCCGTCCCCCGCGGCCACTACGCCGCCGGGCTCGAACGCGGCGTGCGCGGCCTGCGCATCGGCTATGTCCGCCATTTCCACGAGACCGACCTGCCCGCCACCCCCGAGGTCGCCGCCGCGCTCGACACGGTCGCCCGTACCCTCGCCGCCGAGGGCGCCGACATCCGCGACGTCACCCTGCCCAGCCTCGCCGAGTTCGCCGCCGTCAACCGCATCATCCTCAACACCGAGGCCTGGGCCATCCACGCCCCCTGGTTGCGCAGCCGTCCGCAGGACTACGGGCAGCTCGGCCGCACCCGCCTGATGGCCGGCGCCTTCCTCCAGGCCGGCGACTACGTGCAGGCCTCCCGCCGCCGCACCCAGATGATCGCCGCCGTGAACGCGGCGCTGGCCGAGGTCGACGTGCTGCTCTGCGCCAGCTCGATGGACCCGCCGAGCCGCATCGAGGACGCCGCCGAGACCGCCCGCACCTACCCCCGCCAGGCCCGCACCCCGTTCAACGTCACCGGCCACCCGGCGCTGGCGATGATGGCCGGGCTGTCCTCCGCCGGCCTGCCCCTGTCGGTGCAGTTCGCCGGGCGCGCCTTCGGCGAGGCCACCGTGCTCCGCGTCGCCCGCGCCTGGGAACGGGCGGCGGGTACCGACGGCAAGCACCCTTCACTCTAGGGGAAGACAGGCGGCCTCCGGCGGCCACAGGCCATCTCGCGGCTTACGCGGCCTTCGACCACGCTCCGCTCGATCCTTTGGAAACCGATCCGTGCCGCGGCTGCATCACCGGCCTTCGGTGATTGGCGCGATCCACCCCTTCCTTGCTGGCGTCGCAGGCAACAAGCCTGTGCAACCGCACCCGGCATCGAGCGAGGCATGATTCAAAAGGCCTGCGGCGCAAGGCAAGCAAGGCAGTTCCGGCGTTTCGGCCAATCACCCATGGCTTTCGCCGCGCCGCCAGCCTTGCTGGACCGCTCGCAACGTCAGTAAAGTCTTCGTTACAAGATTCGGCGCATGACAAGGGATCGTCGCGGGGTCGTGGCGAATCCAAATCACGATTCCGACAACACTGCCAGAGTACGTGCGCGAACGATCAAATCTAGTTTACTTACATTCCTGTCAAGGATTCTTGATCACGACTGCCGAATCTTCCGGCATCGAACACCCCTATATTCCGCGCACCGCGATCGTTTGTATCGATACAATCACGATCCAGCCGACAAGACGCAAGCCTGTTCACAAGGGGGCAAACGCGCCATGGCAACCATCATCGGCACGACGGGCAACGACATCATCACGCCAGCGGTCATTTCCGGGGGCGTGATCGGCGGCTTCCCGTCCGGGGCGGCCGACCTCATCATCGGCGGCGACGGCAACGACACCATCAACGGCGGCGGCGGCGCCGACACCGCGCTCGGCGGCAACGGCAACGACTACATCTTCGCCGTCCTCGGCACCCCCGAATCGATCGATGGCGGCACCGGCAACGACACGCTCGACACCACCGCCTTCGGCGGCAACTACGTGGTCAACCTCGCCACCGGCCTGACCAACTTCGCAGGCGAATCCTTCGTGAACATGGAGAACCTGCTGTCCGGCGCGGGCAACGATTCGCTCACCGGCACCGGCGGCGCCAACCTGATCAGCGGCGGCAACGGCAACGACACCATCAACGGCGGCGGCGGCGCCGACACCTCGCTCGGCGGCGCCGGTGACGACCTCCTCTTCGCCGTGCTCGGCACCCCGGAATCGATCGACGGCGGCACCGG
>JBGAIK010000003.1:0-51418 GCA_044225615.1 Acetobacteraceae bacterium | reverse complement strand
TGGGGAGGGCGGGGCGATGGTCGACACTACGGCACGACGTAATGACGTGCCGGCGACTGTTCGCGGTGCGCAGCTCTCGTTGCGGGTGGCTGGGTCAGGCCAGGCCGTGGTTCCGTCCCCACGCCGCGAGCGGAAGCGGCAGGCCTGCCAGCAGCGGATCGGGGTGGCGGCGCGGGCCTGGGCGCGATGGCTGTCAGGTTCCAGGAGCACCCATTTCAGGGCGACGGAGGCATCGACGGCCAGCGCCGCGCGTCATGCCAGCTCCCAGAAATATTGGCCGATGGACGCCGGATGGACCGGCGGCTTGCCCCCTCACCGGCGGAGCTGCACCGGCCCTCCCCCCGGCCTTGGTCCGCTCTTCGCGGTCCAAGCCCGGAAGGCCGGGAGGGGGGCAGAGCGTCGTTTCTGTCTCGGCATCCGGGATTTCGCCGAGGCCCCCTGCCCTGCCCTCGCGGCTGTCGGCGAGGCGTTTGGCGGCGCGGATGCGGAGGGTTCGGACGATGTCGTCATCGCGGTTGCGGACGGTCAGGGTTGGCAGCGCCGCGTCCTGCGCGTGCCGTCAATGCCAGCATATCGGCTGCATCGCATGCGAGGGCGAGGGCGTCGCCATCGCGGCCGGCACGGCATTATGTAACGTCGTCAGGACGGCACTACGACGGTCAGCACGGCTGGGTGTGTCCGCCGGCGAAGGTCGCGGGGTGGATGGGGTTGGCGGGTGGGGTGGGGTGTGGCGTGATCGGGGGATGAGTCCCCTGCCCTCCCTGTTGCCGCGCGGTCCTGGCCATCGGTTCGTGGTGTATGCGGATGCGTGTTCGGGGGTGCCCGGGGCGCTGCATGCGCGGACATTCGAGCGGGTGAACGCGGTGCTGCGGCGGCTGGCGCCGGGGCCGGAGTTCATCCTGTTTCCCGGGGACGAGGTGATCGGGCTGGTGCCGGATGCGGGGGCGCTGCGGGCGCAGTGGCGGCATTTCCTGGAGGTGGAGACGGGGTGGCTCGATCGGGCGGCGGTGCCGGTGTTCCACACGACGGGGAACCACACGGCCTACAACCCGATGAGCGAGGCGGTGTTTGCCGAGGTGCTGGGCATGCCGCGGAACGGGCCGGCGGGGCAGGAGGGGCTCGCGTACTGGGTGCGGCGGGGGGATCTGCTGGTGGTGGCGGTGCATACGCTCGCGACCGGGCTGGGGGGCGAGGGGCATGTGGAGACCGCGCATGGCTCGATCGGGTGCTCGGGGAACATGCGGATGCGCGGCACAGGCTGGTGATGGGGCATCATCCGGCGCATGCGGTGAACGGGTTCTCGGGGGCGTATGCGCGGGACCTGGCGCCCGAGTGCGCCGGGGCGTTCTGGGACGTGCTGGTACGGCATGGGGTGCTGGCGTATCTGTGCAGCCATATCCTGGCGTTCGACGTGCAGGTGCATCGGGGCGTGCTGCAGGTGACGACGGCGGGGGCGGGGACGGCGCACCGGATGCCGGAGGGGATCGAGTATCTGCACCTGCTGCAGGCGGCGCTGGACGGGGAGGGGCGCGTGTACCAGGTGCTCGACGATGCGGGGGTGGTGCGGGAGCGGCTGGACTGGCCGCCGCGGTGGCCGGAGGCGGGTGGGTCGGGTTCGGGCCGGGCGTGCATGAGGCGCCGGTGCGGGGGCCGCTTGGCGCTGCGGAGGCGGTGGCACTGCGGATCAGCGGGGCGGCGGCGGCGGGGGTGGCGCCGGCGCAGACGCTGCTTGTCGCGCATGCGCCGGGGGTGCTGGGGCCGCTCTGGATCGGGCTGGCGGGGGCGGCGCAGCGGTTGATGGTGGTGGTGGGGCCGCAGGCGGGGCGGAGCCCGCATGTGGCATGGGCCGGGGTGGGTGGGGCGTTTTCGCTCGAGCTGCTGCTGCATGCGGGGATGGGGCCTGGGGGGTGCTGTTGCGGACCTCGGAGGGGTGGGGAGTCGCTGGCGAATGCGTCGCCGTGGGGGTTGGAGCGGCTGGAGTGGCCGGGGGTTTGGTCGGTGGGGGAAGGGCAGGGGGGACGGGGGGATCGGCCGTTTCTCGGGCGGGGGTGGTGGTGGAGTATGCGCACGTAGCGACGTAACGGCATCGTCGCGGCGGTTTGTCGTTCCGTTATGTGGGCGGCGCGTGGGGGCTGCCCCCCTCACCCCCGACCCCCCTCTGGGGGGCGAGGGGGCCTTGGACAGCTGGTTGGGTTCTTGGGAGGGGGGAAGAAAGTGGTGATGCAGCCGCAGCAATCAGGCCGGGTCCAGGGGAGCGCTGGCCCCTGCCGCCGGAGGCTCTTGCCTTGTCTGTCTTCTCGTAACTACGACGTTACGTGCGGAAGTAGTCCCGCCGCACGGGCGCGGGACAGCAGGTGGGCGACGGAGGAGACGGACCAGATGGGGCCGCCGCGGGGTGGGGGTTCGCGGAGGGCGGTGAGCTCGGCGGCGATGGCGCGCAGCGAGCGGCCCGAGCGGGCGAGGGTGGCGACGAGGGGGAGGAGGCGGTCGGGGGCGGGGCGGCGGGGGCGGGGGCGAGGAGTTCGGGCTCGGCGAGGCCTTCGGCGACGAAGCGGCTTGTGGCGCGGGCGAGGCGTTCGGGGGTCCAGGGTTTTGCCGGGCGGGCGGCGTTGAGGGTGCGGGCGATCTCGGGCCAGGTGCGGTCGGGGCGGAGGCGGCGGACGGTGGGGAGCCAGGTCTCGGCGGTGGCGATCAGGGCGTCGAGGGTGGCGGCGCGGCGGCTGGCGGCGAGGTGGCGCAGGGCGGCGGGGTCGCGGGATTTGAGGGCGGGGTTGCCGCCGATGCGGCCGCGGGCGCGGGCGGCGGCGAGGCCGGCCTTGGTGCGTTCGCGGATGAGGGCGCGCTCGAACTCGGCGGCGGCGCCGAGGACCTGGAGGGTGAAGACGCCTTGCGGGCTGGTGGTGTCGATCGGGTCGCCGAGGGAGCGGAAATGGGCGCGGCGGGCGCGGAGCTGGTCGATGACGGCGAGGAGGTGGGTGAGGGAGCGGGCGAGGCGGTCGATGCGGGCGACGACGAGGGTGTCGCCGGGGGCGAGGCGGGCGAGGAGGCGGGCGAGGGCGGGGCGGGCGGGGTCGGCGCCGGAGGCGCGTTCCTCGACGATGTCGGTGCAGCCGGCGGCGCGCAGGGCGTCGGTCTGGGCGGCGAGGTTCTGGTCTTCGGTGGAGACGCGGGCGTAGCCGATGAGGGGCATGGGTGGGTGTGTACAGTATCGGGAGGGAGGGGAAAACGGTCGTTTGAGGGCGTGTTCGGGGGGAGGGGGCTGGGGGTGTGCGGTTGCGCAAGCCCTCCCCCCAACCCCCTCCCGGAAACCCGGGAGGGGGAGAAAGTAGGCTCCGACATGATGGTATAGATTCGTCGTTAGCTTCATTCTCCGTGGTATCCGGACGTATTTAGAGGCATTTACATGATTTCCGAGCTGCTGGCGGCGCAGGATGGGGTGGCGCGGTTGGAGGGGGAGGCGGGGGACGGCGCCGGCGGCGGTGCAGGAGGGGCTGGTGGCGCGGCTGGAGATGCGGGAGGCGGCGGGGTGGCTCGCGCATCACGGGAGCTTCGGGTGCATCCGGTGGACCTGGCGCTGCGGGCGGCGGGGGTGACGGGGTCGTATGCGGCGGCGGCGCTGGGGATGCGGCTGGCCTCGGTGCTGCCGGCGGGGCTGGGGAGGAGGCGGCGCCGGAGGATCGCGACGTGGCGGCGGCGCTGGCGCTGGCGGGGCGGTGGCGGCGGCTGGCGCTGCGCGGGTGGGAGCCGGAGGGGATGCCGGCGGCGGAGGTGCCGGCGCTGCCGGCGGTGGCGCGGTGCATCGCGGGCGGGGGCGGAGCGGCTGTCGGGGGAGGCGGTGCTGCGCGGGGCGTGGCTGTGGCGGGAGGGGGCGGGACGGCCGCCGCTGCCGTTCTGGTCGGCGCCGGTGGCGATGCTGCATCGGCTGGCGCTGGCGCCGACGGAGGCCGGGGTGCTGGCGGCGATCGCGGCGGGCGGCGGCGGCGCGCGGCTGATGCTGGGGCGGCTGCGGGCGGTGCCGGAGGTGGCGGGGCGGGGGCGGCTGGCGGAGGCGCGGGCGCTGGCGCTGCGGCGGCCGGTGGTGACGGGGCGGATGCTGGCCGATGGGCTGGGGTGAGCCGCGCGGGGCGCTCGACCTGGTCGGGAAGATGGAGGCGGCGGGGGTGCTGCGGGAGGCGACGGGGCGGCGGGCGTGGCGGGCCTTCGTCATTCCCGAAGGGGTGCGCTAGGATTCCGCCGATGACTCCGTCGCTGTCCCTGTTCCTGGACCTGGTGCGCGTGCTGGCCGCGGGGGCGGTGTTCCTGTCGCATGCGTCGTGGCACGACCATACGGGCGGGCTGCTGTGGCAGCTGGGCGGGATCGGGCGCGAGGCGGTGGACGTGTTCTTCGTGCTGTCGGGGTTCGTGATCGCGCATGCGGCGGCGCGCGGGGATGCGCGGGGGTTCGCGCTGGGGCGGGTGGCGCGGGTGGCATCGGTGGCGGTGCCGGCGCTGGCGCTGACGGCGGGGCTGGATGCGGTGGGGCGGGCGGCGCGGCCGGAGTTGTATCAGGGGTTTTGCTGCGGGGCGGAGCCGTTCGCGTTCCTGCGCAACGTTGTTCGTGGGATGTGGTGGGGGCACGTGTCGCCGGGGTCGAACGTGCCGTGGTGGTCGCTGAGGTACGAGGTCTGCTACTACGCGGTGTTCGGGTGCCTGGTGTTCGCGCCGCGGCCGTGGGGGGTGGCGGCGGCGGCAGGGTTGCTGGCGGCGGCGGGGCCGGGGATCGCAATGCTGTTTCCGCTGTGGCTGCTGGGGGTGGCGGCGCGGCGGTGGTGCCTGGCGGGCGGGCTGGGGGTGGGCGGCGGTGGCGGCGGGCAGCGCGGATCGTGCTGGCGGCGGTGTTCAACCGGCGGGCGGGGAATATCTACGATCCGTTCGCGCTGACCGCGGCGCGGCTGGGGGACTACGCGCAGGACTACCTGGTGGGGCTGCTGTTCGTGCTGGTGCTGGCCGGCGCGGCGCAGGTGCAATGGCGGGTGCCGGAGCGGGCGGTGCGGTGGCTGGCGGGGGCGACGTTCACGCTGTACCTGACGCATCTGCCGCTGATCCGGGCGGCGGTGGCGCTGTCGCCGTGGCCGGCGGAATCGTGGACGACGCGGGGGATGGTGCTGGTGGGGGTGCCGCTGGCGGTGCTGGCGCTGGCGGAGGTGACGGAGCGGCGCAAGGCGGCGTGGCGCAACGGGTTGCGGCGGCTGTGGCCGCGGGTGGAGGCGGCGGGGTGACGGAGATCAGGCGGCTGACGGCGGCGGATGCGGTGGCGTTCCGGGCGCTGCGGCTGGCGGCGCTGAAGGCGCATCCGGCGGATTTCGGGTCGGATCACGACGAGCAGGCGCGGCTGCCGCTGTCGCATTTCGTGGTGCAGCTGCTCGACAACCACATCATGGGCGGGTTCGTGGACGGGCGGCTTGAAGGCATCGTGGGGCTGGAGTTCTGGCCGGCGCCGAAGTCGCGGCACCGGGGGTTCCTGTGGGGGGTGTATGTGCGGGCGAAGGGGCTGGCGGGGCCGCTGCTGGATGCGGCGCTGGCGGTGGCGTTCGCGCGGGTGGAGCAGGTGGAGCTGGGGGTGCGGATCGGCAATCCGGCGGCGGAGAAGCTGTATGCGAGCCGGGGGTTCGTGCGCTACGGGATCGAGCAGCGGAGCCATCGGGTGGATGGCGTCGATCATGACGACGCGCTGATGGTGGCCTATCGGCCGGGGATCTCGCGGTAGGGGACGCCGAGGCGCGCGGGCGCGGTGGCGCGGCGGCGGAGCAGGCGGGCGAGATGGGCACGGGCGGCTTCCTCGGTGGGGAAGCTGCGGGTGAGGCGGCGGCCCTCGGTGCCGATGCGGCCGTAGCGGGTTTGCACGAGCCAGGTGCCGAAGAGGTCGGGGGCGGCTTCGGCGTGCCAGGCGCGGTGGATGTTGCGGGCGGGGTTGGTGGCGTGGAGGGTGAGGGGCATTGGCGGCTCCCGTGACGGAGCCGCAGTGAATCACGCCATGCAGCCGGGTACAAGGGATTTCTGTTCGCTGGCCCAGATTTCGGCACGCCGGAGGGCGGCTTCGCGGGCGGGTTGGTCGCGGATCGAGTCCAGGCGGAGGGCGCGGACGTTGCGGATGCCGATGGTGGACAGGATGGCGGTCAGATAGGGGGTGGCGAAGTCGGGTTGGGCGGCTTCGCCGGTGAAGGCGCCGCCGGTGGCGAGGATGATCCAGGTCGGGCGGTCGCGCAGGCGGCCGCGCTTGCCCTGGGGGGTGGGGTCGAAGCTGCGGCCGATGCGGAGCACGTGGTCGATCCAGGATTTGAGCACCGCGGGGACGGTGTAGTTGTGCATCGGCAGGCTCAGGACGAGCGCGTCGGTGGCTTCCAGCTCGGCGATATAGGTTTCGGAGGCGATGTAGGCGGGGTCGTCACGGGGGGCGCGGGCGCGGATGGCGGCGGCATAGGCCGCGCCGGGCAGGGGAGGGGGGCTGGCTGCGAGGTCGCGGCGGGTGACCGAGGCGGGGGCGAGCGCGGCCACCAGATGGGCGGCGGCGGCGCGGCTGACGGAGCGGGGGCCGTTGGGGCTGGAATCGACGAGAAGGAGGTTCACGCGGCGCTCTGCTTCGCTTCGACGTCGTGGACGTAGTGCATGCCGATGGCGAGGCAGTTCCAGAGGTTGATCATGCCGATCAGGGTGGTGAGGTCGACGATGGCCTTGTCGGAGAAATGGGCGCGCAGGGCCTGGTAGTCGGCCTCGGCGGGGTGGGCCTGGGTGAGCTTCGTCAGCGCCTCGGTCCAGGCGAGGGCGGCACGCTCGGCCTCGGTGTAGGCGGGGGAGTCGCGCCAGCCGGACAGGAGGTAGAGGCGCTGCTCGGTCTCGCCGTGCTTGCGGGCGTCCTTGCTGTGCATGTCGAGGCAGAAGGCGCAGCCGTTGAGCTGGGAGGCGCGCATCTTGACCAGCTCGATGAGGGCATGAGGCAGGCCGCTGCGGGCGATATGGGCCTCGACGGACTGGAAGGCACGGATGGCCTCGGGGGCGTGCTCCAGGGGGGAGAGACGGGCGATGCGCATGGGGTGGTCCCTTCGTTGCTGGCGCTCAGATGCGGCGCACTTGGCCTAGGGCAAAGGGCCATTCCGGGGTAAAGCGACTGGGCCATGACTGACACGCTGATAGCGCTGGACCGCTCGGCGCCGATCCAGGCGCAGATCTACGATCGCATCCGCGCGGCGATCGCCGAGGGGCGGCTGGCGGCGGGCGAGCGGCTGCCCTCGGCGCGGAGCCTGGCCGCACAGCTGGGCGTGGCGCGCGGGACGGTGGACGCCGCCTATGCGCGGCTGGCGGGCGAGGGGAGCGTGCAGGGGCGCGGGGCCGGGGGCACGGTGGTGATGCCGGGGCTGCGCCGGCCGACGCTGCGGGCGGCGGTGCCGGCGCTGACGATGGAGGGGGTGCCGGCGCCGTTCCGGATGGGGGTGCCGGCGCTGGACGTGTTTCCGCGCACGCTGTGGGCGCGGCTGGTGACGCGGGCGGTGCGGCGGGTGGGGCCGGCGGGGCTGGCGCAGCACCCGGCGGCGGGGGTGCCGGCACTGCGCGAGGCGATCGCCGCCTATCTGGCGGTGGCGCGCGGCGTGGCGTGCCAGCCCGGCCAGGTGATCGTGACCGCGGGCTACCAGGGAGCGCTGGACCTGGCGTGCCGGCTGCTGCTGCGGCCGGGGGAGGCGGTGTGGGTGGAGGATCCCGGCTACGCCTTCGCGCGGACGGCGCTGGTGGCCGCGCAGGCGCGGCTGGTGCCGGTGCGGGTGGACGGGCAGGGGCTGGATGTGGCGGCGGGGGTCGTGGCGGCGCCGGCGGCGCGGCTGGCGGTGGTGACGCCGACGCATCAGAGCCCGCTGGGGGTGGCGCTGTCGCCCGCGCGGCGGCGGGCGCTGCTCGACTGGGCCGGGCGGGCCGGGACCTGGGTGATGGAGGACGACTATGACAGCGAATTCCACTATGCGGGGCGGCGGCCGGCGGCACTGATGGCGGCGGATGGCAATGGCCGGGTGCTGCTGGCGGGGAGCTTCACCAAGACGCTGTTTCCGTCGCTGCGGCTTGGCTACCTGGTGGTGCCGCCGGGGCTGGCGGAAGCGGCGGCGCGGCTGCAGGCGGGGCTGGGGACGCTGATGCAGGAGGTGGTGGCGGGGTTCCTCGCCGAGGGGCATTTCGCGCGGCATCTGCGGCGGATGCGCGGGGTGTATGCGGCGCGGCGGGCGGCGCTGGCGGGGGCGCTGCTGGACGCGTTCGGCGGGCGGGTGCGGATCGGGACGGTGCCGGCGGGGCTGCATCTGGTGGCCTGGCTGCCGGAGGGGTGGCGGGACGCGCCGCTGCCGCCGGCGGTGGCGGTGCTGGGGGTGCAGGGGCTGTCGGCGCAGGCGATGGCGCATGACGTGGCGCCGGCCTTGCTGCTGGGGTTCACCAATGTGCGGGAAAGCGAGGCGGCAGGGCTGGCGCGGGCGGTGCGGGCGGGGTGGAGGTAGGCGAATATCCAGGCGGGGTGGGGGTAGTAGCGTAACGACGTGGTGACAACGTAGTATTGACGTGCCGGTTAGGGTGCGGCGGCTGCGGCGATCTGCGCGGTATTTGTGGATTCCGGCGGGGTGGGCGCGGTGGCGGCAATGGCGGGGTTGCCGCGGCGGGCGCGGCTGGTGGGGCGGGTGCTGGCGACATTGCCGGGCGGGGTGGAGATTCCCTGGCACCGGGTGGTGAACGCCAAGGGCGAGGTGTCGCGCGCGGCCTCGCGCAACGGGGGCGATGACGAGCAGGTGCGCCGGCTGAAGGCGGAGGGGATCGCGGTCGACGGGGCGAACCGGTTCAACCTGGAGCGGCATCGCTGGCTGGAGTGAATTCTTCGCGCTGCTGGCGACCGGCCTCAAGCGATTGCCGCCGGATCGGAGCGGTTGTCCACCCCTCCCCCGGCCCCTCCCACAAGGGAGGGGAGAAAGAAAAACCGAGTTCAAAGGGTTGGCGTGACCCGAACTTCGACATCGCGCGGCGTGCGGTCTTCGGAGTTGATGGCGGTGATGTCCTGCGGGCAGGCGGAGAGGACGAGGAGCAGGTCCATCCCGGCGGTGAAGGTGATCGCATCGCCGGGACGTGAGGCGGGGACGCCGCGGACCACGGTGCCGTCGGGCGTGGTGGTGACGTTCATGAACAGGTTCAGCGGCGCGGGGGTGAAGCCGATGCGGACGCCGTGCCCGGCGAGGGCCTCGTGCAGATTGTCCTCGCAGGAACGGTGGCCGGGCGGGGCGTTCAGCTCGGCGTAGATGGCCTGGTTGCAGGCGCAGAGCAGCGTGTCGTGGACGCCGGGCGAGGTGTCGGAGACCAGGCGGAGCATCGGGCGGCGGCGGATGCTGACGAAGGCCTGGCCGGGGCTGGGAAGACGCGGCTGTTGACCGAGCGGGTATGGGCCATCGACATGAACTCGCCCGGCTCGCCGCGGGCGAAGGCCCAGGTGTCGACGACCTGGGTGCCGTGGGTGTTGATGATGGTCACGGTCTCGCCGGCGGCGAGGGGGATGGCCTTGCCGTGGCGGGCGGGGACGGTGGTGCTGCGCGTCATGCTGGATTCCTGGCGGTGCGCGGATGTCCATGCGAACGGCGTGCCGGTTGAAAAGGCCGGACGGACGGGGTCTTGTCGCGGCGGACAGACCGCACGGAGGGATCGTTCAATGACGCTGAAAATCTATGGCGTGCTGCGCTCGCGCGCGACGCGGCCGGTGTGGATGGCCAAGGAGCTTGGGATTCCCTACGAGCATGTGAAGGTGATCCAGGCCGGGCGGGTGGCCGACCCGCTGGCGGCGGATGCGCCCCTGAACACGCATTCGCCCGCCTATCGCGCGATCAACCCGCTGGGGCAGGTGCCGGCGATCGAGGATGACGGGCTGGTGCTGGCGGAATCGTTGGCGATCACGCTGTACCTGGCGCGCAAGCATGGGGGGCCGCTCGCGCCGCGCGACGTGGCAGAGGAAGGGCAGATGCTGGCCTGGACGCTGTGGGCGGCGACGGAATGCGAGATGCCGGCGCTGCGGGCGATGCAGAACGGGGCGGCGGCGAAGACCCGGGATGCTGCCGTGTATGACGCGGCGGTGACGGCTCTGAAGCCGAAATTCGCGATGCTGGAAGCCGGGCTCGCGGCCGGGGGCGGGCACCTGGTGGGTGGGCGGTTCACGGTGGCGGATCTGAACGTGGCAGAGATCTTCCGCTACGCGCAGGCGGCGCCGGAGCTGTTCGCGGTGTGCCCTGGGGTGACGGCGTGGCTCGCCGCGTGCCAGGGGCGGGCGGCGTTCAAGGCGATGATGGCGGAGCGGAACGCGGAGCAGCAGGAAGGGGAAGGGCCTCCGGCGGCCCGGGGGGCCGTAGCGCCCCCTGGACCCGGCAGGCGAGCGCGCGGCGAAGGCCTGCGGTGATTGGCACGGCCGGCTTTCTTGCGCCGCAGGCAATTGATCGGTGCTGCTGCATCAGGCTTTGTGCGGTGCACGGGTGTCGGATGCCTGCGGCGCAGAAAGGTGGTGGATTGCGCTGCGCTTATCCACCCTACGGCTTCGGTCACGGCATTCATACATCTCCGTTTGGCAAGGCGGCCGCCCATGATCGGCTGCATCGAATGGATGCGCAGATACATCGCGGCGCCCTGGCGAAGACTTGCCGAGCGTCCGGATGCGGAGCGGTTGCCCCCCGCCCCTGTCCCGGCAGCGCGAAAGTCGTGGATGGTCGGCCTTCGCCGACCATGACGATATGATACCGATCGTGCTGAGCCAATCGAAGAAGACCAGTGATGCAGCCGCCAGCGGTAACGCCGGGTCCAGGGGGCGGCTGCGCCCCCTGGCCGCCGGAGGCGTCTTGCCTTGCTTACGACGTTACGTCCCGCGCCCGATGCCGTGGTACACGAAGCCGGCCTGGCGCATGGCGATCGGGTCGTAGACGTTGCGCAGGTCGATCAGCAGGCGGCCGCGCATGGCGGCGGCGAGGCGGGTGGGAGAGAGGGCGCGGAACTGGTTCCACTCGGTGACCAGGACGAGCGCGTCGGCGCCCTCCGCGGCATCGAGGGCGTCGCGGCAGTAGACGACGTTTGCCGGCAGGAGGGGGCGCGCCATGTCCATGCCTTCGGGGTCGTAGGCGCGGATCCGGGCGCCGTCCTCGGCGAGGCGGGCGACGATGGGGATGGCGGGGCTGTCGCGCATGTCGTCGGTGTCGGCCTTGAAGGTGAGGCCGAGCACGGCGACGGTCTTGCCGCGCATCGCCCCGCCGCAGGCGGCGATGATGCGGGCGGCCATGCCGGATTTGCGGGCATCGTTGACGGCGACGACGGTTTCCACGAGGCGGGAGGGGGCGCCGGCTTCCTGGGCGATGCGCATCAGGGCCAGCGTGTCCTTGGGGAAGCAGGAGCCGCCGAAGCCGGGGCCGGGCTGGAGGAAGCGGGCGCCGATGCGGGCATCGAGGCCGATGCCGCGGGCGACCTCGAGGACGTCGGCGCCGGCGCGTTCGCACAGGTCGGCCATCTCGTTGATGAAGGCGACCTTCATGGCGAGGAAGGCGTTGGCGGCGTATTTGGTCAGTTCCGCGGTTTCGATGCCGGTGAACAGGATGGGCGCGTCGGTGGCGGCGATCGGGGCGTAGAGGCGGCGCATGATTTCGCGGGCGCGGTCGGTGTCGCAGCCGATGACGACGCGGTCGGGCTTCATGAAATCGGCGATGGCGTTGCCCTCGCGGAGGAATTCCGGGTTGGAGGCGACGTCGAATGCGAGGTCGGGGCGGGCGGCGCGGACGATCTCCGCGATGCGGCGGCCGGTGCCGACGGGGACGGTGGATTTGGTGACGATGACGGGAGGATTGGGGACGGCATGGCCGGGCAGCGCGCGGGCGACCTGCTCGGCGGCGGCGTAGACGTAGGACAGGTCGGCATGGCCGTCGCCGCGGCGGGTGGGGGTGCCGACGGCGATGAAGACCGCCTCGGCGTCGCGCACGCCGGCGGCGAGGTCGCCGGTGAAGGCGAGGCGGCCGGCGGCGGCGTTGTTGCGGACGAGGTCTTCCAGGCCAGGCTCGAAGATCGGCATGCGGCCGGCGTGCAGCGCGGCGAGACGGGCGGGATCGGCCTCGACGACGGTGACATCGACGCCGAACTCGGCGAAGCAGGCGCCGGAGACGAGGCCGACATAGCCGCCGCCGATCATGGTGATGCGCAAGACGGGTCCCTCCGGGCTTGGTCGGCGCACATGCAGCACATTCCGCCGCGCCGCGTCACCCCGGGCGGTTGTCCACAGGGCGGGGGCGTTATCCCGAGGACTCTGCCGACGCCCAGTGGGGGATTTGCCGACGCGCAGCCCCCGAAAATAGCGTTTATCCCGGGGGATTTACCGACAGACTCTAATAGGAATCCTAATAGGCTTAGCTATTAGGACGTGTCGGCAGAGTCCCCGGGGATCAGGCCAGGAGGCGGGCCTTGTCCAGCAGGGTGGCGATGAAGGGCCCGGGGTCGGGAATGTCGCGCACATCGAGGCGGGCCAGCTCGTGGCCGATATTGGGGTAGTTGCCGGCGGGCGAGGTGCTGAAGATCATCTGGCCGTCGTGGTAGAGGCGGGCCTCGATCAGGCCCTCCACCATGGCGGTCCGCGTATCCTGCGGCGGGGCCGGATCTGCCGCGGGCGGGGCGGCCGCCGGTGGGGCTGCCGACTGCCGCGGCGTATCGAAATCGGGCGGCAGGCACAGGGCGACCTCGCTCGGCGAATACTGCGCGAGGGCGGCGCGCAGCCATTCCCACTCGCCGCGGTCGAGGAACTCGGCGCGGCGGAACTCGTCGGGGATATGCGGCTGGTCGAAGGTGTCGCGGATCTCGATCTTCCAGGCGTTGCGCTCGCGGCGGAGGTATTCGATCAGCTCCGGGATTTCGCGGTGGTTCGACCGGTAGGCCATGGCGATGTAGCGCAGCGGCGGCGGTGCCTTGCCGCGGGCGAAGGCGGCGAGGAGCTTGTCCCAGTTCTCCATGAAGATGCGGAACTTCGCGCCCTTGCGCATGCGCTCGTAGATTTCGGGATCGCGGGATTCGATGGAGATGTTGATGTTGGACAGGCCGCTGTCGGCGAGCGCGGCCCAGTAGGCGTCAGGCATGCGGCGGCTGAGGTTGGTGGTGTAGGTCATCACGTGGCGATGGGCCGGCGGGATGCGGCCGAGGAACGCGGTGAGCCGGGGGTGCATGGTCGGCTCGTGCAGGCAGGACATCCAGTGGCCCTCGGGGCCGACATAGGGCAGCCAGCGCAGGGCGGCATCGAAGACGTCGTCGGCCATGACCTGGGTGCGGTGCACCGGCGCATGGTCGAACAGGCAGAACGGGCAGCGGAGGTTGCAGTTGTCGACGATGTCCATGGCGATGTAGCGCACCGGCTGCCATTCGCTGGCCAGCGGCGTTGCGTGCGGCAACGGGTGGGTCAGGCCTTCGGCGCGGATCTCGACATGGTCGCGCTCCTCGGCGGTGATTTCGGGGAAGAAGGCGCGGAAGCCGCGGGAGGGGTTTTCTTCGTGGGCGGCGAAGAGGATACGGTCGTATTTGTCGGCCTGGCCCTCGGCGAGGACGCGTTCATGGCCGGGGAGGGTGCAGACGACGGCGAACGGCACGGCGCGGTCGGTGTCGCGGTGGTCGATGAGCCAGCCGGCAACGTGGTTGCGGCTGCGCTCCCGCAGCATGCCGGTGACGGGATTCTGCCAGGTGAGGTCGCGGCCGGTCTCGACGCAGCGGACGCGGAGGACGGCGCGTTCCTCGGGCGTCAGCGGCGGATCGAAGGCGATGCGGAAGCCGCATGCGGGGACCGCGTGCCCGGCGGCGGCGAGCTGGCGGTCGGCGAGGGTGGCGGCGGCGCGGCCAAGAATGCGGCGGCCGCGGCCAGGCAGCGTGCAGGAGGCCTCGACATGGAAGGCGACGCCGTCCTCGCCATGGAGCCAGCCGGCGACGTGTCGGGCGCTGAGGCTGCGGATGTAGCCGAGCTGGGCGCGTTCGGCGGTGGGCAGGAAGCGGCGGGCGCCGACGGGGCGGATTTCCGCGGTTTCGCCGGGGGCAAGCGGGGAGAATTCGGCGCGCAGGGCGTAGCAGCCGTCACCGAGGCCGAGGGCGGCGAGCTCGGGGTCGGGAAGGTCGGCCGTGCCGCTGGCGACGACGCGCCGTTCCGCGCCGTGGCAGGCAATGACCTCGTAGGCGACGCGGCGGCCAGGATCGTTGGCGACCTGGATCCAGCCGGTGATGAAGTTGGGCCCGCGCTGGCGGACATAGCCCTGGAAGGGGATGGCGTCGGGGATGACGAGGCGGCGGATCGGGCGCAGCACGTCGCGCACCGGTGCCGGGATCATCCGCCGCAGACGCATCGAGCCATCTCCCTGGATCATGACGTGGAATGAAGAGCAATTGCGGGCCGGGGTGTCAAAGGCTGCGTGCGGCGTGGATCGTCGGCAGAGTCCCCGGCGACAAGCGGGGGTATGGGACGGTAGTGTTGCAGCAGGAAGCGGGAGCGGGCTGTGGGCACGGTGCATCGGCTGGTGATCGAGCATGGGCGCGAAGAGGCGCTGAAGAAGGTCGATCCGGCAGACCGGCATCTGGTGCGGGTGGCCGCCGACATCCTGGCCGAGGAAGACGATGCGATCGGCGTGACCTATTCGGGGTTCTGCCAGGCGTCGCTGCCGCACAAGCGGCTGCCTTCGGAGAAGGAGTGGATCCAGAAATCCGAGCGGCTGACGCTGATGATCGAGCCGGGGCGGCTGATCCGGCCGGGAACCAACGAAGGCGAGTTCGTGGGCGTGCCGTACGGATCGCGCGCGCGGCTGATCCTGCTGTATCTGCAGACCCAGGCGCTGCGGTCGCGGTCGCGGGAGGTGGAGCTCGGGCGCTCGATGCGGGACTGGCTGCGGCGGATGGGCATCGCGCAGGGCGGCAAGTCGATCCGCGAGGTGCGCGACCAGGCGACGCGGCTGTCGATCTGCAAGCTGACGTTCTTCTATCAGAACGCCAATGGCGGGACCGGGTTCTCGTCGGAGCGCATTGTCGATGATGGCGTGCTGTTCCTGGAGCCGAACGGCGCGGACGAGCGGCAGGCGCGGATGTTCGTGGAGACGGTGCGGATCAGCCAGAGCTTCTATGATGCGCTGAGCCGGCATCCGGTGCCGCTGTGGGAGCCGGCGATCCGGGCGATCCAGAACAATTCGATGGGGCTCGATCTGTATGTGTGGCTGGCCTATCGGCTGCACGTGCTGAACAAGCCGACGCCGATCCGGTGGTCGCGGCTGCATCAGCAGTTCGGGGCGGGGTTCAAGAGCCTGCGGCAGTTCAAGCCGACTTTCATCGGCAATCTCAAGCTGGCAATGGCGGTCTATCCCGAAGCCGGCGTTGAAATCGGCCCCGAGGGCCTGACCCTGCTGCCATCACGCCCGCCGATCCCGGAGCGCCAGATCGGCCGCGCCTGACGGATCAAAGTTTTTTGGTTCTTTTTTTCAAAAAAGAACGTCCTTACTTCCACTTTTCCAGGTGCCCCACCGTGTCGCCAGGATTGCGCACGTAGAGCCAGATTTCGCGACCAGGCAGGTAGGCCTGCATGGCCGCGGCCGAGGCCTCGAGATCGGGTGGTCGGGTGCGTTCGATGCGCACGCCCGGGGCGTGGGCGTAGATGACGTCGCCGTCGAGGCGCAGGCCGTTGCGGGCGAGGTCGCCGGGCGGGGTCAGGCGGACCTTGCCGGTCCAGGTGCCGATCATGACGACGGCGTTGCGCAGGCCGGCGCGGGCGACGGCGGTGTAGAGTTCGCGGGTTCCGCTGACCATCTCGGCGGAGCGGATGGCGATCGGCACGATCTGGAGCGCGGCCGAGAGCAGGGCGGCGGCGAGCAGCAGGCGGATGGGCGGCAGGTCCTGGCGGGCGGTGGTGGCGGCCCAGCCGGCGATGGTCAGCGCCATGAAGGGGAAGGCGGCGTAGATGTAGCGCGGGCCCCAGCCGTAGATGCCGTCGCTCCAGAACAGCCAGTAGCCGACGAGGAAGACGGGGGCGTAGAGGTCGTGGAAGCGCAGCGTGCGGGCGCGCCACTTGCCGGCGAGGGCGGCGACGAGCAGCAGGACGAAGGCCGGGGAGACCCATTCGGCGAATTCGAGGAAACGGGCGGCCAGCGTGGCGTTGGCGGTGGCAAGCGACCAGTAGGCGGTAAGCAGGCCGTCATTGGGATCGCGCAGGGCCTGCGGGATGGCGAGCCACTGGCCGGTGGCGGCTCGGTAGTACCAGAGGGTCAGGGCGATGGCAGGCAGGGCGGCCGCGGCGGCGAGCGGCAGCAGGGCCCAGTGGCGGGCGCGGGCCTGGCGCAGGATGGCGATGGCGGCGGGGAGGGCGAGGAGGGCGGCGTCGAAATGGCGGGTCGCGGCGACGGCGGAGAAGGCGATGCCGGTGAGCAGGGCGGCGCCGAGGGTCGGCCGGTCGATGAAGCGGGTGACGCCGAGGACGAAGAGGATGGCGAAGAGACCGACCGCGGTGTGGTTGTAGTAGGAGGCCGCGTTGAACAGCCAGAAGGACGAGACTGCCATCAGGGCGGCGGCGAGCATGCCGGCGGCGGGGCCGTGGCGCTCGGCGCCGAGGCGCCAGAGGGCGAGGACGGAGACGGCGCCGAGCAGCGGGCCGGCCAGGACGAGGGGCAGGCGCAGGGATTCGAAGGCGGCGAGGATGGCGGGCCAGCCCGGGGGGTATTGCGAGATCAGGCGGCCCTGCCAGGGGAAGATGTAGAAGATTTCGAGATAGGGCTGGACCGGGGTGAGGTCGATCGAGACCTGGCCGGCGGCGAGCATCTGCGCCTGCAGGACGTAGGCACCCTCGTCGCCGGAATAGGGGAAGGACTGCAGGGGGACGATGGCGACGAACAGGGCTGCGGCGAAGGCGGCACCGGCGAGCGCGGCAGGCGCGGCGGGTAGCGGGATGGCCGGCCGCGGGTCGGGCGGCAGGCGGCGGGCGCGGACGAGCAGGATGAGGACAAGCACGGTCAGGGTGCCCATCAGCACGACGCGGTGGGGAACGGGCGGGGCGGACAGCGTGTCGATGCCGGCGGCGGAGGCGACGGCGAGGACGAGGGCGACAGCGGCGGCAAAGGCGATCGCCAGCGTGCGACTCGCGGACATCGGGGCGGGCTCCGTGCTGCTGTCGGCAAAGTCCCCGCCCGAAGATCGGTGTGCAAGGGGCTGACTCTGCTTGGGGTGGGGACTCTGCCGACATGGGTCGGGAATCGCTCGACATGTAACGACGTCCTGGCGTATGGGCGTGGCATGGCTGCGTGCGGGAGCGACCTTGGCTGTCCTGACGATTGCGAGCTCCAAGGGGGGCCCGGGAAAGACCACGGTGGCGATGCTGCTGGCCGGGGCGCTGGCGGCGGAGGGGCGGCGCGTGGTGGCGCTGGACGCGGACCCGACGCTGGCGCTGAGCCGGTGGGCGGCGAACGCGTATGAGGGGCCGGCCTTCGCGTGCCAGGCGGAGGCGGACGAGGCGCGGCTGGCGCATCTGATCGACCGGGCGGCGGGCGAGGCCGACATCGTGATCGTGGATACGGCGGGGTTCGGCAACCGGGCGGCGGCGGTGGCGATGACGAGCGCGGACGCGATCCTGATTCCGACGCTGAGCGGCGAGGCGGACGTGACCGAGGCCGAGAAGACGGTGCGGCTGGCCGAGGGACTGGCACGGGCGGCGCGGCGCGAGATTCCGACGGCGGTGCTGCTGAACAAGGTGCGGCGGACGCAGCTTGCGCGGCATGCCAGCCAGGAGATCGCGGCGGCGGGGCTGCCGCGGCTGGAGGCGACGCTCTCGGACCTGGTGGCGTATGGCGAGCTTTCCTATTCCGGGCGCATACCGCAGCAGGGGCCGGCGGCGGTGGAGCTGGCCGGGCTGATGGCGGAGCTGCGCGGGCGGGGCTGGATTCCGGGCGGGAGGAACGCATGAAGTCGCTGAAGCCACGGGCCGGGGCGCGGCCCTCGGCGGAGGAGGCGCTGCGGATCGCGAGCGCCCAGGCGCCGAGCCTGCCGCCGGCGCGGATGGAGCCGGAGGACCGGCCGACGACGCTGAACCTGCGGTTGCGGTCGAGCACGGTGATGGCGCTGACGGCGCGGGCAAAGGCGGAGGGGCTGACGCAGAAGCAGCTGGTGTGCCGGGCGCTGGCGGCAAGCGGGGTGGCGGTGGCGCCGGCCGATCTCGAAGACCGCACGCCGCGCCGGCGGTTCTGAGATGAGCCGGATTGCGCTGGTCGGCGCGGGCTACATCTCGCGCGTGCATGCGGATGCGCTGAAGGGGCTGAAGGGGCATCGCGTCACGGCGGTGATCGACCCCGATATCGGCGCGGCGGAGCGGCTGGCGCGGGTGGTGGGGGCGCAGGCGGTGCCGGGCGTGGAGGCGGCGCTGGCGGGAGACCTGTTCGACCGGGCGCATGTGCTGGTGCCGCCGGACCTGCACGGGAAGGTGGGCGAGCAGCTGCTGCGGGCGGGCAAGCCGGTGCTGCTGGAGAAGCCGCTGGCCGCGAGCGCGGAGGAATGCACCCGGCTGCTGGACGCGGCCGGAACGACGGCGCTGGGGGTGAACCAGAATTTCGTCCATCACCCGGCCTTCGCGCGGCTGGTGGCGCGCGTGCAGGCGGGCGAGATCGGGGTGCCGAGCGCGATCTCCTGCATCTACAACGTGCCGCTGCGGCAGCTTGCGGCGCGGCAGTTCGGGCACTGGATGTTCCGCCGGCCGGGCAACCTGCTGCTGGAGCAGGCGGTGCATCCGCTGTCGCAGCTGGTGACGCTGGCGGGCAGTCCGCACGGGTTCCAGGTGCTGCCGGGTCCGGCAGTGGAGATCGCGCCGGGGCTGCCCTTCGTCGCCGAGCTGACGGCCACGCTCGACTGCCCGGTGCCGGCGCAGCTGCGCTTTGCCGTCGGGCAGAGCTTTCCGTTCTGGCAGATCACCGTGGTGGGCAGTGACGGGGTGGGGGTGGCGGACATCCTCAACGACCGAAGCTGGATCCAGGGGCGGACGCGGTGGATGGAGCCGGTGGACGTCGCGCTGTCCGGCATGGCGACCGGGGCGGCGATCGCCTGGCGGTCGGCGGCGAACCTGGCGGCCTATGCGGCATCGATGGCGAAGCTGCGGGGGCGGAGCGACGCATTCTTCCGCTCGATGCAAGGCAGCATCGCGGCGTTCCATGCGGCGGTGGATGCCGGGCGGGCGCCGGCGCTGGACGGGCATTTCGGCGCCGGGCTGGTGGCATTGTGCGAAGGAATCGCGGCCGCGGCGCTGCCGCCGGTGCTGCCGCGGCCGGCGCCGCCGCCGCCGGCGGCGCCCGCGCCGTCGGAGATCGCGGATTGGGCGGCACCGGATCCATCGGCACGCATCTGGTGGGGGCGCTGGTGGCCGCCGGGCGGCGCGTGGTGGTGATGGCGCGCAATCCGCGCAACCTGCCGGCCATCTTCGACGATCCGCTGGTGCGGGTGGAACGCGGCAGCATCGGCGACGGGGCGGCGGTGGCGCGCGCGATCGCCGGGTGCCGGACGGTGGTGAACCTGGCGCATGGCGGCGGCGGCGGCACGTTCGAGGAAGTGCGCCACGCCATGGTGGGCGGGGCGGAAACGGTGGCGCGGGCCTGCCGCGACAGCCTGGCGAAGCGGCTGATCCATGTCGGTTCGATCGCCTCGCTCTACCTGGGACCTCAGCGCGCGCCGGTGACCGGGCGGACGCCGCCCGATCCGCGCGAGGCCGAACGCGGCGACTATGCGCGGGCCAAGGTGCTGTGCGACCGGATGCTGCTGGACCTGCACCGCCGCGAGGGGCTGCCGGTGGTGATCCTGCGGCCTGGGGTGGTGGTGGGGGAGGGGACCTCGCCGTTCCACAGCGGGGTCGGGCTCTACAACAACGACCAGCACTGCATCGGCTGGAACCGCGGGCGCAACCCGCTGCCCTTCGTGCTGGTGGAGGACGTGGCCGCCGCGATCCTGCAGGCCTGCGATGCCGAGGGGATCGAGGGGCAATGCTACAACATCGTGGGCGAGGTGCGGCCCTCGGCGCGGGACTACACCGCGATGCTGGCGGCGGCGCTGGGTCGGCCGCTGCGGTTCCACCCGCAGTCGGCGACGGGGCTGTGGCTGGTCGACGTGGCGAAATGGGCGGTGAAGCGGGCCGCGGGCCGGGCGGTGGCGATGCCGGCGAAACGGGATTTCCTGTCGCGGGGGATGAAGGCGCGGTTCGACTGCACGGATGCGCGCAACGACCTGGGGTGGCGGGGGAATGACGATCCGGGGGTGTTCCGGGAGCGGGCGATCAAGGTCCATGCCGGGGAAGGGTGAAGGGAAGGGCCGGAGGCCGCTTCCTTGAAACGCCTGCTGCACGTCTACGCCACCTTCGCCACCGGCGGCCCGCAGACGCGGTTCGCGGCGATTGCGAACCATCATGGGCGGCGGTGGCATCACGACATCGTTGCGATGGACGGGAACCTGGCGTGCCGGGAGCGGCTGGATCCGGGGCTGTCGGTGGGGTTTCCGGCGGTGGAGATCCGCAAGGGGGACACGCTGGGGAATCTGCGGCGGTTCCGGGCGTTCCTGCGGGAGAGCCGGCCGGATCTGCTGGTGACGAACAACTGGGGTTCGATCGAGTTCGCGATGGCGGCGCTGGGGAGCGGGGTGGCGCATATCCATGCCGAGGACGGGTTCGGGCCGGAGGAGCGGGCGGGGCAGCTGCCGCGGCGGGTGTGGACGCGGCGGCTGGTGCTGCGCAACCGGCTGGTGGTGGTGCCGTCGCGGGTGCTGGAGCGGATCGCGACCGGCGTGTGGAAGCTGAGGCGGGTGCGCTACATCCCGAACGGGATCGACCTGTCGCGGTTCGTGCCGGCGGCGGGCGGGAACGCGGTGCCGGTGGTAGGGACGGTGGCGGCGCTGCGGGCCGAGAAGAATCTCGGGCGGCTGCTGGAGGCGGTGGCGCCGCTTGGAAATGAGCAGGGGGGGGCGCGGCTGCTGGTGGTCGGCGACGGGCCGGAGCGGGCGGGGCTGGCGGCGCGGGCGGCGGCGCTGGGCATGGGGGAGCGGGTGGAGTTTGCCGGCCACCAGGCCGACCCGGCGCGGTTCTATGCGCGGATGGATTTGTTCGCGCTGTCATCCGACACCGAGCAGATGCCGATCTCGGTGCTGGAGGCGATGGCGGCGGGGCTGCCGGTGGCGTCGACCGATGTGGGCGACGTGGCGGAGATGCTGGCGGCGGAAAACCGCGATTTCGTGGTGCCGCTGGACGCGGCGGCGCTGTCGCGCGCGGTGGCGGGGCTGGCCGCCGATGCGGGGTTGCGGGCGCGGATCGGGGCGGCGAACCGGGCGAAGGCGGAGCGGGATTTCGCCGACCGGGTGATGTTCGCGCGCTATGCGGCGCTGTTCGACGGTGCGGGGGCTTGAAACCGGCCGGGTTTAGATATATCTGATATTTCGTTATATCGAAACTCAGTCGGAGCACATATGCACCATCGACACACACACGGCCATCACGGCCATCATCACGGCGGCCGCCATGAATGCCGGCACGCCCGCGGCGAGTCCGGGCGCGAGGAGCGGCACGAGCATCGCGAGGGTCGCCATCGCGGGCGGCGGGGCGGGCGGGTCTTCGACCATGGCGAGCTGCGCTACGTGGTCCTGGCGCTGATCGCCGAGCGGCCGCGCCATGGCTACGAGCTGATCAAGGCGATCGAGGACCGCATGGGCGGGGCGTACAGCCCGAGTCCGGGGGTGATCTACCCGACGCTGACGCTGCTGGAGGAGCTGGGCCACGTCACCGTCGCCGAGGCGGAGGGCAAGAAGCTGCATGCGATCACCGAGGCGGGCGCGGCCTGGCTGGCGGCGAATCATGTCGCGGTGGCGGCGGCGCTGGCGCGGATGGACAGCGTGGGCGCGGCGCATGGCGGCGGGCCGGCACCCGAGATCGTGCGGGCGGCGGAGAACCTCAAGCTGGCCTTGCGGCTGCGGCAGGGACGCGGGCCGTTGAGCGAGGCGCAGGCACGGGCGATCGCGGCGGCGCTGGATGCGGCGGCGGTGGCGGTGGAGCAGGCCTGATGCATCGCCCTGCCCTGATGGGCTATGATGCGTGATGACTGATGCGATCCTGGATGGTTTTCATGCGCACCACGCTGGCGATCGACGATGATGTGCTTGCTGCTGCCAGGGGATTGGCGGCGCGGCAGCGGAAAAGCGTCGGGGAAGTGATCTCTGCTTTGGCACGGCAGGCCTTGCGGCCGGCAGCGCCAGGCGGCGAAACACGCAATGGCGTTCCATTGCTGCCGCTGCGCCCGGATGCCGTGCCGGTGACGCCCGAACTGGTGAACCGGCTGCGGGATGAGCTGCCCGGGTGACCTTCCTGCTCGACGTCAACGTGCTGATCGCGCTGATCGACCCGGCGCACACCCATCACGACGTTGCGCATGCATGGTTCGCAGGCCGGGGACAGCAGGCCTGGGCGACCTGCCCGCTGACGGAGAACGCCGTGCTGCGGATCGTCGGCCATGCCCGCTATCCGAGCTCGCCCGGAACACCCGCGGCGGTTGCGCCGCTGATGGCCGGGTTGTGCGCGTTGCCGGGGCATGTCTTCTGGGCGGACGACATCAGCCTGCGCGATCCGGCAAAGCTGGATACTGCCCGCCTGCTGAGTTCCGGCCAGGTCACCGATAGCTACCTGCTTGCGTTGGCGTGCGCCCATGGCGGAAAACTGGTTACCTTCGACCGCCGGCTTGTCACCGATCCCGTGCCGCGTGGCGCCCAGGGGGTGCATCTCATCGGCTAGGGCTGCGGCACGGCTTCCCTCGCCATTTCCAGGACGTTCTTATGTCAGACCGTATTCTGCTGTGGACCGACACGCCTGATGCCTATCTGAAGGCCGCCGCGCCGCTGGCCGGGCGGGTGGTGCTGGAGACGCTGAAGCGGGGCGAGATGCCGTCCGCCGAGCAGTGCGCGGGCGTGTCCGCCATGCTTGCCTGGGGCGCGCCGGCGGGGCTGCTGCCGCGGATGACGGCGCTGCGCTGGGCGCAGGCGCTGACGGCGGGGGTGGAATCCTGGCTGGCGCTGCCGGACCTGCCGCCCGGGCTGGTGCTGACCTGCGCGCGGGGGACGCATCGGGAGTCGATGCCGGAGAACATCCTGGGCGCGCTGTTCCATATCGCGAAGCCCTATGCGGCGATCGCGCAGAGCTCGGCCGAGGGCAAATGGGTGCGCCGGATGGCGACGCCGCTGGCGGGCAGGACGCTCGGCATTCTCGGGCTGGGCGCGATCGGGCAGGACCTGGCGCGGATGGCGTCGGCGATCGGGATGCGGGTGATCGGCACCAAGCGGAGCGGTTCGGTGATGGGGGTTGAGACCTACCCGCCGGAGCGCACCGGCGAGGTGCTGGCGCAGGCGGATTTCGTGGTGCTGCTGCTGCCGGCGACGGCGGCGACGGAGAGCTGCGTGAACGCGGACTTCCTGGCGCGGATGAAGCCCTCGGCCTGGCTGCTGAATTTCGGGCGCGGGCACCTGATCGACGACGACGCGCTGATCCGGGCGGCGGGGGAGAAGCGGATCGCCGGGGCGATCCTGGACGTGTTCCGCACCGAGCCGCTGCCGGAGGCGCATCCGTTCTGGCGCGCGCCGGGAATCATGGTGCTGCCGCATATCGGCGGCGGGCATCCGGAACGCGACCGGGTGGTGGCGGCGCTGTTCGCGGACAACCTGGAGCGGTTCCTGGATGGGCGGCCGTTGCGGGAGGTGGTGGACCGGGCGGCGGGGTATTGAAGGAAGGAAGCGGTTCTTTCTTGGAAAAAAAGAACCAAAAAACTTTTGTCCGCTGGCTGCGCAGGCGCCGCCGGAAGGATAACGGATGAAAGTCTTTTTGCTTCTTTTTCTTCAGAAAAAGAAGCCCTTACTTCCCCTGGCTGCCCCTTCCTTTTCCCCGCCGGTCGTTTGCCTGCCATGATTCGATCCCGACGTCGGTGAAGTTCACCGGTGCGGCGTCGTTGCCGAGGGCGCGCATGCCGCGGATGAAGCCGGCGCGGCGTTCGGGCGGGACCATCAGCATCATGAAGCCGCCGCCGCCGGCGCCGGAGACCTTGCCGGCGAGCGCGCCGAGGCGGCCGGCGGCTTCCAGCATCTCCTCGATCAAGGGCGAGCTGACGCCGCCGGCGGTGCGCTTCTTGGCCAGCCACGAGCGGTTGAGGATGCCGGCCATGCCGCCGACATCGCCGCGCAGCAGGGCCTGCTTCATGTCGATCGCGTCCTGCTTGAGCTGGTGCAGGCCTCCCAGCGCGTCGGCGGCGGCCTGCACCATGCGGGTCTGCTGCTCCTGGATGATGGTGGCCGAGCTGCGCGAGACGCCGGTGAAGCAGGTGACGAGGGAGGATTCGAGCTCGTTCAGCACCGCGGCGGGGATGCGTAGCGGATTGACGATGACGCGGTCGCCGGCGAGGAACTCGATGAAGTTGGCGCCGCCGAAGGCTGCCGCGTACTGGTCCTGCTTGCCGCCGGCGAGGGCGAGGTCCTGGCGCTCGATCTCCCAGGCCAGGTGGGCGACGTCGTAGAGGCCGAGGGGCAGGCCGAGCAGGGTGCGATAGGCCTCGACGAGGGCGACCATGAGCGCCGAGGAGGTGCCGAGGCCGGATCCGGGCGGGGCGTCGGTGGCGGTGGTCACGGTGATCGGCAGGGGCTGGCCGTCGTTGAACTGGGTGACCATGCGCCGGTAGACGCCGGCATGCAGGCCCAGCCGGGCACCGGCGCAGAAATCGCCGTCGCAGGCGAAGGCCTCGGCAAGGTCCATGTCCTCGGAGCGGAAATGCACCTGGCCGTCGGGCGAGGGGCCGATGAAGGCATAGGCGTAGCGGTCGATGGTGACGTTGAGCACCGCGCCGCCGAATTCGTCGCAATAGGGCGAGAGGTCGGTGCCGCCGCCGGCAAGGCCGAGGCGGAGCGGGGCGCGGGCGCGGACCGAGGGGATGTAGGGGGTGCTCATGGGGCGGGAGTCTAGGACAGGATCGGGGTGAGAAGAAGGAAGCGAAGGCAAGACGGAGCCTTGCTTGCCTTAAGCCGAAATCAGCGGCGCCACGAAGTCCGCAAGGTTCCCGCCCTGGAAGCGGTGGCCTTGCATCCCGGCGGCGGCGGCGGCCTGGATGTCGGTTTCCTGGTCGCCGACCATGATGCAGGCGGCGGGGTCGAGCTGCCAGGCGCGGATGAGGTCGAGCAGCATGCCGGGGGCGGGCTTGCGCCAGTCGCTGGCGCGGCGGTACGCGTCGAGCTTCGCCTCGGGGTGGAAGGGGCAGTGGCGCCAGTCGTCGAGCGTGCCGCCGGCGGCGAGGAGCTCGGCGCGGACCCAGGCCATGAGGGCCCGGAAGTCGTCCTCCGTGTAGAGACCGCGGGCGATGCCGGACTGGTTGGTGACGACGAAGACGTGCCAGCCGGCGGCGGTGGCGTGGCGCACGGCCTCCCTGGCCCCCGGCACCCAGTCGAACCGGTCGCGGTGGCCGACCCAGCCGTGGTCGATGTTGAGCACGCCGTCGCGGTCGAGGAACAGGGCGCGGCGGCGCAGGGCGCGGGGCAGCTGGTCCTGGGCGCGGGCGAAGTCTTCGGGCACGCCGATGTCGATGAAGAACCCGTCGGCCTGGGTGGCGCGCAGCGCGCCCCGGGCGGCGAGGCCGGGCAGCACGTCGCGCTCGAGCGAGCATCGGGCCGGCGCGGCCTCGGCGATGCCGCGGGTGAGGGCGTAGATGCCGGCATTGATCAGGCCGGGACCCGGGGCGAGCGGGCGTTCGCGGAAGGCGGTGACGCGGTCCCCCGCGGCCTCGATCACGCCGGAGCGGGAGGCGTCCTCCAGGCGGCGGACCAGGAGGCGGCCCTGGACCTCGGGCGGGTCGGCCATGAAGGCGCCGAGCAGGGGGGCGAGGTTGGCGGCGAGCAGGGAGTCGCCGTTGCAGAGCAGGAAGCGGTCGTGCAGCAGGGGGGCGGCGAGGCGCAGCGCGCCGCCGGTGCCGGCGGGTTCCGGCTCCTCGGAGAAGGCGATGGCGACCGGGCGGGGCAGGTGGGCGCCGAAGCCCGCGACTTCCTCACGCACGCGGGCGGAGAGGTGGCCGGTGAGGAGCAGCACCTCATCGATGCCGAAGCGGGACAGCTCGCGGATCAGCCAGGCGAGGAAGGGGCGGCCGCCGACCGGCAGGACGGGCTTGGGGGTGGCGGCGGTGAGTGCGCCGAGGCGGGTGCCGAGGCCGCCGGCGAGGATGGCGCATTGGCGGATGGCGGCGTGCACGGCGGCTCCCGGGAGTCGGATGCGCGGAGCCTGCGCGGGATCGCCAGGGGGTGCAACGGGCGGGTGGCGGGTTCAGCCGATCAGCCCGACCGCCAGGCTGCCGAGCTGCCAGAGGCCGGCCCAGAGGGCGGCGGAGAGGGCCACGATCAGCGGCACGGCGACGCGGAACGGCCAGGGAGCGATGGCGGTGCGGCGGGGCGGGAGCGAATGGGCGATGGCGAGATGTGCGTGGGACATGCGCGGGTCTCACAGGGTGGGACTGCACTCTGCCCGCGGGATGTTAACCGGGGGTAACCGGCACCGGTCACAAACGCGCGCGCAGGGCGGCGGGGCGCCAGCAGGGCCCGAGCTCCAGCCAGTGGAGGTCGCGGCTGGCATTGGCGAGGCTGGTCTTGTAGCGATCGCCGCCACCCAGGAAGTCGTATTCGTCGCAGCCTTCGGCAAGGGCCCGGGCGATCACCGCTGCGTGGCTGGTCAGGCCGGGCTTGCGGACATTGTCGCCGGGCGGATAGGCGAAGCCGCTCTGATAGGCGGCGACCCGGCCGTTGCGGCGGAAATTGTAGAGGTAGCCGACGGTGCCCGCCTCGGCGGCGACGTGCCAGAGCTCGACCTCGCCGCGCGGCAGGGCGTCGGCGACCAGGGCGCGGTGGAAGGCGGCGAAGAAGGGCGCGGCGAAGGCGCCGGGCTGGCCGCGGGCGGTCCAGCTGGCCTGGTGCAGGGCGGCGAGCGCGTCGAGGAAGCGCAGGCCCTCGGCGGCGTCGGCGGCGCGGGTGGCGGCGAGCGGGCCGTAGCGGCGGGCGGAGCGGCGGAGCTGCTGGCGGGTGTTGGCGCTGAGGCCGGCCTCGTGCGGCGTGCCGGCGGCGCGCAGGGCGGCGAGATCGACATAGGGGGCGGGGCGGACCTGGCGGGTGACCGCGCAGCCGGGCAGGCGGCGGGCGAGGGCGGCCCCGGCGGCGTCGGTGCCGCCGAGCACGACGCGGCGGCCGAGGCCGTGCAGGGCGGCGGCGAGGCAGGCGGCGGCGGCGGCGGCGTGGCCGCGGCGGTGGAGCGGGAAGTTGTGCTCGACGAAAGGTGAATCGTGCACGGCATCGCCGGTTTCGTTGAGGTGGAGCGTGGCGCCGAGCAGGGAACGGCGGCGGTTGAACAGGGCGAGCGCGAGGGTCTGGCCGCCCTCCCGCGCCTCGATCAGCACGGGGTCGGGGAAGCGCTCGGCGGCGCGGCAGCCGACCCAGCTCCAGGACTGGAAGAAGGAGGCGTCGGAGTCCGCCTCCAGGTCGCGCCAGCGGGTGCCGAGCCGCGCCCAGGCCTCGGGCGTGGCCAGCGCCTCGGCCCCGGACAGGACGATCTGCGGCATGGGGGAGAGACGCCCGACGCGCGGGGGCCTGTCAATCGGGGGCGGGGTCGTGCAGTTTCGCCGCACGCAACGATGCCCCGGACCCGCCGCCAGAATGTCGCTCAGCGCCCTGCCGACCGCCCTGCTGATTCCGCCGGTGAACCTGGTGCCGCTGGGGCTGGCGGGGCTGGTGCTGGCGCGGTTCTACCCGCGGCTGGGGCGGGCGGTGGTGGGGCTGGCGCTGCTGGGGCTGCTGGTGCTGGCGATGCCGGTGGTCAGCCGGGGCTTGATCGATTCGCTGCAGGCGGGCATCCCGCGCGAGGTGCCCGGGCGGCCGCCCGGGGAGCTGGCCGAGGCGCCTGGCGCGCCGGGGCCGGGCGCGATCGTGGTGCTGAGCGCGGACAGCGGCGGCGGGGTCGGCGGCATCCTGCCGTGGCACGGGATCGGGCCGCTGACCCTGGAGCGGCTGCAGGCCGGGGCGGCGCTGTCGCGGCGGCTGGGGCTGCCGATCCTGGTGACCGGGGGAGCGCCGGAGCAGGGCGCGCCGTCGATCGCGCTGCAGATGGCGCGCAGCCTGCGCGAGGATTTCGGGCTGGCGGCCGCCTGGATCGAGCCCTGGGCCGCCGACACCTGGCAGAACGCGCAGTTCAGCGCGGCGATGCTGAAGGGATCCGGGATCAGCCGGGTCTACGTGGTGACCAGCGGCTGGCACATGCGCCGGGCGCTGATCGCGTTCCGCCATTTCGGGCTGGAGGCGGAGCCGGTGGCGGCGCGGTTCGAGGCGGGGCCGGTGCTGGACGCGGACGGGTTCATTCCGCGGGTGTCGGCCTGGCAGAAGAGCTATTACGCGGTGCATGAGTGGATCGGCTGTGCCTACTACCTGCTCCGCGGCTGAGCTGGCGGCGGTGGCGCCGGCGGATGAGGCGTGCCTCTCGCCCTGGTGGTGGCGGAGCATGCTGGCGGCGGGGATCCCGCCCGGCGGGCGGGCGCGGCTGGTGGCGCACGGGGCGGCGGTGCTGCCGGTGCTGGAGCGCCCGGGACGGCCGCCGCAGTCGCTGACCGGGCCGTATTCGGTGCTGTTCCGGCCGCTGCTGCCGGCGGCGGCGACGGCGGCGGACTGGCGGGTGGCGGGGGCCGGGTTCGCGCGCCTGCTGCGGCCGGTGCTGGTGCTGGAGGCGGTGGCGGCCGAGGCGGCGTGGCTGGCGCCGTTCCTGGAAGGGGCGCGGGCGGCGGGGATGCGCGCGGCGCGGTTCGAGCATTTCGGCAACTGGCACGAGGAGGTGGCCGGGCGCGACTGGGCGGCGTACCTGGCCGACCGGCCGGGACAGCTGCGCGAGGCGATCCGGCGGCGGGCGCGCAAGGCGGAATTCAGCCTGGTGACCGGGGGGGAGGAGCTGGAGCCGGCGATCGCGGATTATGAGGACGTGTATGCGCGGAGCTGGAAGGTCGCCGAGCCCCTGGCGCGCTTCAATCCGACCCTGATGCGCGAGGCGGCGGCGGCGGGGGCGCTGCGGCTGGGGCTGCTGCGGGCGGAGGGACGGGTGGTGGCGGCGCAGCTGTGGACGGTGGCCGGCGGGACGGCCAGCGTGCTGAAGCTGGCGCATGACGAGGCGTTCCGGGCGCTGTCGCCGGGGACGGTGCTGACGGCGCGGATGATCGCCCATCTGCTGGATGCCGAGCGGGTGGCGGGGCTTGATTTCGGGCGCGGGGACGACCCGTACAAGCGGCTGTGGACCACGCGGCGGCGGCAGCGGATCGGGGTGATCCTGGCCGCGCCCTGGCATCCGGCGGGGGCTGCGGCGCTGCTGCGGCAGTCCGTGGGGCGGCTGGTTCGCCGCTGGCGGGGCGGGGCGGGCTGATGCGGCTGCTGCTGGCCCTGGCTGATCCCGACGGCGCCATCCGCACCGCGCTGCTGCGCGACGGGCATGCGGTGCGGCGGCATGTGCCGGCCAGCCGGCTCACGCCGTGGCGGGCGACCGCGGCGGCCGACTTCGCGCCCGAGGCGGTGCTGGCGGACGGCGAGGCGGGCGAGGCGCTGGCCCGGCGGCTGGGCGTGCCGGCGTTGGTGCCTGTTCTTGATGCCGGGTTCCTGCCCGATCCGTTTCCGCCGCCGCCCTTCGGCCCGCCACGGCGGGATCCGCCCGAGCTGGGGCTCGCATTGCCCGATCCGCCGGCGCCGGCGCTGCTGCCCGACATCGTGCTGCTGAACGCCGCCACGCTGGCGCAGGCGCCGCGCTGGATGGCGGCGGCGCGGGCCATCGTGGCGCCCGAGGGCGCGCCCGACTGGCTGGCGCACGAGGCGACCGCACTGCTGCATCCGCCGGGCGACCCGGCGCCGGCGCTGGCCAGGCTGGTCGCCGATGCGGGACTGTCGGTGCGGCTCGGCGTGGCGGCGCGGCAGGAATTCGAGCGGCGGCGCGGCGCGGCGCTGGCGGCCTTGCGGGCACTGGTGGAGCGGCGGTGAAGGCCCCGCCGGGACCTGTCACCTCACCGTTGCCAGCCTTTGCATCTCGGCCGCCAGGCGGTCCTGCACGTGGAGGAAGGTGGTGGCGAAGAGGCGCATCTGGCGGTCTTCCTCCAGGCCGATCTGCGGCCGGGGCGAGCGCAGCGCGATGGCGACCAGCACCGAGCCCTGGGTGGCGCCGAACATGCTGGCGCGGGCCAGGGCGATGCGGCCGGCGAGCCCGCCCTGGGCCGGGGCGCCGTTGACCAGGGCGGCGGTGAGGGTGGCGGTGGTGCCGGCCGGGCCGCCGGCGATGACCAGCCGCCAGTCGGGCAGGGCGGCGGCGGGGATCCGCATGGTGTCGAAGGTGACGTCCTCGGAGAGCAGCTCGCCGGTCAGGCGGCGGCGGGCATCGTTGAGGGCGGCGGGATTGGCGCGGGGCGGGAAGACCTGGACGGTCGCGGTCAGCACGCCTTGCGGGCAGGTGAAGCGCACGGTCTCGGCGGTGGGTGCGGCGGCCCGCTCCGGGGCGGCGGTGCAGCCGAGCGGGGTGTTCCACGCCATGTGCGGGGCGGGCAGGTCGAGGCGGCCGGCGCGGTCGAAGCCGGCGGCGACGGCGGGGCCGATGGCGGCCAGCAGGGCCACGGCCAGGGCCGCGGGCAGCATGCGGCCGGCGGGCGCGGCCTGGGTGGGGGCGGGGGCGGGGGGGGGGGGGGCCGGGTCCTGGCGGAAGGGCAGGCCGGCGAGGATGAGCAGCAGGGTGACGATGGAGAAGAACACCCAGCCGTAGAGGATGTGGTCGGCCGCCGCGGCCTCGGCGCTGCCGAGCAGGTGGCCGGCGACGACGATGCCGAGGGCGCGGAAGCCGTTGGCGATGATCGGCACGACGATGGAGGCGACGATGAAGGCGACGCGGCGCGGGATGCTGCGGTACATCAGGCAGCCGTAGAGGACGCCGAAGGCGATGGAGGCGATCAGGAAGCGCAGCCCGGCGCAGGCCTCGGCGACGTAGAACCGGCCCTCGGGGATCTCGATCAGGTACTGGTCGGCGTAGTGCGGGATGCCGAGCACCTCGAGGCCGAAAATGCTGAAGGCGGCGGTGTAGTCCTGCAGCGGGCCGGTGAGGAAATGGCCGAAGGGGACGAGGAAGTAGAGGTAGAGCAGCGGCGCCGACATCGCCAGCGCCATGCGCCAGCCGAGCACGGCGAGGAACAGCACCATGAGCATGGTCATGGCCACCAGCTGGCGGCCCTCCATGATGGCGAGGCGCTCGGCGACCAGCCAGACCACGGCCAGCGGGATGACCAGGATGGCGGCGGCGGGCATCGCCCTGATCGGGGCGGCGACGATCTGGGCGCGGCGGTCCCAGGCGAGGTAGAGCGCGATCGGCAGCACGAACAGGCAGTGGCTGTAGGCGGTGCTTTCCATCCAGACCCGCCAGGCGGCGGCGGCCTCGGTGGAGAAGGCGACGCCGAGCACGGCGAGGCCGAGCAGCAGGGCGGGCGCGGGGGAGCGGAACACCCCGAGCAGGGCGGAGGCGTCCGGAAGCGGGGCCGGCGCGGCCTGGGCGGTGCTGGTCATGGTCGGGTCATCCTAGCCCGCGCACGATGTGCGGGCCAATGAGGTTGGCGACGGGGAGCGGCAGGCGCTTCCAGGCGGCGATGAAGGCGCGGTATCTGGGGTTCAGCGGGTTGATGTCGGGGATGGCGGCCCCGGGGGCGAGGCGGAAGCGGTAGTGCAGCGGCTCCGGCGTGAAGCCCCAGTTCTTCTTGAAGGCCATCGCCCCGGTGCCGAGCTTGCTGCGGCCGAAATCGAACAGGGAGAGGCCGCGCGCGGCGGCGCGGCGCATCACTTCCCAGTACATGAAGTCGTTGCCGTAGCGGTCCCGCGCGATGGCCCGGCCGCCGCCGTAATAGGGCAGGACCTCGTTGCGGAAATAGAAGTTCAGCACCGATGCGATGGGCTCGCCCTGGTCGAGGATGGTGACCACGTCGGCGTCCTTGCCGAAGGCGTCGAGCAGCAGGGCGAAGTAGCGCCGGGAGAAGACCGGCGTGCCGAGGTTGCGCACGCTTTCGGCGTAGATCGGGTGCAGGCGGTCGACAGTCGGGTCGATCTCGGAGGCGAGGCCGCGGTCGATGCCCTTGCGCACCATCGCCCGCTGCTTGCGCGGGATGGCCTTGAGGTTGGCGTCGTCGTCGGGGCCGAAGGCCTTGCGGAAATTCACGTAGAGGTCGGGCTTCGCGGGCCAGGCCTCGGCGTCGAGCCAGTCCGGCAGGTCGCGGAAGCGGAATTCCATGACCGGCACGGCGAGGCGGTCCATCAGGGCCGAAGCCTCGCGCAGCAGCGCCGCGCCGGTCTCGGCATCCATGGCGAGCGGGCCGCCGCCGACGCAGAACGGGGTGGAGATGAGGCTGTTGCCGAACAGCATCGTGCGCACGTGGCCGAGCGGCAGCACGCCGGCGATGGCGCCGTCCTGCTCGGCCATCAGGTAGTGGGCGCGGTGGCCGAACCCTTCGGTGACGATGCGGCGCCAGCCGGCGCGGTGGGAGAAGGTGCCGAGCGGGTGGGCGAGGACGAAGGCGTCCCACGCCGCCTCGCCGCCCGCCGGGAGCTCGCGCACGGCGACGGGCATCAGCTGGCCCCGAGTTCCGCGGCGAAGACGCGGTCCATGCGGTCCCAGGCGAAATCGGCCAGCAGGCGGTCGAGCCGGCCGGACATGGCATCGAGGTTCAGGTAGTGGCGGAAGCGGGCGCGCCGTCCGATGCCCGCGATGCGGGGCTGGCCGGGATCGACCTCCCAGGGGTGGAAGTAGAAGATGCCGGGGCTGCGGTCGGCCGCGTTCACCCGGCGCAGGAAGCGGCGGAACAGCGGGTAGGGCAGCAGGCGGAACCAGCCGCCGCCGGCCGATGGCAGGTTGCGGCCGGCCAGCCGCACGGTGGTCATCGGCAGCTCGACGATCGTGGTGCCGGGCGGGCGGAAGGCGAAGCGCGGCGCGTCGGGCTCGCCGTAGAGGTCGTGGCGGATCGGGAAGATCGAGGAGCTGTAGCGGTGGCCGGTCTCCTCCAGCGCGGCATAGGCCCAGGGGGTGCGGCTGCCCATGGAGAAGGTGGGCGCGCGGTAGCCGGCGACGGCGACGCCGCCGGCGTCCTCCAGCACCGCCCTGGCGCGGGCGATGTCGGCGCGGAAGGCGGCCGCGCCGATGGCATGCACGGGCTGGTGGCCGTGGCCGTGGCTGGCCAGCTCGTGGCCGGCGGCGACGATGCGGCGGATCAGCGCGGGGTGGCGCTCGGCGACCCAGCCGAGGGTGAAGAAGGTGGCCTTCGCGCCGGCGCGGGCGAACTGGTCGAGGATGCGGTCGGTGTTGGCCTCGACGCGGGAGGCGAAGCCGTCCCAGTCGGACGGCTTCACCACGCCGGCGAAGGCCTGGACCTGGAAATAGTCCTCCACGTCCACGCTCATCGCATTGGCGCGCACCGGAGGTGCCGGCCGGGCGGGGACTCTGCCGACACTCATTGCCGTTGCGCGTTGAAGCCGCTGAAGACGTCCATCAGGCGCTGGAAGACGCGCTCGCGGCGGGCCACCGCATCCTCCAGCGCCTGGACGCGGCGGGTGAGGTCGGCGATGGCCTGGAGGCTGCGCTCGTCGGGATAGGCGTAGCCGCCGCCGACCGGCGCGCCGGTGAGTGCTGCGCCGATCTGGGCGGCCATCGCCTCGGCCGGGCTGGCCGCGCCATGGACCATGCTGCCCTGGGGCGCGCCGCCCTCGAGGTCCTGCTGCAGCTCGCTGGCGGTGTTGTCGACCATCGGGCCGGTGATCTGGTGCGCCTCCTCCAGCGCGCCGTAGAGCAGCACGCGCGAGCACAGGCGGTTGATCCGGCGCGGCACGCCGCCGGTGTAGCGGAAGATCGCGCCGAACGCGCCGTCGGTGAAGGTCGGGTTCTCGTGCCAGCCGACGGCGTTGAGCCGGTATTCGATGTAGGCGCGCGTCTCCTCCTCGGTGAGCGGGCCGAGATGGTAGGAGGCGAGGACGCGCTGGCGCAGCTGGTCGAGGTCGGGGCTGGCGAGCTTGCGGCGGAACTGCGGCTGGCCGAGCAGGATGGTCTGCAGCACCGATTGCGCGCCCTCCACGGTGACGTTGGAGAGCATGCGCAGCTCCTCCAGCGCCGCGGTGGACAGGTTCTGCGCCTCGTCCACCACCAGCAGGCAGCGCCGCCCGCCCGAGGCGTAGGCGCGCAGCATGTCCTGGAAGTCGCGCAGCAGGGTGGCCTTGTCGAGGCCCTGGGCGTTGATGCCGAAGGCGTTCATGGTCAGGCGGAACAAGTCCTCGGGAGCGACCTGCGTGGTGTTGATGCGGGCCAGCGTATAGGTGTCGCGGTCGAGCTCGCTCCACAGCCGCTCGACCAGCGTGGTCTTGCCGGCGCCGACCTCGCCGGTGACGATGATGAAGCCCTCGCCCTGCGACAGGCCGTAGATCAGGTGCGCGATGGCGCGGCTGTGGCCCTTGGAGCCGAAGAAGAATCGGCTGTCCGGCGTGAGCTGGAACGGCATCGCGGTGAAGTCGTAGAATTGCTCGTACATGTCCTGTCCGCGGCCCTGGTCAGAAGGCCTTGTGCACGCCGACGACGGCGAGGTCGCGCGTCGGCGCGGTGCCGAAGCTGGGTCCGAAGGTCTCGCTGTGGGAGATCAGGAAGTTCGTGCTGAGCTTCTCCGACAGCGCGTAGCTGGTGGACAGGCTGCCGGTCACGGTGCGGCTGCTGCCGGCGCCGGGCACGGTGCGGTCGCCGTACTGCAGGTTGGCGTTGGCCGACCACGATTCGGTCAGGCTGTGCTGCCAGGCGACCGAGCCGCTGAGCGCCTCGTTGCTGCCGATGCCCGGGCCGGTGCCGGCGGAGAGCAGCTGGCGGTCGGTCCGGTCGATGGTGACGGTGATGATGTCGCGGTCCATCAGCAGCGTCGCGCTGATCGAGGCGCTGGTGGTGCGGTAGATGCCCTGCTGCTGGCCGAAATAGTTGCCGAGCTGAACCGGTGCGCCGGTGGTGCGGTCGACCAGGATGCCGGCGGCGCCGACCGCGGTGCCGGCGAGCGCGTTCTGCAGGAACTGCTGGCCGGTGCCGACGGCCTGCGAGTAGCGGGCACTGACCCGCAGCCGCGCCGTCGGCGCGTAGGAGCCGTCGAAGGCGAAGCTGGTGGAGCCTTGCTGGTGGCCGAAGCTGGCATTGATCACGCTGTCGGCATTGGGCTGCCAGCGCAGCCCGCCGCTCCAGGTGATGCCGGTGATCGGCTTGAAGGCGGTGGCGGGGTAGATGATGTTCTCGTGCCCGATGCTGCCGGTGACGGTCAGCGAGCGGGTGAGCGCATAGCCGGCGTTCAGCGTGGTGTTCTCGCTATGGGCGCCCTTCAGCGTGCCGCTGCCGGAATATTGCGTCGCGGCGGCGTCGAGCGACATCTGGATGCGGCCGAACGCCGGGCCGGAGGCGACGTTCAGCGTCTGCTGGTGGCTGGTGTAGTTGCCGGCGATGCCGCCGGCGAGCGCGGCCGTGCCGGGAGCCAGGTTCTCGGTGCTGACCATGTTGCGCGTCAGCGTGTAGGCCAGCCGCACCGTCGCGGTGTCGCCGAAGCGATAGCGCAGGTAGGGCGAGGCGGAGAAGTTCATCGTCTGCACCTCGTTGCCGCGCCCGCCGGTGTCGCCGGGGGCGGCGGCGTAGCCGAGCACCGGCTGGACGGCGGCATAGCCGCGCAGGTCGAGGAACAGCAGGTCGTCCACCGCGGTGATGGTGGCGCTGCTGTTGAGGTTGTGGTTGATGCCGTTCTGCCCGCCGCCCAGCGCGTAGAAGCTGAAGCTCGGGCTGTAGTTGATGAGCGCGTCGATCCGCCGGGTGGAGACGGTGCCGGCGAGGGTGGGGGTGATGCGGGTGATGTAGTCCTTGCGGAAGCCGCGGCGCGTCTGGGTGGCGCTGTCGTAGGTCTCGCTGATGTCGAGCGAGGGCGTGAAGGTCCAGGAGCGGTCGGTGGCCACCGGCGGGTTTTCCTGGAAGGCGCGGGCGAACTGGTCGCGCAGGTCGCCCACGCGGATGTCGGCGCCGTACGGCGGCAGCAGCCCCTGGCCCTGGGCCGAGGCGGCCTGCGGCGTGCCGAGCCCCGCGGCGACGGCCGCGGCGCAGGCGATCCCGCGGCGGCGGCGCCCGGACGCGGCGCTTTTACGAGTACGTTCCAAAATAATGGTACGCCCCGAAGGTGTAGCTGGTCGTCAGGCGGATCTTGTTGAGCATCAGCGTGATCGAGGGGCAGGCCTTGATCAGGTCGAGGGCGGCGACGACCTCGTTGCGCTGCGTCCGCTCGGCCTCGACGATCAGCACGATCTGGCCGACGAAGGGGGCGAGCGTGCTGGGGTCCGAGGTGGACAGGCAGGGCGGCGCATCGAGCAGCACGACGGCGTTGGGGAAGCGCCGGGCGATGCGCTCGACCAGGTTGGTGACCGGCCTGGTGGGCGAGATCTCGGTGCCGATGGTGTGGCCGGAGCCGACGGTGATGATCGAGAGGTGCGGGATCGCGGTGCGGATGATCACGTCCTCGATGCGCAGTGAGGAGTTGGTCGAGAGGTCGAGCAGGCCGGGCCGGTCGGCGAGGCCGAGCTCGGCCGAGATCGAGCGCTGCTTGGCGTCGACGTCGACCAGCAGCACCTCGCGCTGGGTGTGCTGGGCGATCGAGCCGGCGAGGTTGAGCGAGGAGAAGCTCTTGCCCTCGCCGGGGCGCGCGCTGGTGACCATCAGCACGTTGGGCGCACCCTTGCCGGGCGAGTAGTTGGCGTGCATCGAGCGCAGGATGTGGCCGACGGTGATGCGGAACTCCTCGGAGATGCGGGTGCGCACCTTGTGGCCGACCACCATGCCGGCCTTTTCCAGCGAGGCCATGTCGAGCGGCGGGGTCTGCACCGTCTCGGGCATGGAGAGCGAATTGTTGGCCTCGGACAGCACCGGCGGCTTGCGCAGCGAAGGATCGACGATCGCGCGGCCGGCGCCCTCGGGGGCGGGGCCGTCGCCCGCGGTCTCGACGGTGCCGCGGCGGCTGACGGTGACCGCGGTGGACGGGCCGTCGGCGTCGGCGGTGGACTGGAAGGGGTTGGCGTCGTAGCCGGGCGCGCCGTCGAAGCCCGGGTTGTCGAAGCCCGGGTTGTCGAAGCCGGGGGAGATCAGCCCGTCGGCGGCGGCCTCGGGCTCGCCGTCGGGGCGGGCGGCGGGGCGGCGGGCGAAGGGGCGGCGCGGCGGCGGCTCGCGGCGGACCACGTTGCGGATGTCGCGCTCGGGCGCCGGCTCCGGCGCCTGCAGGCCGCCGACGCCGCGCAGCCGCTCGGCGACGCGCTCGACCAGATGGGAGGAATTGCCGGACATCGTCAAACGCCTCCACCGGGCAGGCGGGCCACGCGATAGAGCAGCCCGCCATAGATCGCGGCGAGCAGCAGCAGCGAGAGCGAGAACATCATCACCGAGGCCAGCCGCCCGCGGGTGACGGTGACGTTGAGCAGCGAGACGCCGCCGGCCACGGGCAGGCCGAGGTCGCGCAGCTCGTCGATGGTGTGGAAGGACTGGTCGAACTGCACCAGCAGCACGGCGATGGCCACGCCGGCGATGAGGCCGGCGATCAGCACGGCCGAGATCAGCAGCGGGCGCTTGGGCGCCACCGGGTTCTGCGGCACCTGCGGCGGGTCGATCACCTGCATCTTGATCTTGTCGGCATCGGCCTCGGCGGCGGTGGCGATGCGCATCGATTCACGCCGCGCCAGCAGCTCGTCGTAGTTCTTGCGCAGCACGTCGTAGTCGCGGTTGAGGTTGAGGAACTCGGCCTGGATGCCCGGCGCGCTGCGTGCCATCTCCTCGAGCCGGTCCCGCTCGCGCGTGGCGTCGGCGATCTGGCGCTGGAGCGAGGCGATGACCGATTCCGCCTCGTAGAGCCGGACCTTGAGCTGCTCGAAGATCGGGTTGGGCAGCGAGCGGGTGGGCCGCGCGCCGGGGCCGGCACCCGGGGGCCTGGCGGCCACGGGCTTGCCGTCGGGGCCGGTCTCCGGCCTGGCCGCCGGGTCGCCCGGCTTGGCGCCGGCCTGTTCCGCGGCCTTGGCGGCCTGGGCGGCCTGGGCGGCCTGGGCCGCCTCGGCCTGTGCGCGCGCGGCCGCGGCGGCCTGGTCGGCCTGTGCCTTGATCGCCTCGAAGCGGCGCTTGGCGGAGATCACGTCGGGATGGTTCTCGGTGTAGCGCAGGCGCAGGTCGTTCAGCTCGTTCTGCGCCGCCTCCACCCGCGGATCCTTCGGGATGGCGATGGTGCCGCCCGGCCCGACCATCGGCGCGCCGGGGATGCCGGGCTGCGGCATGAGCTCGGTCTCGGTGACGATGAGCGGCGAGGTTGCGGCGAGTTCCTTGTTGAGCAGGTCGCGGGCGGCGACCTTGTCGGCGAGCTGGCCCTGGAGCTGGCGCAGCGTGCCCTGGGCCTGGTCGAGCCGGGTCGCCCCGGTGTCGCCCATGGGCAGCAGGTCGAGATACTTGGTGCGGAAATCGGCGCGCTTGCGCTCGGCGGCGCGCAGCTGCGTCTCGTAGGCGGCGATCTGCTGCTGCAGGAAGGCCTGGGCGTTCTCCATCTCGGAGCGGTTGTTGCCGGTCTTGCTCTCGATGAAGGTGGTCAGGATGGTCTGCACCACGTCGAAGGCGAGCTTGGGCGACTGGTTGCGGTAGGTGATGGTGAACAGGTTGCGCGTCTGCGGCGTGATCTTGATGGCGGTGCCGAGCCCGGTGACCAGGTTCTCGAGATCGGCGGGGCCCGAGATGGTGAGGTCGAGATCGGTGTTGGAGACCAGCTTCTCGAGGTTGGGCCGGGAGAGCAGGGTGCGCTGGAGCACGTCGAGCTGGCTGGTCAGCGAGCTGTCGATCGAGAGGCCGCGCAGCAGGGGCGTGAGCACGGCGTCGGCATCGACATAGAGCCGGGCGGAGGCCTCGTACTGGTTCGGGATCATGTAGACCCCGGCCCAGCCGGCCCCGCAGACGAGCCAGGAGACGGCGACGGCGGACCAGCGGTAGCGCCATGCGGCGACCAGCAGCCGGCGGACGATGATGAGCAGCGTACCCATGCGGTGCCCTCCGGCTGGCCGAGGCTAGAACCAGCTCTCGGGAATGATCAGCGTGTCGCCCGGCATCATCGGCACGTTCTGGTCGATGTCGCCGTTCTTGAGCAGGTCGTTGAGGCGGACCCTGATGTTCTCCTTCCTGCCGCCGACCTCGCGGACGATGACGGCGCGGTTGCCGGCGGCGAACTTGGTGAGGCCCTTGGTGGCGATCATCACGTCCAGCACCGTCATGTTGTCGCGATAGGGCAGCGCCATCGGCTCGGTGGCCGCGCCGATGACGCGCACCTGGCGGCTGAACGGGCCGATGAAGCCCGAGACCATGACGGTGACGATCGGGTCCTTGACGTATTCCTTGAGCTTCTCCTCGAGCTCCTTGCCGAGCTGGGTCGGCGTCTTGCCGGCGGCGACGATGTCGGGGATGAGCGGCATCGAGATGCGGCCGTCGGGGCGGACCGGGATGGAGGGCACGCTGAGCTCGGGAGCGCGGTAGACCGAGATGCCGAGCTGGTCGCCGGCGCCGATCACGTACTGGGTGCCGCTGGGCTGGTCGGAGCGGACCGCGGCGGGATCGGCGGCGGCCGCCGGGGCCGCTGCAGCCGGGGCCGCTGTGGGTGCGGGTGCGGCGGCCGGCGTGCCGGCGGGGCCCTCGGCGCAGCCGGTCGCCATCGCCACCAGCAGCATTGCCGCGCCGGCCCAGCCCAGTCGTTTTGCAGCTCTCATGATCGTTCCGGTCTCACCCAGCCTGGCGGAAGAAGACGTGGTTGCCCCGCCTGGCCCGGGGGCGGGCCGCCGGATGCGGCCGTCCGCGGCGGCTGCGGGCGGGAATAGGCGCGGAAGGAGTCGAACCCCCAGCCTCTGCCATGTAATGGCAGCGCTCTGCCATTGAGCTACACGCCTGCGGCAAATCGAGCATATCAGGTCCCGGCGCCGGGGATGAAGGAATCACGCGGCACGGGTCTGGCGCAGCGAAGGCATGCCGCGCGGCGGCGGTCGATCCGCTTGCGCCGGGCGCGCCACATTGCGATCCTGCCACTCAGCCATCCTGCCCTGCACCAGCGCCCCGCACCAGCCAATGATCCTCCCGGCCGTGCTGCGGCCTGAATTCCTCTACACCGTTATGCCCGGAGCGTAAAGATCACGTTTAGAATCCCGCGTAAGTCACGGATTCTGGCGGCAAGAGCGTGGCGGCGTGCGCCCTGGCGGGCGGGCTCCACCATGGCGTGATCCGGCCGTTGCCGGCTGCAACCGATGCGTGCAGTACAGATCAAGAATGCAACACAATCGACTGCCCGCGCTGCAAGTTAATGTGACAACAGCCACGCAAGTTACGTTATCATCCTTGACAAAAGCGTGAACCGCCCGTTATCGTTTTGGTAGCTGAAGTTCTGACGCCGGTGCTGCCCGTGGTCCGCCACGGCGCATGGCGCATGCGGAAGTATTCAGCGGCCGGCGGAGCCCCGCAGGCCGCGTGACATCTGGGGGCTGTTCTTGCCATTGGTTCGCAAGCGCCGTTGTCGCCGCCTGGGGTGGCCGGATCTCTTCGTGCGGCGGCAGCCGGAAGTTCCGTTGTCGCAATGACGCGGGTGTTCGGCCATTTCGTTCCGCTTGAGATGATCGGCCTGTGGCTGGTCGAGTTCATGCCCTGCCTGCTGGCGCTCTATGTCCTGCTCGGCCCGGTCGGCGCGCCGCAGCTGGTGGACGTGCCGACCCTGCGCCATGCCGCCGTCCTGGCACTGGCGCTGAGCGCCACCTGGACGGCGATCGGCCTGTACCGGCCGGAGATCTGCCTGGAGACGCGGCGGCTGTTCATCAGCACCGCGACCGGCGCGGTGCTGGGCCTGCCGGTGCTGTGGATCGTCGGCGCCGCCTGCGGCATCGACGCCGGCGCGCTGCTCGGCGGCTCGCTGCTGCGCCCGGTGCAGTTCGTGCTGACCTGGATCGCGCTGCTCTTCGCCACCCGGCTCGCCTTCCGCCTGGCCCTGCGGTTCGACATCTTCGCCCGCCGCGTCCTGGTGGTGGGACGGCCGGCGGATGCCGCCCGCACCCGCGCCGCGATCGAGCGCATGCGCTCCGGGTTCTTCACCCTGGCCGGCACCGCCGGCCCGGGCGATGCCGCGGCGCTGGCCCCGGCGGCGCTGGCGCGCCGGCGCATCTGGGCCGTGGTGGTCACCGAGGAGGCGCGCGGCGCCTTGCCGCAGGAAGAGCTGATGCGCGGCAAGCACGCGGGCATCCACGTCTTCTCCGACGTCGAGTTCCGCGAGCAGCAGCTGCGCCGGATCGATCTCGCGCATCTCGCGCGCGACTGGATGATCTTCGCGCCCGGCCTGTCGCGCGGGCCGGTGGAGGCCGCCATCCGCCGTGGCTTCGACATCGGGCTGAGCCTGGGCATGCTGGTCTTCACCCTGCCGCTGATGGCGCTGACCGCGCTGGCGATCCGGCTCGACAGCCCCGGCCCCGTTCTCTACCGGCAGGCGCGGGTCGGGCTGCAGGGGCGGGTGTTCACGCTGCTGAAGTTCCGCTCCATGCGCACCGATGCCGAGGCGGCGGGCCCCGCCTGGGCGGCGCAGCGCGACAGCCGGGTGACCCGGATCGGCGGCTTCCTGCGCCGCAGCCGGATCGACGAGCTGCCGCAGCTGCTCAACGTGCTGAAGGGTGAGATGAGCTTCGTCGGCCCGCGCCCGGAGCGGCCGCATTTCGTCTCCCAGCTCGCCGCCGAGATCCCGTTCTACGACGACCGCGCCGCGGTGAAGCCCGGCATCACCGGCTGGGCGCAGGTGAACTATCCGTATGGCGCCTCGATCGAGGATGCGCGGCAGAAGCTCAGCTACGACCTGTACTATATCAAGCGCCGCAGCCTGTTCCTGGATTTCCTGATCCTGGTGGCGACGGTGCGGGTGATCCTGTTCCAGGAAGGATCGCGGTAAGGATTGAGGCCGGCTTCGTGTTGCTGTAAACACAGATGGCTCTTTACGTCTACACGGAGGGCCGATGCCGCTCAACATCCGCAACGAGGACGTGAACCGCCTGGCCGAGACGTTGGCCGAGCGCCTGCGCGTGACCAAGACCGACGCGGTGCGGCACGCCCTGGAAAGCGAGATCCGCCGGCTCGATGCGGCCGTGCCGTTGCGCGAGCGGCTGCGCCCGCTGCAGGCCCGCATCGCCGCCCGGCCGGCGACCGGGCTCGAAGCCGACAAGGCGTTCTACGATTCCCTGAGCGGCGAGGAGTGATGTTCGTCGACGCCTCGGCAATTGTCGCGATCCTGACCGGCGAGCCCGAAGCCGATGCGCTCGCCGACACGCTCGCCGAGGCGACCGCGCCGGTCACCTCGCCCATCGCCATCTTCGAGGCGGCGCTGGGCATCGCGCGCAAGCGCCATGCGAGCCCCGCCGAGGCGGCGGCCGATGTCGGCGCGTTCCTGGACATGGCGGCTGTCGCGGTCACCCCGATCACGGAGCGGGAGGCGGCGGTCGCGCTCGAGGCCTTTGCCCGCTACGGCAAGGGACGCGGGCACCCCGCGCAGCTCAACATGGGCGACTGCTTCGCCTACGCCGCCGCCCGCACCCGCGGCACCGGCCTGCTGTTCAAGGGCGACGAATTCGGCAAGACCGACGTCGCGCCGGCCGCGGCGCAGCGGCCGCGGCGCTGACATGCCGGCCTGGGTCGACACCACCTTCGTCCTGCATGCCGGCTGCGCCGTGCTCTACGCGGTGCTGGCCGCGCTGGTGCTCAGGCGCAGCCGCCGCGAGGCCACCGCGCTGATGCTTGCCGCCGGCTGCCTGGCCACCGCGCTGTGGGCGGCCGCGGTTGCGGGCATCGCCCTCTTCCCAGCCGCACCGGTTGCCTTCGCGCTCGACCTGCTGCGCCCCGTGGTCTGGCTCGGCTTCATCCTGCACCTCTACCGCCGCGCCGCGCTCGGCGGCCGGCTGTCGGGCCAGGTGCTGCTCATGCTCGGCCTGCTCGCCGCGCTGGTCGTCGCCGCCATCCTGGTGCTCGGCCGCAGCGGCGGCGGCATCAGCCTGCGCATGGTCTGGGTGATGGGGCTGATCGGGCTTGCCATCGCCACCCTGCTGATGATCGAGAATCTCTGGCTCGGCACGCCCGACGATCTGCGCTGGCACGTCACCCTGCCCTGCATCGCGCTCGGCGCGCTGGCCGTCTACGACGTGGTGCTCGGCGGCGACACGCTGCTGTTCCACGGCATCTCGCCGGCGATCTTCAACGGCCGGGCGCTGGCCGCGGGCTTCGTTGCACCGCTGCTGGCGATCGCCGCGGCGCGCAACCGGCGCAACTGGAACGTCGATCTCTACGTGTCGCGCTCGGCGGCGTTCCACAGCGCGACGCTGATGATCGCCGGGCTGTTCCTGCTCGGCCTGGTCGGCGCCAGCCAGGCGCTGCGCTATGTCGGCGCCGACTGGGGCGGGGTGGCCGAGATCAGCCTGTTCTTCGGCGGGCTGGTGACCATCGCCGTGCTGGTCACCTCGCGCTCGGCCCGGGCCCGGCTGCGCTTCCTGGTGATCGACCACCTGTTCGATCATCGCTACGACTACCGCGCCGAGTGGATGCGCAGCATCGCCACGCTGTCGGCGACCGAGGGCTACGTGGCGCTGCATGCCCGCGTGATCCGCGCGGTGGCGGAGATCGTCGACAGCCAGGGCGGCATCCTCTACGTGCGCGATGCCGGGGGGGCGGCCTACGAATGGGCCGGCTCGCGCAACATGCCGGCCGGGCCGCCGCCGATCCCGGCCGGGCATGCGCTGATCGCGGCCATGCGCGGCGGCGACTGGACGGTGGAGCTGGCAACCTTTCCCGCGGCGGCCGACCTGCCGCCGGCCTGGCTCGCGGTGCCGCTCAACCATGGCGGGCAGGTCATCGGCCTGGTGCTGCTGGCCGATCCGCGGGGCCCGTTCCGGCTCGACCGCGAGGTGTTCGACCTGCTGCGCGTGGTCGGCCGCCAGGTGGCGACCGTGGTGGCCGAGCAGCGCGCCACCGAGATCCTGATGCAGACGCGGCAGCTGCACGACTACGGCAAGCGCTTCGCCTTCGTCGCCCACGACATCAAGAACGTCTCCACCCAGCTGTCGCTGCTGCTGCAGAACGCCGAGGTGCATCTGGCGAATCCGGAATTCCAGCGCGACATGCTGGGCACGATCCGCGCCGCGGTGGGCAAGATCGGCGCGCTGATCAAGCGGCTGGAGACGCCGGATCCGGAGATGGCGCAGGCGGTGGTGATGCCGGCCGAGCGGCTGGCGCCGATCCTGGCCAATGCGCGGCGGGCGCGGGGGAGCGCCATCGAGGTGGAGACCATCGGTGCCGAGGCCGGCGTGGCGATGGCGCCGCCGGCCTTCGACGCGGTGGTGACGCATGTGCTGAACAACGCGCTGGAGGCGAGCCGGGGCATGGCCGATCCGCCGCCGCCGGTGCGCGTGGTGCTGCGTCACGAGGGGCGGCGGACCACGATCGACATCATCGACGAAGGGCCGGGCATGACGCCCGACTTCGTGCGCGACGGGCTGTTCCGGCCGTTCCACACCTCCAAGCCCGGCGGCTCCGGCATCGGCGCCTACCAGGCGCGCGACCTGCTGCGCGAGGCCGGCGGCGACCTCGTGGTGATCACCCAGCCCGGCGCCGGCACCACGATGCGCCTGCTCCTGCCGGCGGTGGAAGGCGCGGCGCAGCCGTTGCCGGGCGCGGCGGCGCCGCGCGCCGAGCCCGCCGTCCCGACGTGGCCCTGAGCGCACGGACATGTTCCTCGCCTTCACATGCCCTTGACGTCGTACCACATACTGACCTGAAGCCCCTGATATGGCACACTGTCCCCGGACCGTTGCCGGAACCGTCCCAGGATCACCATGAGCAAGCCGAGACTGCTGATCGTCGAGGATGACGAGGGACTGTCCAGCCAGTACCGCTGGGCCTTCCCTGCCTGCGAGGTGCAGGTGGTGGCCACCCGCGTCCTTGCGCTCGCTGCCGCGCAGAAGGAGCGGCCGGCGGCGGCGATCGTCGATCTCGGCCTGCCGCCCGACCCGGACGGCGTGTCCGAAGGGTTCGCGACGCTGGAAGGGCTGCTGAAGCTGATCCCCGACCTCAAGGTGATCGTGGCCACCAGCCATGGCGACAAGATGCACGCGCTGCGCGCAATCGGCGCCGGCGCCTATGATTTCTGCGAAAAGCCGACCGACATCGCGCTGTTGCGCACGATCGTCGAGCGGGCGCTCAGGCTGCACGAGCTGGAGGACGAGAACCGGCGGCTGGCCGAGGTGCAGGGCCCGTCCCCGATCAAGCGCATCATCACCAGCTCGGACGCGATGCTGAAAGTGTGCCGCACGGTGGAGCGGCTGGCGGGCACCAACGTGACCGTGCTGCTGCTGGGCGAGAGCGGCACCGGCAAGGAGGCGCTGGCCCGCGCCCTGCACGAGCTTGGGCCGCGCGCCAAGCAGCCGTTCGTTGCCATCAACTGCGGCGCGATCCCGGAGAACCTGCTGGAGTCGGAGCTGTTCGGCTACGAGCGCGGCGCCTTCACCGGGGCGGTGAAGCAGACCATCGGCAAGATCGAGGCGGCCAACAAGGGCACGCTGTTCCTCGACGAGATCGGCGACCTGCCGCACCAGCTGCAGGTCAAGCTGCTGCGCTTCCTGCAGGAGCAGGTGATCGAGCGGATCGGCGGGCGGTCCACCATCCCGGTGGACGTGCGCGTGGTCTCCGCCACCAACATGATGCTGGAAGAGCAGATCACCGAGGGCAAGTTTCGCAACGACCTGTTCTATCGGCTGAACTCGGTCACCGTGCGGATCCCGCCGCTGCGCGAGCGGCCGGGCGACGCGATGCTGCTGGCGCGGTTCTTCCTGTCGCGGTTCAACCGCGAGTTCAGCCGCAACCTGCGCGGCTTCTCGGAGGAGGCGATTTCGGCCATCTCCGCCCATGGCTGGCCGGGCAACGTGCGCGAGCTGGAGAACCGGATGAAGCGCGCGGTGGTGATGGCCGACGGCAAGCTGGTGGAGGCCGTCGACATGGAGCTGGCGGCGGGCGAGCGCGATGCCGAGGATCTCGACCTGCGGGCGGCCCGCCTGCGCGCCGAGCGCGAGGTGCTGCAGAAGGCGCTGGCCCGCAGCAACGGCACCCTGGCCACCGCGGCCAAGCTGCTGGGCGTGAGCCGGCCCACGCTGTACACCCTGCTGGAGGCCCATGGCCTCTCCGCCGGCGCCGACGCCGCGGCCGAAGCCGCCTCCCAACCGGACTGATCGCGCATGAAGAAGCTGCTGCTCCTGCTGATCCCGCTCGTGGTGCTCGGCGCCGTGGGCGGCGCCGTGTGGTGGAAATACGGCCGCGCCCGCGATCCGTTCGCGGCGGCGCAGAAGCTGATGGACCAGGGCGACCTGCGCGGCGCCCAGCTCGAGCTGCGCAATGCGGTCAGGAACAACCCGAACAACGCGGCGGCGCACTACCGGCTCGGCCAGGTGGCACAGCGGCTGGGCGACCCGGTGGCGGCGGAGAAGGAGCTGAAGCAGGCCCGCGAGCTGGGCTTCGAGGCGCGGCTGATCAATCCGATCCTGGCGCAGTCGTTCATGGCGCAGGGCAAGTACCGGGAGCTGGTGCGCGACTTCTCGCCCCAGGGGCTGCCGCCCGACCAGGCGACGCCGTTGCTGGTGCTGCGTTCGATGGCCCAGCTTTCGCTCGGCGACCTGAACGCCGCGGTCGCGTCGGCGGCCGATGCCGAGCGGATTTCCCCGCAGTCGGTGGAGGCCGCGCTGGCCTCGGCCCGGGTCCAGCTGGCCCGGCGCGACTTTCCCGCCGCCGAGGCCAAGGTGGACCGGGCGCTGCAGATCAACCCCCGCAACGTGGAGACGATGGTCCTGAAGGGCCAGCTGCAGAACGTGAAGGGCGACCGGACGCGGGCGATCGAGGCGTTCGACAACGTGCTGCAGATGAATCCCAACAGCCTCACCGCCCGGCTGGAGCGGGCGAACATCCTGCTGATGGATGGCAAGGACGACCGGGCCCGGACGGATGTCGATGCGGCGCTGAAGATCGAGCCGCGGAGCTCGATGGGGCTGTATCTGCGCGCGGTGCTGTCGATCAAGGCGGAGGACTACGCGGCGGCCGATGCCGACCTGACCAAGATCCAGCCGTTGCTGACCCGGTTCCCGCGCGGGCTGTTCTTCCTGGCGATCACGAAATACAACCTGGGACAGGCCGAGCAGGCCTCGGACGCGGCCAACCGCTATCTGGCCAAGAACACGACCGACCCCGACGCGATCAAGCTGTATGCCCGGATCGAGCTGGCGGCGCGGCGGACCGTGGGCGTGATCAAGGTGCTGTCGCGGTCGCAGGAGGGCGGGGTCGCCGATGCCGACATGCTGGACCTGCTGTCGCGGGCCTATGCGATGGCGGGCAAGCCCGAGGTGGCGTTGCAGAATCTGGAGCGGGCGGCGGCACTGGCGCCGCAGAACGCCGACATCCTGACCCGGCTGGCCTCGTTGCGGCTGGCGATGGGCGATGCCGGGCGGGCGGCGGGCGAGTTCGAGAAGGCGTTGCAGCTGTCGCCCGAGCAGGCGGGGGCGGCCGAGCAGCTGGTGCTGGCGGCCCTGTCGTCGGGCGAGATCGACCGGGCCTCGCTCGCGCTCGATCGGCTGCGGAAGGCGCAGGGCGAGAGCGAGATGGTGGGCAACCTGGCAGCCCTGATCCGGCTGGCCCAGCTCGACATCGACGGGGCGCTGTTCCAGCTGGAGAAGACGATCAAGGCCTATCCGGCCGCGGAGCAGGCGCGGCTCAACCTGGCCAAGGTGCTGGTGCTGAAGGACCGGGTGGCCGATGCGCGGCGGGTGCTGGGCGAGGTGCTGGAGAAGAACCCGGCGCAGTCCGGCGCCCTTACCGCCCTGGTCGGGCTGCTGCTGGGCGAAGGCAAGTCCGACGACGCGGTGGCGTTGCTGGAGAAGGCGCGGACGGTGGCGCCGAAGGACGTCGATCTGCTGATCGGGCTGGCCAACCTGTATGGCCGGCAGAACCAGCCGCGGCGGGCGCTGGCGCTGGTTGACGAGATGCTGAAGGACCAGCCCGCCAGCACCATGCTGCTGGTTGCCCGGGCGCGGATACTGGCCGGCATCGGCGAGAGTGCCGCGGCCCAGGTGGCCTATCGCAAGGCGCTGGAGGAGAATCCGCTCGACGTTGCCAGCATCCGGGCGCTGGCGGAGCTGCAGGTGGCGGCGCAGGACGTGGCCGGGGCGCGGGCGACGCTCAACGACGGGCTGAAGGCCGATCCCGGCAACACCGAGCTGATGCAGTCGCTGGTTGCGGTGGTGCTGCGGGCGCAGGGGCTGGATGCGGCCCTGGCGATGGCGGAGCAGATCGCGCGCGATCCCGCCAACATGCCGGCGGCGCGGTGGCTGCGGGGCGACGCGCTGATGGCGGCGGGGCGGTTCATCGACGCCATTCCTGTGTTCGGCGCCGAGCTGCGGCTGGAGCCGTCGACGACGGGGGTGCTGCGGCTGGTGGCGGCCCTGAACTCCTCGGGGCGGGCGGACCAGGCGACGCTGGTGCTGCGGGACTGGATGCAGAAGAATCCGACCGATGCGACGGCGGCGGAGGCGCTGGCCTCGCTGGACCTGATCGGGCGGCGGTTCTTCGATGCGGAGAAGTCATTGCTGGTGGTGCTGAGCCAGCGGCCGTCGGATCCGAGCGCGCTGAACAACCTGGCCTGGGTGTACCAGCAGCGAAGCGACAGCCGGGCGCGGGCGGTGGCGCAGAAATCCTATCTGCTGAACCCGACGCCGGAGGCGGCCGATACGCTGGGATGGATCCTGGTCACGTCCGGCAATGCGACGACCGGGCTTGCCCTGCTGCGGCAGGCGAGCGCCCAGCTGCCGCGGGACCCGACGGTGACCTACCACCTGGCGGTGGCGTTGAAGGAGACCGGCCGGCGGGACGAGGCGGTGAAGCTGCTGGGGCCGATCGTCAACGGGTTGCAGGATTTCGACGACCGGACGGCGGCGGCGCGGCTGCTGGCAGAGCTGGGCCAGCAATGAGCCCAGCCCCCGGGGGGCTGCGGCTGCTGACCTTCTCGACCCTGTTTCCGGACAGCGCCCGGCCCAATCACGGCGTGTTCGTGGAGAACCGGTTGCGGCACCTGGTGGCGACCGGGGAGGCGAGCAGTACCGTGCTGGCGCCGGTGCCGTGGTTTCCGTTTTCCGACCCGCGGTTCGGCGAGCACGCAAAGCTCGCCGGCGTGCCGGCGGTGGAGGAGCGGCATGGGCTGACCGTGCATCATCCGCGGTACCTGGTGATCCCGAAGGTGGGGATGTCGGTGGCCCCTGCCCTGCTCTACCTGTCGGCGCGGCTGGCGTTGCGGCGGATGGATCCGGCGTTCGATGCGATCGATGCCCATTACGTCTATCCCGACGGGGTGGCGGCGGTGTGGCTGGGGGCGGCGCTGGGCAAGCCGGTGGTGATCACGGCGCGGGGGTCGGACGTGACCCAGCTGCCGGACCATGCCCTGCCGCGGGCGCAGATCCGGATGGCGTTGCGGCGGGCGGCGGCCCTGATCGGGGTGAGCGCGGCGTTGTGCCGGCGGATGGTGGAGCTCGGGGCCGATCCGGGCAAGGTTACGACGTTGCGTAACGGCGTGGACACGCATGCCTTCCATCCGGTGGACCGGGCGGCGGCGCGGGGGCGGCTGGGGCTGACGCGGCGGACGCTGATCTCGGTGGGGCACCTGATCGAGCGGAAGCGGAACCACCTGACGATCGCGGCGATGCCGATGCTGCCGGACACCGATTTCATCCTGGTGGGGGACGGGCCGGAGCGGGGGCGGCTGGAGGCGCAGGCCCGGGCGCTGGGGGTGGCGGCGCGGGTGCGGTTCCTGGGCGCCCAGCCGCACCATGCGCTGGCGGAATTCTATGGCGCGGCGGATGCGATGGTGCTGGCGAGCTCGCGCGAGGGGTGGGCGAACGTGCTGCTGGAATCGATGGCGTGCGGGACGCCGGTGGTGGCGAGCGACATTCCGGGCAATGACGAGGTGGTGCAGGCGCCGGCGGCGGGGCGGATCGTGGCGGCGAATACGCCCGAGGGGATCGCGGCGGCGGTGACGGCGCTGTTCGCGGCCGGGATCGACCGGGCGGCGACGCGGGACTATGCGGCGCCGTACAGCTGGGACGCGACCTCGGCGGGGCAGCTGCGGATATTCCGGCGGGTGATCGCGGCGCACCGCGGATGAGCCGACCCCGCTTCCCTTGCGTCGGCGAAGCGGCGCGGGATGGGGTGCCGGCGGCGATTCCGCCGGGATAGGTGGGGCAGATGGGGCCGACGATCCTGCTGACGGCGCTGGCGATGGTGGCGTTCGCGGCCAATTCGCTGCTGGCGCGGGCGGGGCTGGGCGCGGGCGCGATCGACGCGGCGAGCTTCACCGCGATCAGGCTGGTGTCGGGGGCGGTGGCGCTGGCGGGGCTGCTGGCGTTGCAGCCGGGGGCGCTGGCGCGGCGGCCGGGGAACTGGCCCTCGGCGCTGGCGCTGCTGGGGTATGCGCTGTTCTTCTCGCCGGCGTATCTGCGGCTGGGGGCGGCGACGGGGGCGCTGATCCTGTTCGCGGCGGTGCAGGGCAGCATGCTGGCCTGGGGGTTCATCCGGCGGGACCGGCCGAGGCCGGCGGAGCTGGCGGGGCTGGCTGTCGCGTTCGCGGCGTTCGTGTGGCTGCTGCTGCCGGGGCTGAGCGCGCCCGACCCGCTGGGGAGCGGGCTGATGATCGCCTCCGGCATCGCGTGGGGGGTGTATTCGGTGCGCGGGCGGGGGGTGCGGGACCCGCTGGCGGAGACGGCGGGGAATTTCGTCCGCGCCGCCCTGCCCTGCCTGCCGCTGCTGGCGGTGCCGATGCTGGGCGGGCATGCCGGCGCGCACGGGATGGCGCTGGCGGTGGTGTCCGGCGTGGTGACGTCGGGGCTGGGATATGCGGTGTGGTACCGGGCGCTGCCGCGGCTGTCGACGACGCAGGCGGCGACGGTGCAGCTGACGGTGCCGGCGATCGCGGCGGCGGGGGCGGCGCTGCTGCTGGGTGAGGCGCTGACGGCGCGGCTGGTGATCGCGGCGGGCTGCATACTGGGGGGCGTGGCGCTGGCGATCATGGCGCGGCGGGCGTGATCGCGCGCGGCCCGGATGCGGCCGCGGCGGCCGTTCCGCCGGGATGGCGGGGCCGCTGCATCAGGCGGTGCGGAATTGCGGGAGCTGGTTGAAGGGCCAGCGGGTGCGCATTCGGGGGCAGAG